>JACSRP010000032.1 GCA_014879665.1 Anaerolineae bacterium | reverse complement strand
ATGCCGCGCCAGCGTAATGCGTAATATTGGCGCGTGGGAACGCTTCACCGAGCGTATGGCCTATTGGACTGATCTGGATAAGGCCTATGTCACCTTCACCAATGACTATATGGAAAGTATCTGGTGGGTCCTCAAGCAGCTTTGGGAAAAAGAGTTGCTCTATAAGGGGCTAAAAGTTGTCCCTTACTGCGCGCGCTGTGGCACGCCCTTGAGCAGTCACGAAGTTGCGCTTGGCTACAAGGATGTACGCGATCCCAGCGTCTATGTACGTTTTCCGCTGCGCGATAAACCCGGCGTCTATTTTCTTGTTTGGACGACCACCCCGTGGACGCTGCCCGCAAATGTGGCGCTGGCGATTGGCGAGAACGTGGACTATGTGCAGGTTGAAGGCCCGGTCAAAGATAGCGAAGAAACCGAACAGCTAATTCTCGCTGAATCTCGGATGGCACAGGTGCTTCAGCAGCCCGAAAACTACAAGATCATCCGTAAATTCAAAGGCAAAGATCTGCTTGGCGAGCATTACCGCCCGCTGTACAGCTTCTTGCCAGTTGAAAAAGACTATGCCTATGTCGTCGCTGGTGATTTCGTCAGTACCGAAGATGGCAGCGGTATCGTGCATATCGCCCCTGCTTTCGGTGTGGATGACATGGCGGTGGGCAAGGCCAACAACCTGCCAATCCTTCAAACCGTGAACTCGGAAGGCGCGTTTATTGATGCAGTCAAGGAATGGCGCGGCATGTGGGTCAAAGATGCCGATCCTGAGATTTCCCGGGATCTGCGCCGCCGCGGCCTGATGTATAAATCCGATACCTATGAACACACCTATCCGTTTTGCTGGCGCTGCGGCACGCCGCTGTTGTACTTTGCGCGGGATACTTGGTTCATTCGCACCACCGACTACCGTGACAAGATGATCGCTGAGAATAACCAGATAAATTGGGTTCCCGGCCATGTACGTGATGGACGTTTTGGCAACTGGCTGACCGAGCTTAAAGATTGGGCGCTAGGTCGTGAACGTTACTGGGGCACCACCCTGCCAATCTGGGTGGATGATAAGACCGGCGATATGCTTTGTGTCGGCAGCGTCGCTGAATTGAGCCAGCTTGTAGGGCGCAATTTAACCGGCTTAGACTTGCATCGTCCCTATGTGGATGAGATTACATTCCCGAATCCAAACGGGCGCGGTGGTACTATGCGCCGTGTGCCTGAAGTGATTGACGTCTGGTTTGACAGCGGCGCTATGCCCATAGCGCAGTGGGGCTACCCCGCGCACGATGAAAATGGCATGTTCGAGCAGCAGTTCCCTGCAGATTATATCTGCGAGGCGGTTGATCAAACGCGAGGTTGGTTCTACACGCTGCATTCCATCAGTACCATGCTCTTTGAACAGGCATCCTTCAAAAATGTGATCTGCCTTGGCTTGATCCTCGATGAAAAAGGCGAGAAGATGTCCAAGAGCAAGGGTAACGTTGTTGATCCATGGGACGTATTGAACTCGCACGGTGCCGATGCGTTCCGCTGGTATCTGTTCACCAGTGGCCCCCCCGGAGAGCCACGCCGCTTCTCTAAAGATTTAGTTGGCAAGGTGATCAGTAATTTCTGGCTGACGTTGTGGAACACCTACAGTTTCTTCGTCACCTATGCCAACCTCGATAACTGGTCTCCATCGGCGCAAGCACCCGCTGTCGCTGACCGCGATCCGCTGGATCAGTGGATATTGGCAGAACTGCATCAACTCGTGGGGCAGGTCACCGAAGCCTTTGACAGTTATGATGTCCCCGGCGCTACCCGCCCGATCCAGACTTTCATTGATAGCCTCAGCAATTGGTATCTACGCTTAAGCCGACGCCGCTTCTGGAAGAGCGAAAGTGACTCGGACAAACTGGCCGCCTATGCCACCTTGTACGAGTGTCTGATCACGGTATCTAAACTGCTGGCGCCGTCTATGCCTTTCGTTGCCGACGCCATCTATCGTAATCTCGCCTTGTCTGCCGATAAGAATGCCCCGCCAAGCGTGCATTTGACGCTTTTTCCTGAGGCGAACCCGACCCTGATCAATCAGTCGCTCATCGCTGAAATGCGCCTGGCGCAGCGGTTAGTAAGCCTGGGACGTGCTGCCCGTGAAACGGTGAATATCGGCGTTCGCCAACCGTTATCATCCGCCAGTTTCGCCGTGCGCGATCAATCTGAGGTGGCCGCTGTCAAGCGTCTTGAAGAGTTGATTGCCAGCGAATTGAATGTGAAGCAGGTAGTAGTTCTGGAAGATGCTGGCTCGGCTGTAGAGTATAAGCTGAACCCGTTGCCTAGTGTTCTGGGCAAGAAGTTCGGCAAAGACTTTCCCCGCGTGCAGAAATATCTGCGTGAAGGTGATCTAGCGGTGGTTCGGGCTTATGCCGGGGACTTGCTGCGTGGTGAAAATATCACCGTCACGCTCGAAGATGCCAGCTTTGAAGCCACGCCTGAAGAAGTTGAAGTGAAACGGCTTCCAAGAGAAGGTTTTGCTGTGGCTGAAGACAGTGGTTATGTTGCCGCACTGGATATTCGCCTGACTGATGACCTGATTATGGAAGGCATGGCCCGTGAAGTGGTACGCCGCGTGCAAACGCTGCGCCGCGAGGCTGATTTTGACATCAGCGATCAGATCGAAATCTGCTATGTCGCGTCGGATAAGCTCGGAAAAGCCGTTCAGCAGTTTGCCGATTACATCCAATCAGAAACGCTGGCCGCGACGCTGCAAACCGGCGAGCCTGCAAATGGCTATCATCGCGCCACCTATGCGCCTGATCCTGAGGGTGACCCGCGCAAAGACACGTCCATTGATGGCGAAACCCTGAGGTTGGCCGTTAAGCGGGTGTAATTGTCACGACTCCACAAAGTAAAAAGCGGGGCACAGCATCTAAACCATGCTGCCCCGCTTTTTTATTAGGTAGTTTAGCCGTTCTTTATAAAAAGATGCGCCATTTGCTCAGATAAATCATTATAATTCACGTAAACTTGCTAACTTAAAGTCTCTGAAATTGCGCTCTGCGTAAGGTTTTCGTGAAAATGACTGAAGCCAACAGTGTTTCTATACAATCGCTTCTGCAATTTGCGCTTCCACTGGGTACATCCCTGATTACGGGATCCCCTGATCAAATAATAACCTATGCGGTCACAGTGCGCGCACAGCCACCCGCCTTTCCTGATATCTATGGCGGTGAACTTGCTTTGGTGTCTATGGATGTGCTGCGCAGCTACGACAGTCGTATGACACTTGCCGATGTAATTCGCAGCCTTTCGCAGGCGGGAGTAGTGGCTGTTGCCGTACAGGAAGAAGCGCCAAATGCTGCTGCCGTCGCGGCAAGTGATACGGGCACCACGCTGTTGCTGCTGCCGGAAGATAGCAGCCTTCCGCGTGTCGAACGGGCTGTCAATACCCTGATCATCAATCACAAGGCGCAAATGCAGCAGCGCGCAATAGAAATTCAACGGCAGCTTACCCGCCTTGCCGCTGAAAATCGTGATTTCAATAGTTTCCTGCAAATTTTGGCGCGGGCAACCGCAAAGCCGATTGTAGTGCATGATGATGCCGGCGTTTTAATGGCGCAGGTATATCCGAATGCGCCGCATCGCCCTGGAACGGGCGGCAGAGCCTTGCTGAACAGCTTGCCATATGGGGCGTTTCAAAATTGGCTCAGCCGTGAAGCGCCGCATAGCGAAGGCTCGATTGTTCCCAGCCCGCTTGGCTATACCACAGTACTTAAAGTGGAGAAGCGTGTTGCTGGCTACCTATCATTGGTGGGCAGTTACGAAAAACTCGATGAGTTCGATAATTTAGTCCTGACTTATGGCGCCGACGTTTGCGCTATTGAACTGGCGAAAAGCCGGGCGATTGCCTCCGCTGTTGAACAGGCGCGCGGTGATTGGGTTCAAATGTGGCTTAGCGACACGACCGCTGAAGATGATATGCTGGCATCTCGCGCCCAGCAGGCTGGTTTCGACCCTCAGGCGACCTTTGTGGCGGCGGTATTTCGCGCTACAACCGGGCAGGGCAATAATCTTCCATTGGAGTCCCTCATCCCGCTGGTTAAGGATGATCAGGCGCGGCGGCAAATAAATGGCGCTGTTGGTCAGTATGTGGATGTGATCGTTGCCTTGTATCCGATGGATAATACCGCACAGGCTACGCGCGTTTGGCATATCATCGAGGAAGTTCGCGCGCAGCTTGCTGCCCGTACGCCGGGCGGTCTGGTGATGGCGGGTATCAGCCGCCCCGCCGATGGCCTTGCCAATCTGCGCGGAGCCTATCGCGAAGCCCGGAACTCCGTCAGTATTGCCGCTCAGCTCGGAGATCGTGAGCAGACGACCTATTATGGCGATCTCAAACTCTTTCAACTGCTGCTCGCGTTAAAGGAACGCAACCTTGAGCCAATGCGCCGTTTCTATCAGGAGACCTTAGGCGATCTGGTAGAGCAGGACTTACGCAAACACGGGGACTTAATGCGCACACTGGCAGGCTTTTTCGAAGCCAACGGTAACCTTGCGAGGGCCGCCGCCGATCTAGACGTTCATCGCAATACATTGGTCTATCGCCTGGATCGTATTGCCGAATTAACCGGGCTAGATATAGATGATTCAGATAATCGTTTAATCTTACATCTTGCG
>JACSRP010000072.1 GCA_014879665.1 Anaerolineae bacterium | reverse complement strand
TACATCAATAAGGTACTCGTAGGCGCTGTCATCTTTGGATTGAATCGCCGCGCTGAAATTGGAATTGACCGCATCGCGCGTGGAGCCAAACAGCGGATAAAAGCCAGCATCAGCATGAATCAATAAATAATCTTCAACCCGCGCGATCAGCGGAAGGTACAAAAGCCAGTCCATCATATCCGGCGTCAATTTCTCGCGCTCATCAGGCATGCCGCCATTACGTCCCCATGCCTGTACCAGCTTATCGTTCTTTGGAAATCGCGCCGCGCTCAAAATAGCTACTTCATGATTCCCGATCAGGGAATTGACCGACCCGCCAGCGTTTGCCGCCTCATCCTGTAATTTCATCGCCAGCGCCAGCGACGAAATGCCATCCGGCCCGCGATCAAAAAAGTCGCCAATGAACCATAATCGCGCATTCCCGCCAGCCCACTTCAAGCTCTCGTCAATCAACCCGGCATCTTGCAGCAGTCGCTTCATCTTGCCGAAATGTCCGTGAATATCGCCAACCACCCACAGCGGCTGTTTGTATAGCGTTGAGTTCATCCCCGATCCTCTGCTGTTCCTCTAGGTATCTGTATGAATGGCCGCGTCAATGCGGGCAATATATGGCTCAATCTCGGCTGCACGCTCCGGCAGCACCCCGGCTAATCTTTGCAGCGTATCCCGCAGCAGCCCGAGCGCAGACCGCGATGGCGCTAGTTCCACCACCAGTTGAAAGGTTTCTTCCGCTTCAGCGTCTTTCTTCAGCGCCAGTTGCGAGGTGAATAAATCGGCAAAGCCATAATAGTTATCAGCGCGGGCAATGGTCTCTGCGCGCGCCAGTCGCTCTGCGCTCTTGAAGGTCTTCAGCATCTTCCCGCCCTCATTCATCTGCATATACAGCACCGCCAGATTGACGAAAGGATACGATGAATACGGTGTCACTGCTGCCGCGTTCAGATACGCATCTACCGCCTGATCAATTTGTCCGCGGCGGCGGTATAACCCGCCTAGTGAACCGTACCATGACTCATTATCCTCATCAACCAGTTTGGGCGATTGTTTCAGCGCGGTGATCAGATAATTCTCCGCCTTGCTATATAAGTCGCTAATTTCCAGCAAATGGCGGCTTTTTGCTAGATCATCCTGTCCGTTTTGCTGCTTGACTGCCTTTTCTTTGCGTTCTGCCATGCGCCGGTAAGTGAAACCAAGCGCCGCAGTTGCCGGGGCAAAGTCCGGCTCAAGTTCTAGCGCGCGCAGCAAATAATGTTCCGCCGTATCATAGTCGTCGGCATTTACGTACACGTAGCCCAGCTTATACTGGATGATCGGGTTCACTTCATCGAGTTTCAGCGCCCGTAAATAGGTATCGCGCGCGCCCGTCAAATCACCCGCCCGAAATTGACGCTCACCTAATGGCAGCAGCCCGCCCGCCAGCACCGCGCTTTCCAGCCGTCTGCGCTGCTCGTCGGCATTCTTGTTGATCTGCTCATCTATTTTCGAAAGTTCAGCCGCCCGGCGCTCCATTTGCCCCGTAAATTGATCGCGCGCCGCATGGAGATCATCCTGCTGCTGCTTGCGGTGTTCCTCAGCAATTTTTTGCTGCCCATCATGCAGGCGGATTTCTGCTAATTTTTGGTGAGAATCAACATCGCTTACCCGGCGTTCAATATCCTGTCGAAGCTGGTCAAAACGATCATCCTGATCGCGCCTCGAAGCATCCAAACGCCGATCAAGCTCAGCCTTATTCTCACGGCCTTGATCCCGTGTCTGCCGGATCTGCTGCCAGCCAAATACGCCCAGCATGATCGCCCCAACTGGCACAATCAATGTGAACAGTGCCGTGATCACCTCAAACAGCCCGAATACGTTAAACGCAATATTCGCCTGATTCTCCAGCCGCGCGGCAAGGTTGGCAGCCTCACTGGCAGCAGCCTGTGTCGTTGCCACATAATCCGGCACCGCGCCCACTGCTTGCTGCGGCACCACGATGATATTTTCTTGTAATGGCGCGGGGGTCGAAGTTGGCAGTGGGTCGAAGGGCAGCACAGTAGCCGTTTGTGCATAAGCGCCGGTTGCCATTAGCAGCAAACCTAGCAGTATCCCAGTCGCTATCAGGCGGTGATATTTCATAAGCAGTAAGTCCAGTTCAATGTAACTCCCTTTTGCCTATTATGCGGGTTTTGCCAGAACGCGCTAATTGAGAAACTTGAAAAATAGGTATCCTATTTTCTAGCACGCCAGAAGCTTGGAGCCTCCGGCATGCCCAATTTTCCTTTAACTGTCAACTGCCCTTCACTCATCCCTCATTACACCATCAACCGCGCTGGTTCGGGGAACACCTGCGCGTTCACAACCCGGATCGCCTCTGAAATCACCGCCAGAGCCTCATCAATTTGCTCATCGGTCATATTCAACGGCGGCAGAAAACGGATGCCGTTGGTGTAAATGCCCGCGCGCATCAAAATCACGCCGTGCTTCATCGCCTCCGCCACAATCAGCGGTGGCTGCGCCGAAGCCGGGGTTTTCTCATCGCGGTCTAGCACAAACTCCACCAGTATCATCGGGCCAAGCCCGCGCACATCGCCAATCAGTTCTACTTCCTGCTGCAAGTCAGTCATCGCCTTACGAATGCGTTCGCCCACTGCTTCCGCGCGCCGCAAAAATTCCGGCTGGCGAATCATGTTGATCGATTCAATCGCTGCGGCACAGGCCACCGGATTCCCGCTGTAAGTGCCGCCCAGCCCGCCCGGATGCGGCGCATCCATAATTTCCGCGCGCCCGGTCACCGCCGCCAGCGGCATACCCGCCGCCAGCGATTTAGCCATCACAATCAAATCCGGCGCGATCCCGTAATGCTCCACCGCAAACATCCGCCCGGTGCGCCCGAATCCGCACTGTACCTCGTCCGAAATCATTACGATTCCATGCTGCGTACACAGATCGCGTATCTTTTGCAGGAAGCGCGGCGGCGTGGGGATGAATCCGCCTTCGCCCTGTACTGTTTCAATCACAATCGCCGCCACCGATTCCGGATCGATCTGCGCGATCATCGCGTGTTCCAACCGCGCGATCATGTCGTCAATATATTGTTCCTCGGTCATCGCTTCCGGGCGGCGATACAAATACGGGAACGGCAGGCGGTAAATTTCCGGCGCAAATGGCCCGAAACCCTTCTTAAACAGCGCGTATTTGCTGGTCATCGCCAGCGTCAGGTTAGTGCGCCCATGATACGCATTCTCAAACACGATCACGCCCTGCCGCCCGGTGTAGCTCCGCGCAATGCTGATCGCCGCTTCATTCGCCTCTGAACCGCTGTTCAGCAGCACTGTTTTCTTCTGAAAATTTCCCGGAGTAACTTCGTTCAGCAGTTCCGCCACCTGCACATACGGTTCATACGTAGCAACAATCGCGCACATGTGAATCAGCTTCTCAGCCTGATCCTTGATCGCGTTCACCACGTTCGGCGGGCAATGCCCCACCGCCAGCACCCCGATTCCTCCGGCAAAATCGAGGTAAACGTTGCCATCCACATCGGTGACAACCGCCCCCTCCGCGCGCTCAATCGCAATCGTCGTCGCTTTGGCCGCGCCCCGCGGGGTTGCCGCCTCGCGTCGTGCCACCATCGCGCGGCTCTTCGGGCCGGGTATCTCGGTCACTTGCCTGATCGTCGCCATGAATTTTATTCCGCTGTGCTTTTTTCTCGAGAGGGCAAATTGTAGCGCGAAATTGACCGCACAGGGTTGCCACATACGTCCGCTTCGGCATCCTGTGACCCGCCAGCGTCGCCTAAACCTGCAATTTCATAGAAACTACTGCTCCACTCCCTGCGTTTAGCTTCCCCTCGCCAATGCGTTGAGGAGAGGGTTGAGGGGTAGGGGTTCTCAAGCCCGCTACCATTCCAGCATATGCGTCTCCAGCGTATAACCATCCGCTTCGGCATCCGGGCCAAGCGCCTCTACCGCGCTTTCAGGAACCAGCAGCCACAGGCTGCGGAATCCTTCGCTGCCTGCCCACTCCCGTACTGCGCTGATGATGGGTGGTTGCAGCGCCTTTGGCGTCCAGATCGCCACCTCAGCCGAACGTGGATCATACAAACGCGCCGTTACATACACCAACGCCTCAGAACCACCCGCCGACACCTTAATCCGCGCGTGGCGGTTAGCGGCAACTTCCGGAATAGTCTCAAACAGGCGCGGCATCACCATTTCCCACTGGTGGCGCGCGCTGGTCAAACGCCCCACCGGCATTGACCAACCTTGAATTTGTGAAGCGGCGGCATCGGGCAGATCGGTCACACGGAAGAATACCTGCCCGCTGCGCGGCGCTAAGCTGTAGCGCGACACCGAAGCGATCTTCGTGGTCTTAACGCCTTCTGGAAGCTCAATATTTCCCGGAAGCGCAATCGTAATCCTGTTGATCTTCGCGCTGCTCGCCCGTTTGCCAATCTCGTTCAACAGCGCCCGTCTCGTCTCATCGTCGCTGCCGATCAACTGTTCAATGTGCAGGTTCGCGCCTATAGGTTCACCTTCCAGCGAATGATAGGCTTCAGCGTAGCCAATCACATGCCCGTCATCTTCGGCAACCAGCGGCACGCCCGCACCCAGCAGCAGATGATTCAGAAACACTGCGCCAATTTCAACGCTCATCCAATGCCCGCCGTGCAGCCAGCGCTCATACAGCGTCAGTCGTTCATAAGCGACAT
>JACSRP010000222.1 GCA_014879665.1 Anaerolineae bacterium | reverse complement strand
CAGCGCTTCGAGATCGTCTTCACGATCCGCGGAGGATTCGGCTTCGAGCTGTTCGGTGAGTGTAGAATCGAGTTCGCCGAGCCAATCAAGTTCGGATTCGCCGGCTTCTGGTTGAGGTTGATTATCAGCGCCGCCAAATAAAGCGGCTAATTCTTCCTCGCTCGCGGTTACGGATTCGCCAGCCTGTGATTCTTCAACCGTCACGCCCACTTCACTCAGCCAATCAAGATCGGATTCAGAAATCGGCTCTGCTTCAACAGGCGATTCATCGTCGGATAGGATGTTGTCTACGGAGGCTGCCGCAGCACCAGTACCTAGAAGAACATCAAGCGCGGGATAGGCACTCTCGTCTAGGCCTTCGCTAGCAGGAATTTCTTCGACATTGGCCCAGTCGAAGTCATCAGATGGCGATGACGAGGCCGTTTCACTCTGTAAGGCAGACGGATTGATGATTTCAGTGGGGGAGGCTTCCTGAATCGGGGGCGTGAGTCCGGCTTCATTTTGTAGATCGGGCTGCTGCGCCATGTCGAGGGTTTCAGCCGATTCGATTGTGCCTAACCATGCGGGATTATCATCAGCTTTTTCAGGTGCTGGATCAAACTGCTTCGTCCAATCATCCATGGTTTGATCCACCGCGGAAGGTAGCTCCGTGCTGGTTTCCTCGTTCATCCAATCGAAATTGGCATCTTTCAGCAGTGAGGTTAGACCGCGTTTCGGCCCTGGCACCCCGGCAGACTCGTTGGACACCTGATCCAGCCATTCATCATCTTCGGCTACAATTTCAACCGGTTCACCTGTTTCCGGCGCGGTTTCGGCATAAGGATCATAGGGTGTCTCTGGCGATGCGGCGAAGGGATCGAAACCCGGATCATTAAAGATATCGGTGAGACCGAGATTAGAGGTCGTATCGGCAGGCGATTCTTCAGTTGATTGGGCGAGTGTAGTTTCGCCAGCGAACCAGTCAAGCTCTTCAATCGTGGCGGGGGATTCTTCCGCTGGTGCAGGGGCGCCGGACGCCAAATTTTCGATACCCAGCGCTTCATCCAGAAATTGATCGTTAGCTGCCCAGTCAAAATCCTGTGCCAGTTCAGGCAAGGGAGCGTCGGTGAGATCAGGTGTAGGAATAGATCGCACCGGGAGCGGATCGTCTATCATCCAGTCCGGTATTTCAGCAGACTCTGCGGCGCTGGCTGCATCGTCTTCCTCAAAATCTTTCAACCAATCCATGCCATTAGATTCAGCTTGAGCGGCGAGTTCATCGGAAACGCCAAACAAGAGTTCATCGGAAGGTATTTCATCATCTGTCAGCGCGTTTTCGGCGGCCTGCAGCCAGCTTAGCTCATCATCTTCTTCGGATAGTTCAGCCGACGCTGCTTGAAGCTGGGACAGCGGTACCTGCATGGTGGGCGCGTTCATCCACTCCGGCAGATCACTGTCGGAATCGCCTTCGACTAGCACGTCGGATTCCTGTTCAAATTCGAATAACGATACCGCTGATTGTTCGGCAGTTTGCGCGTCTGGCGGCCACTCAGGGGCGGGATCGTCCTGTTTGGAGGCTGTGCCCGTCGCTGCAAGCAGCCCGCTTTCTGCCGGTGACCATGATGACCATTCCTCGGCGGCTGCCTGTGCTGCTGCTGATTCTGGCGAAATATCCTGTAACCAGTCGGGGCGGTTGAGTGCAAGTTCCGCCTGAGCTGACCGCTTTACATCCAGTTTTTCAATGTGGAAGGCGTCATCATCTACAGGACGGTTAGTGGCTATTTCAACTGCGAGATAAGGGGCCACTGCTTCGACCCGGTTCAGGTAGCGCTGTGCATCTGACGAACGGCCTTCCTGAAGCCAGAGACGGGTCATGATGGCGTTAGCCGAAAGACAGTCTGGCAGCGACTCCAGCACATCCATTGCTGCTTCCGCAGATTCGACGGGATCGCTGCCCGCCCATAGGCTTTCGGCCAGCAATAACCGCAGGTCAATGCGATCTTTGTGGCGCACTAGCGCGCTGCGTAAAGTTTCGATGGCCTGTTCATAGGATTGATTCGCCATCGCCTGCCGGGCAACTGCCCCGGCGGTCATGGGCACTTTGGCCTGATCAATGTTGCGATAGCGTTTATAGAGCGAACGCAGCGCGGTAATCAACTCGGATTGATTCGGGTTCTGTTCTAATGCGCGCTCAAGATGCCAGATGGCCTCAGCACCGCGGCGATTGCGATCATAAATTTCGCTGAGGCCTACATGCGCGTGATAATCATCGGGAATTACGGCGATGACGCGGCGCAGGGCAGCCTCAGCCTCATCCCAGCGTCCATTGAGAATCAACGCGCGCCCCAGAAAACGATAAGCGTCAACAATCTTAGGGTAATACTGGAGAATATGGCGGCTGTGCAGGATAACGTCGTCTGCGGCGTGCTGATTCAGAAGCCGGTCGAGATCTGAAAGATACTCTCTCAAACTAATCTCTGACATTCGCCTGCCTTCACAAGTACATAAGTATTCAGGAAAACTAATCGAAAGAATACCACATTTTGATCCTGTACATCCTTGAGCTAAGCATAACGAGAATCAAACCATAGATACATTGTATTAAGATATTGTTTCGTAATTTTGTGAGGGATTAATCTTGCGCTAAACTCACGAATGTCCATCTACCCAATGCTGGAGGCAAAATGATCCGCAGATTGATTTTGTGCATGACTGTTTCCGTACTCTTGCTGCTGGCTGTTGCGCCATTGGCTGCACAGGAAGAGTTTGTTTTTGGCGTTATCCTCGTTGGCCCGGAAAGTGATCATGGTTGGAGTCAAGCGCATTTTGAGGCAGGGCATTATGTCGAAGCAAGCATTCCCGGAGCGCGCATGGTGTTCTTCCCCAGTTTGAACCCTGCGGATGCCCCGGAAACCACGCTGCACGACGTGGTGCAGAATATGGTTGACGAAGGCGCACAAGTTGTTTTCACAACATCGGATGCATTTGAAGAAGATACAGCCACCGTTGCGGCAGCATTCCCAGATGTGACCTTCATCAATGTTTCTGGTGATGATGTGCTCACCGGCGAAGCGCCGCCGAATGTTGGCAATGTGATGGGGCAGATTGAGTGGATGAAGCTCGTTGCGGGTTGTGCTGCTGGTTTGACCACAGAAACGGGCAATATTGGGTATCTTGGCCCGTTGATCAACGGGGAAACCCGCCGTCTTGCCGCATCAGCTTATCTGGGTGCGCGCTTTTGCTATGAACTAGACGGTGGCAACCCGGAAGATTTGACCTTCACGGTGACATGGATCGGCTTCTGGTTCAATATTCCCGGCGTAACGCTGGATCCCACGGCCGAAACCAACACTTTCTTTGACAGCGGCGCGGATGTGGTCATTTCGGGTATTGATACGCCAGAAGTCATTCAGATCGCAGCGCAGCGGGCGGCGAACGGCGAAAATGTGTTCGCGGTTCCTTACGACTATCGCGAGGCTTGCGCACAAGGCCCGGAAGTTTGCCTCGGGGTACCTTTCTTCAACTGGGGACCGGACTATGTACGCATTGTTCAATTAGTTCAGTCGGGCGGATGGATGCCTTCGTGGGATTGGCAGGAGCCGGACTGGTCAGACATCAACAACCCTGATACCTCCGCCGTCGGCTTTTTGCCGGGTGATGCTCTTGGCGAGAATGCTGATACGCTAAACCAGTTTATTGCTGATCTGGCCGGTTATGCAACCAACCCATTTGTGCCGGATAGTTTCGCGCTGTGGTCTGGCCCATTGAGCTTGCAGGATGGTGCTGAACTGGCGGCTCAAGGACAGTTAGTAGAAATTCTAGACGTATGGTATCTGCCGCAGTTGTTGGATGGCATGGTGGGTGCGAGTGAGTAGCGGTACTGCCCACTGACAGATCGGGGCAATTGAGGGGGTGTGAAAAGCACCCCTTCTTTATTTCTTTTGCGCGGCAGTTAGGGCGGTACGGATCAGCGATTCAAAACACCGTTTAGCCCGCAACCAGTCGAATGACCGGGTTTTCAGAAACATGAATCTTGAACTTCAACATATCAATAAGACCTTCGGCAAGGTTCGCGCCAATCAAGACATCAGCCTGACTTTGAGGGGCGGCCAGATCGTCGGAATCCTCGGGGAAAATGGCGCTGGTAAATCTACGCTGATGAAGATTTTGTCAGGATATCAGCCCGCTGACTCCGGCGAAATTTTGATTGATGGCTCGCCGCTTCGTGCAGGAAATCCGTTGAAGGCGATTGAAGCTGGAATCGGAATGCTGCAGCAAGACCCGCTGGATGTTTCGCCGTTCACGGTGCTTGAAAATTTTGTCTATGGTCAGGTACAGGGCAGGCGGCTGAGCAATCGAGAGGCTGCAAAGCGCATTCGCGAGCAGGCGGACTCGTTTGGCTTCGATCTCGATCCGGATCAGGTGGTGTCGCGCTTGAGTATTGGCCAGCGGCAGCAGCTTGAAATTATGCGGTTGTTGAATCTGGGGATAAAGGCGCTGATTCTGGATGAGCCGACTACCGGGATTTCTTCCGAACAGAAAGATGTGTTGTTTGCGGCACTGCGCGATCTGGCGGTGCGAGATAGCCTGATTGTGCTGCTCGTTTCGCATAAACTGGAAGATGTGATCGCGTTGTGCGATGAAGTGGTGGTTCTGCGCGGCGGCAAGCTGGTAGGCAGCAAGCAAATGCCGGCTACCACAGCCGAGTTGGTGGAGCTGATGTTCGGGCAGGCGCTAACCCCACAAGCCCGTGAGAATGTGACGCTCGGAGATACGGCTCTGCGTCTTGACGGGGTGACTTTACGCGATAAGCGAGTCGCAGTTGAGAAGTTTACGCTTGATGTACGACATGGGGAAGTGATCGGCTTTGCGGGGCTGGATGGCAGCGGGCAGGAACTGATCTTACGCGCTTGCGCCGGGCTGGTTCGCCCTTCTGCCGGGCATATTCTGCTGAACGGGCAAGACCTGACTGGCAAACGGTATCGTGCTTTCCGCGCTAATGGTGTGGTGTTTTCTTCCGCGGGGCGCGTAGAAGAAGGATTGATCTCAGGGCTGACGCTGACCGAGCATCTGGTGCTGACACAAACCGGCGCGATCATAGATTGGGCAGCGCAGCGCGGGCGAACTGAAGGTCAAATTGAACGTTTTTATGTACGTGGCGCGCCAGAATCGCAAATCCAGCAGCTTTCGGGGGGCAACCAGCAGCGATTTTTAATGGCGCTGCTGCCGGATCAGCCGAGCATACTGGCGCTGGAACAGCCCACACGTGGGCTGGATGTAGACTCGGCGCGCTATATCTGGGAGCAGCTGTTAGCACGCCGCAAAGAGGGCGCGGCAATCTTGTTCACCTCTCCTGATCTGGATGAAGTAGTGGCCTACAGCGACCGCATTATTGTGTGCTTTGCAGGGCGAACTTATGAAATTACCAATACTGCCGGGATGACAATTGACCAGCTTGGCCGCTTGATCGGAGGGGCAGTTGCGTGAGTCAGCCTAAGACTATCCGTGTTTTATTTGTGCTGCTTTCGATTGGTGCGTCCTTGCTAGCGACTTCGGTACTGGTGCTGCTAGTAGGAGAAAATCCGATTGAAGTCTTTGGCCATATCTGGCAAGGCGCCTTTCGGAATTCCGAGGCAACTGCCGGGGTATTCAATTTCTGGATCCCGCTGGCGCTGTGCAGCATGGGGTTGATCATTACCTTCACTGCCGGATTATGGAATATCGGCGTTGAGGGGCAGATTGTGGCCGGGGCGCTGGCAGCAAGTTGGGCGGCGCGCACCTTTGTTTTGCCGAACGAGATTCAGATTCCTCTGGAACTGCTGCTGGCAACAGCTGGCGGGGCGCTGTGGGGCTTGCTGATCGGGATTCTAAAAATACGATTCGGGGTTCATGAAATATTTGGCGGCGTTGGCCTGAACGCTATCATCAGCGTGTATTCGATTTACCTGATTGCCGGGCCGTGGCAGCCTCCTGAAGGCGGCAGCGCGCAGGCTACACAGCCTTTTTCGGATTACGCGCTGCTGCATCCGATGAGTTCACAGTTTCCGGTGAGTTTATTCACCCTGATTCTCACGTTTGCGGCTATTATCGCGGTGTATTTGCTGCTGCGAGGCACCCGCTGGGGTTTGCAGTTGAAGGCGACTGGCAAAAATGCAAAATCGGCGCTGCTGCTTGGCGTGCCAACAACCCGCACAACCCTGACGGCTTTGATGGCCTGCGGCATGCTGGCGGGGGTGGCTGGCGCATACCGGGTGCTGTTCACCTACGACAGCCTGCGCCCCAACGTGTCTGGCGGTATTGGCTTTCTGGGACTGCTGTTGGTGCTGCTGACCGGCATGAATGCCCTCTGGACGCCGATTGTGGCTTTCATCTTCGCGGCCATCCTTTCGGGCAGCACGCGATTGCGAGTGTCTTTACAACTGGATTCTTCGCTGGCCGGGGTGCTGCAAGGCATTCTGGTGCTGTCTATGCTGTTATTCAACGGACTGCGGCAGCGATTATTCGAGCGCCGTCGGGCTTCAGCGGCGCCTCCCGCCTCCCCACTTGACGTTCAACCACTCGTATCTGATTCAAAGGCGGCTTCCGGTGAATAGTGAACTGATCAATATTCTGAACAGCATCATTGCCAATGCAACGCCATTAGTGATCGCCGGTCTGGGCGAGACAATCAGCGAGCGTTCGGGCGTGACTAACCTTTCACTGGATGGCAGCTTGCAGCTTGCGGCGATGGCCGGTTTTGCGGCGGCGCTGGCTTCCGGGAATCTACTGGTTGGCTGTGCAGCGGCGATGCTGGTTGGCGCGATCATCGCTTTGATTGTGGTGGCCGCGAATATTGAGCTGCGCCAAGATATGGTAGCGGTTGGCTTTGTGCTCACGCTGTTGTGCGCGGATATAGCGCAGTTTTTGGGGCAGGACCTGGCCGGGCAGCGCGTGCCGCCGATGACCAAGCTGAATATTCCGCTGCTGGCCGATGTGCCGGTGGTTGGCCCGATATTGTTTCAACAGCCAGCAATTGTATACGTCAGCTACATTTTGATTTTTGTGATCTGGTGGTGGATGTATCACACACGGGGCGGGCTGGCGCTGCGCGCAGTGGGTGAACGCCCTGCGACTGCATTTGCGCGGGGTACAAATGTGAACCGGATGCGCTATGTTTACACGATCATTGGCGGGGCATTGGTCGGGCTGGGCGGCGCGGCCTTTTCGCTGGCTATCAAGCCGGGCTGGACGACACCGCCGGCAATGCGCGGGGAAGGCTGGATCGCGCTGGCGATTGTTATCTTTGGCGGATGGAATCCCTTCCGTGTGGTGCTTGGCGCGTATCTTTTCGCCATTCTACGCGCGCTGGCCTCGGCGATTCAGCGCAGCCCGGATATTCAGATTCCGCTGGTACTGCTAAATATGCTGCCATGGATGCTGATGATCGCCACGCTGATACTGGTGAGCAGCGGCGCTATTGACCGTCTGTTGAGCATTATGCCGCGCCCACTACAAAAGTGGACGCGAAACTTCCTGCGATCCGAACCCCCCGCGGCACTGGGTACGCGCTTTGAACAGGATTGAGACGGTTTAGTCTGCTGCCGTACTGCTGCCTATAATTATCGTGTAAACTTAGCGCAAACGCATCGCTTGAAATTGCGTTAATACAGTTGCAACGATTATGTAAACGGACGTGATATATCTGTGAACGGAACACAGCGAGATCGTATTGTTAGCCTACTGCTGGGCGCGATAGCCGGGATTAGTATTGGCATCTCAATTCTGGACATTATCGGAATTTTTCCCGGCTGGGCGGCGAGACTAACGCCGTTCTTCGTCGGCATTTTGCTGTTGTATGTGGTTCTTGAGCGCGAGCGGGTAGAAAGCGTAAAGTTCATTGTGCGGCGGCTGGACAGAGGCATTGATCGCGTAAACAACGCATTAAAGCATCTCCCACGCAGCAGCAGCAGCGGGAATGCAGGCACACAATTGAGCGAAAGCAGCTATCGCTCGATTCCCTACAAGGGGATGGTCTTTCGCTCAAAAACTGAGGTGCGTATCGCCCGCGCGCTGGAACATGCAAACATAGTGTATCTGCCGCCGACTAAAGCGCGCTTGAACATAGAAAAAGGGCGACAGAGCCGCGAAGTAGACTTCCTGATTTTTGAGGGCGGGCGCTGGGGCATGTTGGAAGTGGACGGCCCATGGCACACACAGACGAGCAACGACGCGCGCGACGCCCTGATGCGTGCCAATGGCCTAGTTCATATCCAGCGGTTTGATTCAGATCGCTGCTATCATCACCCTGATGTGGTGATCCATGAATTTCTCACGAACCTTCGCTCTCAGGGGCTGCCTCAAGGATCGGCCTACGGGCTACCCCGGGAAGCTCCGCCAACCGCGCCGTAGCATCTTCAGGTATGGCGATTGGGGCGACACCACTCCACGATAGCAGCCATTCATAATCACGCGCGGCCTGCCAGTTGTTTCCGAGTTCCTCAGAAATACGCGCGCGCCAGTAATGACGGCCCGGAGTTTCCGACGCATTCATGGCCTGTAGGATTGCATTGTAAGCCGAATCCAGATCGCCAAGGCAGTAGTGCGCGCGGGCAAGGTATTCATTCGCCAGTGCGCGGTTTTCGACGGTGCCGCTCAGGGTCAACGGATTGAGCAGGGTGAGCGCGCGGGAGAAGGCGGCTGCAGCATCGTCATCGCATTCTGGCGCATTGGCGCTGCCGGATGCGCCGTCAATCAGAACTCGCCCTTCAAGCAGGTTGAGCGTATTTTCCGGCAGAAAATCAGTTCGTCGCAGCGCGTCAATGTCGTCCTGCGCGATGGAATAGCGGCCTTCATTCAACGCAGCGACCAAGCGAGCGGCGTGTATCGCAGGCTGATTGTCTAACCTGAGCGCCGCGGTCAGATCTTCGCGGGCGGCGCTGTAATCGCCCATGCTGGTCAACAACTGCGCGCGCGCCTGCAACGCGGATGCCTGCTCGGAAGGCATGCCACCCTGCGCGGCCTGCGAATAAGCCACCAGCGCCAGATCGGGGTTGCCTTCAGCCAGACGGGCATCACCCAATAAGCGATAGGCGGTCGAACTTCCGGGATAGTAGAAGGTGTAGGTGTTGGCTTGCATAACCGCATCGCCTGGCTTATTCTGTGCAAGCGATGATAGGATCGCCAGACGATAGGCTTCTTCGATGGTGGGGTCAACGAACAGGGCGAGATAGGCTTGATAGCCGGCTTCGCCAAAATTGCCACGCCCGAAAGCCACCTTGCCCTTTTCAATTAACAGGCGGGTGTTATTGCTCAGTTGATCTACCAGCAGCGCCTCATCAAGGATGTCTATGGCATCGCGCAGGCGCCGGTCAGTTTCGAATAACTCAAGCTGCGATTCTGCGAGTAAACGGTCTTCTTCGGGAAGCAGCAGGGTTAGCTGTGACGAGCCGCGATCTGCTTCGGAAATTTGCGCCAATACCAGATACGGATCGGCTAAACGGGGATCGTTGAGGGCTGCGATTTCGGCGTTTTCGACGGCATTGATCAGGTCTTCGATGGTCTGCCCGGTGATGCTGCCCCCGGCGATTCGTTCCTGCGCAGCTTTCCAGTAAACCTGCGCATAGCCACTCTGGATCAGCGCGCGTTCGTTGTTGGGCGTGCGGCCAGTCATGAGTTCGTTGGCGGCGTCCAAAACTTCAAACGCATCGGCAAAATCTCCAGACTCAGCATGTGCCAATGCCTCATAGTAGAAAGCATTAGGCGAGAAGGTTGAGCTGTCGCGCGTTTCACGCTCGGCGCGAAAGGTGGGAATGGCAAGGTCGAAATTGCCGCGATTCATAATATTCACCGCGCTTTCAAGCACATTGCCTTCCCGTACCGGCGGGTAGATATCTGTCGCTTGCAGGGGGACAAAGGGATTGGCGGGGACAAGATTGGCCGGAGGAACCGGCGTTGACGTGAACTCACGGACGGGAACTGGGGATGGCGTTGGCGTTACGCCGGGTGTGTTGGTCGGCGTGATGGTGGGCGAGGGGGATGGAGTGGCGGATGGGCCAAAGACGATGTACTGGGCATCGGCGTTGGTCGCCAGCACGACGCCGCCAAGGATTAAGAGAATGATGGCAAAGCCGAGGATGCCACCGGCGATTTGCGCGCGCAGCACATTTACATCACCCTCACCGGCGCGGCGTTTAGTTTTATGCACCCACTTGATATCTGAAGGCAGCGGCTGCTGAAATTCACGGATCATGCCTTCGGCCTGCTGCTGCGCTTCGGCAATACGATCTGCTGAAGGCATGGGCACGCCGGGCGGCTGGTTCAAAATGTCCGCTTCAGAATGACCCCGCGATGCACTCCCTGTTGGCAGGGTTGGCTGCGGCTTTGGCGCTTCTTCCACTGTTTCGGTAAACGGGGCGCCGGAAGCAGTCTCAAAGGGATTTTCTGGCCGGGCGGGTGCACGCTGGATCGGCTTAATGCCGCGCGGCATTTGCTGCGGCGCATCCGGTACAGGCGGTGCAGCCGATGGATCAATGGCTGCTAGCGCCTGTCGCGCCTGCGAATTACCGGGATTGATCTCCAGAATTTTCTGCAAGCAAAATTGTCGTTCGCGCTGGTCGCGGGCAACGCTTGCCAGCCATAACCATGCGGCTTCGCTGTCGGGTTCTATGCGAATAGACTGCTGCAAAAATTGTCGCGCTTCATCCTTACGCCCCGCTTTTGCCGCAGCGATTCCCTGCTGACGCAGTTCACGCGCATGATCGCTCGCCACACAAACCTCCCTGACCGGTGATGCAAAATAACTCACTACCATTTTGATTGTAATGGTAACTGAGGGCGAAAATCATAAACGTAAATGGTTATGAATGAGGATTAAGCATTTGAGCCAACATGATAGATGTGCGGGGCGTAGTTTCTACGCCCCGCATTGTGTATAAGTTTGATAAAGGCTATTGTCCGGCGGCCGTAATGCGGCCTTCAACCTGCGGGTTGATCGGGGCAAAGGCAACGATGTAATCAGCGACAACCTGATCCATTGGCGTGCCGAAATCGTAGGGATTGATGGCATTTTCGGCTAATACTGTATAACCGTCGCCGCCGCGGCGCATGAAATCATTGGTCGCGATGGAATAAACGGCGGCTTCGTCAAGCGGCGCGTAGCTGCCATCTTCGCTTTCAACTTCAACGCTGACGATGCGACTGCCGGGTTCGGCGGCGGGATCATAGGTGTAGTGTAGGCCGGAAACCTGCGGGAAGCGGCCAGCGCCGCTCTCAATCTGCGAGAGACCATTTTCTAGCGCTGTGACGATGTCTGCACCGTTTAGCTCCAGCGTGGCGACCAGATTGCCAAATGGCAGCACCGTCAATACATCGCCGAGTGTCACCGTGTACGGTTCGGCAAATACGAGGTCGGCGGGTATTTCAGAGGTAACGGGAATATTGCTGCGGATGCCACCGCCGTTGGTGATGGCGATTTGCGCTCCAGAATGCCAGCGCAGCGCATCGGTAATCAGGTTGCCAAGATTGCACTCAGCGGCGCGGCAAACTGAACGATCACCGACCAGAAAGACCTGCGTATCGCCGACGGGTGTTTCGCGCAGGGCTTCAATCGGGGCAGCAAATTCTGCCAGCAGCGCTTCAACATCCGGGCGAGGGGCGATGAAACGGCTGAGCAAGATGACGTCGCCGCCCCAATCGCTGAGGATGCCTGCGCCGTCGAAGCTGAGATTGAGATCGCCAAGATACAGGCCATCGCCGCCGCCTGCCTGAACGACTACGATAGGCTCGCCAGCCGCGCTGGTCAGCTCTGCGGGATAGGTATTTTCGCCGGCGGCATTATAGACATTGCTTAGCAGGGTATTGGTGTGCCCACCGATGATGGCATCAACGCCTGCGAGCGAAGGGGCAAGCGCAATGTCTGCGTCGTAGCCGATGTGGGTGAGCAGCAGAATTTTATTCACACCCTGTCCGGCTAATTCAGCGGTGATGGCGTTCACGACACCGGCATAGTCACCGTCGAAAAGCATACCTTCAGGGGGCGATGAAAGTTCAGGCACTTCGGAGGTGGTCAGGCCGATCACGCCGATCTGCGTGCCATTTACGTCCAGAATGACATAAGGCGCGAGCAAGCTGCTCAGCGGATCGCCTTCAGGGGTGGTGATATTGGCGGAAACGACCGGGAAATTGAGCGCATTGATAAAGGCGGCCAGCGTTTCTGAGCCATCATCAAATTCATGATTGCCCAGTGACATCACATCATAGCCAATCAGATTCATCAGTTGGGCGTTGTCCTGACCGCGAAACTGCTGATGATACAACGTGCCAGTGAAGCGGTCGCCACCATCTACCAGCAGCACGTTAGGATCGGACGCGCGGATCATATCTACGACAGTTGCTAGACGCGCTTGACCGCCATCACCAGCAGAATTTGGATCATGGTGGGCATGTTCGTCGTTTGTATGCAGGACGGTGAGCGAGAATCCCTCATCGTCCTGTGCCAATGCGCTGCCGGTGATCAGCAGTAGGGCGCTGGCGACAAGTAACAAAGAACGTTTGAAATGCAGCATAGATCTTCTCCTTAATAAATATTGAAGGTACGAAAACCGCGATTGGGATTGATGCTTCGATGCTAGAGAATGATGCCCGATACAGTTTAATAATTTAACAGTTTAATATTAAACAATATTGGGGAGTTTACACAGGCGGCCATGGATAGTTTTGGCCGCTGCCGGGTATGGGGTAGATTTGCGTTTGCAGTAAATGGCGGATTCGCGCATGAAATGCGCGAATTTCATGCGCGTTTAGCAGGTTGTCAAAGAATTTATGCAGAGGATTCTGACTGTCTTCAAGATCGGAGTGTAAACGGTTGATGTCTGTGAGCAGTTCTTCAGGAATAGGCTCGCCGGCAAAATCCCAGATCACGGTTCGCAGTTTATCGGCGGTATGAAACGTGATGCCGTGATCAATGCCCCATAAATGTTCCTGCGCATCCAGCAGACAATGGCCACCTTTACGGTCAGCATTGTTGACCAGATAATCAAACGCCGCCATCTTTGCCAGCTGCGATTTTATGCCTGGATCAAAAGTGAAGTAATGCTGATCGGCGTCATGGTCAACGAACAATTGGAAGCTGCCGACGCCATGTTTGCCGCTGCGAAGCACTGTTGGCGGGACGATCTGCCAGCCAAGGGCTTCAGAGGTGAGATAGCTGGCATATTCGCGGTAGCACAGCGTGCCATCGGGAAAATCCCACAGCGGGCGCTCGCCTTTTTGCGGCTTGTATACGGCGGTGAGGGTGATGTCTTTCAGGGTAATGCCGACGAGAAACGCATAATTGGAACTCCAACGCAGCATCCCATAATCCTGATCAATCTCTCCATGCTCAAGAATTTCCAGCGCTTGCTCGCTGGAGAGAGGAATTAACCCGTCACTATTCTGCGGGTCTGCCATGAAGTTAGGTCCAGTAATAGACTAGGCGACCGTTCTGGCGGGGATCGGGGCGACCTGAGCGCACGATACTGATGGCCTGATCTGAGAGTGCGCGCATTTGAGCGCGGTTACACCACAACCGCACGATACCGGGCTCAGGGCTTTCCGGATCAGGGAAAGCTTCTGCTTCTTCTGCTTCTTCTTCGTCGTCTGAGAGGCGAACCAACTCCTGCGCAACCAGCACGATCAGGTCTCGATCTTCGTCGTAGCCCAATCCCATTTGCGACACCCGAAATAACGGCTCAACAGGATCGCGCAGTTCAAGGCTCGATTCGCTGGGGCTGGAAGGCGAACGATCAGGATAGCGATTGGAGAGATCGTCAATCAACTCGCGGATTGCCTCGCTGAGCGCGC
The DNA here is from genome assembly GCA_014879665.1 of Anaerolineae bacterium. Lineage (GTDB taxonomy): Bacteria > Chloroflexota > Anaerolineae > Aggregatilineales > Phototrophicaceae > Flexifilum. The sequence goes on along the minus strand of JACSRP010000222.1, from coordinate 8,086 downwards.
GCGCCTGCTCTTTTTCGATGATCAGCGTCACTAGTTCGTCTTCTTTACCTGCTTGCAAGTGAAAGACGCGCTGACCTTTCGGGCCAACAGTGCCGACGGTGATGAAATCTACGGGGTTCAGTTCTATTTCGCTGCCTGACATAGTGGTGATCTTATATCCGTGTCATTAACGCGGCGCAGCAGCAGCTGCTTTGCGTTCCTGTTCTAAATGTAAAAGGTGAGCTGTATCATTCATTGCCGCAATATAAGGCCTGCCAAAACCGAGCGAAAGCATGCTGATTGACGCAGGCGAAATCACAATTCTCTGAAAAACATCGAGATGCATCCCCAGATAATGGGCCAGCACCATCTTAATGACATCCGCATGTGAAACGATGACGATGCGTTCGCGGGGGTGCGCTGCTGCTAAGCGTTCGACGGTGTTCACCGCGCGATCTTGCACATCACGCATGGCTTCGCCATTTGGAAAGACGGCGCGTGACGGTGTTTCCTGCACTAACTGCCACATTTTGCGACCTTGAAGCGTGCTAATTGCTTTGCCCTGCCAGTCGCCATAGTTTACTTCGCCGATGCCGCGTTCCGCCCTGATTTCAAGCGCGGGATGATACGCCTGTATGGCTTGCGCGGTCTCCATCGTGCGCTCCAGCGGGCTGGCATAAATTTGATTGATTGGCGTATTGGCCAATCTATCTCCTAATGCTTTGGCCTGCGCTACGCCCTCATCATTGAGATGCACTTCAGGCGTCCATCCGGCTAATTTACCCGTCTTTACGAAATCATTGACGGCATGGCGAACCAACAAAATCTGCGTCATCGGTGAATGGGAAAAGACTGCTTTTAGGAAACGAATGGCTGTGATCATAGCACATGCCCTCTGATTACGCATAGTTGAGTTGACCTGAAATTATGCGCCCTCTTTAGCAAGTCACAGGTAGAAGCGCATTCAAGCCGATCTTTAACGATGGTATAATAATCGCAATTCGACACCCTTAGGATTCACAGGATGGACATAGGTGTTATTTCCGATATACACGGCGATTACGCCGCGCTACAGATTGCACTGGAGCGCTTAGATAATTTTCACCGCGCCGATATTATTGTTTGTGCTGGAGATCTGGTGGGGCGGGGACCTCAACCAGACAGCGTTGTTGAACTGATCAGGAAGCGCAATATTCCTACCGTTCGTGGAAACCACGACGACTGGAACTATACGCTTGATCCCGAAAACAAAGACTATCTGAAATCTTTACCATTGGAATGGCGCGGCAGCTACGAGAACCATACTATCTTTATGTGCCACGGCAAGCCGGGAAACAACCTGTGGGGGCTGTACCGTGATCATATTTCGGCCACTTTGCTGAATATGATGCTTTCATCGCTGAACGCAACTGTGCTGGTGACCGGGCATACCCATGTGCCGTTATTTATGAAAGTTGATCGCGGCTGCGTGATTAATCCCGGCTCGATCTACACATTCCATAATGTGCGCGCTACTTCACATACTTATGGTGTGCTGCGTCTTTCAGAGATGAGCTTCGAGCTGTACGACTTGACGGAATCTGTTGGCGAGCGCGTGTTTATTGCCTAGTGCCGCGCATTTTGTCTCAATTAGCTGGCATTATGACTGCGTAGAAAAATTACAATCGCCACGAGCATCAGCAGGGCGCCGCCAGTCAGAAATATGATACCGATGACTGAAGGGGTGCTTGATTCCGCTTGCTGGTAAGCGACACTTTGCTGTGATTCCCCTTCGGCAGCCTCTGTTGCAGCGGCGGCATTGCGGGCAGTACTTTGCTCAACTTGAGGCGTTGGCTCAGTTGTAGGTGTGGATGATGGTTCAGGCGAAGCGGTTGATGTTAGAATCTGGGTTGCCTGAGCGAACATTTCAAAAGTCTGGGTTTCGTCCGCCGGCGTCTTTGCGTCTGTTACGGCGGCAAGGCCGCTGCTTTCTGCTGCCCCGCCCATGACCGAACTCATCTGACTTTCCTGCGCGGCTGCATCTGCTGCGGGCATGCTTGATGTTTCAGATCCAGATTCATCAAGCTCAGTGGGGACGGCCCCTACTACGGCAGGCATTCCACCGGCGGCAAATACTTCAACCTCAAGGGTGGCTGGCAGCGGCGCTTCGCTTTGCAGTGCATCGTCTGTCGTATTAAGTTGCTCAATAGCCGGGGACAGTGTTGGAAGCGGCGCGGCTAACACTTCTTCTAGCATCATCGGGATGCTGGTTGCAGTGGGTAATGCCGCGACATCTTGAACCATGCTGCCAGTCGCCGATTGTGACATGCTTGAAGGCGTTAGCATACTAATTCCGGCCACCACTAACAAAACTGCCGCGGCTGCGGAAGCCAAGCTGACCAATCGCGGAAACAAGCTGACTTTAGCAGCAGTCGTTCGCGGCGGCGCGGCCAGTGTAAAATCGCGGGGGGCCTTTAGCGCTGGCAGCGATCCTATCAGCACAATGGTGGCGCGCAGCAGTTCCATTTCACGGCGCAGATCATCCTCGTGCTGTAGGCGTTGTTCGAGGGTGGCGCGTTCCTGCGGGGAAAGCTCCTCATCCAGATATGCAGAAAGTAATTCGAAATCGCTACCGTTCACTGTTTCTAATAAATCCGTTATTGCCTGAGAGCAGGCCTATCCTTCTGTGTTATAGACGAAATTGAGATGGTAAAAGTTCCCTGACATCCTGCAAGCAATCGCGGATGCTGGATCGTGCGCGACTCAAGCGAGATTTCACGGTACCAAGCGCGGTATCCAGCTGATCGGCAATGCTCTGGTAATCGAAGCCCTCAACGTCACTGAGCACCAGCACCACCCGCTGATCGGGAGAAAGGGCGCTAATGCAATCCTGCACCGCGCGTTCCAGTTCGCGCTGCTCGGTAATTTGTTCGGGCGACAGCGAAGGATCAGGCAGCGGCGCTTCTTCTTCAGGAGGTGCAAGTTCTTCTATGGAGGTGGTGGGGCGGCGTTTATCGCGGCGCAGCGAGTCATAGCATAAATTCGCTGAAATTCTGAGCAGCCACGAACGGAAATTACCGCCCCGATAGGTGCTGATTTTACGATAGGCGGTGATAAAGGTATCCTGAGCAATGTCAGAGGCTTCGTATGAATCGCCCATCATGCGGTAGGCAAGGCTGTAGACCGCGTTCTGGTAGTGACGCACCAGCACGTTAAACGCCTCAAGGTTTCCCTTTTGCGCAGCCCGGATAACCGCGGCTTCATTCTCCATTGGGGACGCGGGCATTGACAATCGCCTATCATCAAATTACTATCTTGAATAGCCACGCCGGAGTGGTGAAATTGGCAGACACGATTGACTCAAAATCAGTTGCCTTAACGGGCTTGTGGGTTCGAGTCCCACCTCCGGCATAACAGCCAGTATTTTACTGGCTGTTTTTATTTCATCGCGCCTTTCAGCTTAGCTATGAATCGTGACAACTGCAACTCCTAGATGCCAATCGTTAGGACAGCGCCGGATCTTTTACTTTGCGATCCGCTAGCGGCTCAATTACACTAGAACTCATTACGAGGTCATTTTGACCTCATGCTTGCCGGGAGAATCATGGTTCGTTTCTTTGCATCGCTGCTGGTTGCCCTGCTGGTCGGGCTTGGTCTTGGGCTGTATCTAGGATGGGTTCAATTTCCAGTACAGCAAACCGACAGCGCCGCGACGGTGCTGGCACAGCGGTACAAAGATGAATACACGGTGATGATCGCGCAGGGGTATCTGGCCGATCAGGATATTACCGGCGCATTGGAACGACTGCGGATGTTTCAGGTAGATAATATCCCTACTTACGTTCAGGATGTGACCGAACGCTATATTACCAATTCGCGGGATGTGCGCGATATTCGGGTTTTAGTAGCCCTTTCTGAAGGGCTGGGACGGCTAACGCCGATTATGGAACCTTACCGCCCACTTCCTGTATCCGGCGCATAACGAATTAAAATGTCTTATACCGAAAGCACACCCTCTCCAAAATATACGCGCCCACGGCGCTTCTTCTCGCCGATCGGGGTTATCCTCGGATTTGCGTTAGGACTGGCCGGGGGGCTGTTGATCTCATGGGTATTTTTCCCGGTTGAAGAGATTGATGTCGCGCCGTGGCAGCTTCAAACTGCTGACCGGGAACAATATCTTATCGCTATTGCGCTGGCGTATTCTGAGGATGGCAACCTTGACCGCGCTGTGGGGCGGCTGCTTTCTCTGCGGCTGAATGACGACCCGATTCAGGCGATGGCCGATACGGCCTGCCGGCTGGCAACGACGGGCTATGTGAACAGTACCAGCGGCCTACGGGCGGTGCGCAGCATGATGCAGTTTTACCAGCCGCAGGGGCGGGTGGGGTGCGCGGATGAAATGATCAGCGCGGCGGCCGCGCCAACGCAGGTTGTGGATGTGACGCTGCCAACGTCAACACCCACCCTTACGCCCGCAGCGACCAAAACAGCTACGCCGGAAAGCGCGGTGCTGGCGACGGCGACGCCGCTGGCAATTACCGTGCCAACTCCCGCGAACGTCTCTGCATTTGAGGCGATATCGGTGAACACATTATGCAGCGGGGCGGAAAGCGGCCTGATACAGGTTCAGGTGTATCAGATCAATGGCACTACTGGCATTCCCGGCCAGACGATTCGGGCGCGCTGGCAGGGCGGGGACAGCTATTTTGTCACTGGTATGATCCCGGAGCGCGGCCCGGGATTTGCCGATTTTCAGATGACAGAGGGCATGTCCTACATTATTGATATGCCCGGCGCGGCCAGCCCGATTGACGCGGCGTTAGAAGCGGTGCCCTGCACAGACCCGAACACGGGGGAACGGGCGATTACCTCTTACCGGGTGATCTTCAGATCGATCACCTGACGGATGCGAAAGACTCTGCTTTGTCGTACTGTCAATCCTATAGAACGCAGATAGGTTCCTGTGTATGACGATGTGAGTTTAGGAGCAAAATGATGACTAGCACAGTCAACATGGATGCACTTGAGAACGCCAGACAGTTGATTCAAGACGGAAAATATCGCATTAACACGATGTGGAAAACTGCACAGCCAAGCACGGCTGAAATCGATCAATTCCGGAAGCGCGCTGGCGGGGATGAGTTTTCTAAATGGTTCCTCGTGATGGATGATCAAAAATCTGAGGCAGATCCCAATTTCGCGCTTGGTGATTTCAGAAATGTACACCGCAGCGGCCTGCAGAACATTAAGCGGCACGCGGAAAAAGAAGGCCGTTCAGATGTGGTGAACGCTGCCAATGAACTCATTGACCTGATTGATCACTTCAACGCCTGTTAATCGGGCCGCGCCGCAGCAAAAAAACGGCGCTGCAGGGTGACGGTCTGCAAATTCTCAAGGCATAGTGGTCAAAAGCAGCTGCGCGGGCAAGTTTGGTTGTGGTTGTGACCACGCCAGTGCTAGGCGATTCTGATCATCTAGCAGCAGTGCGGGCGGCGCAAGCAGAGACTGAGCTTCGACGACGATCTGGATAGAGCGCAGCGATCCATTTTTAAAGCCAAAAAGCGCGATATCGTCGCCAAACTGCCCGGCAGCGAAGAGCGTATCCGCGCCCAAAATGTGAGGCGATGCCCATGTGAAGGGCGTACCTTCAACATCGGTGAGCGGGCGTGGAGGCTGCCAGATGCGTGCGTCTAACCGGCCTGATGCCATCCATGTTTCGTTAGTCCCATCAGCGCGGGTGATATTCCAGAAAACATAGCCGACGGTCTGATCAATGCCCGCCCTGAGCATGTGAAGTCTGTCGCCATCGCCAAGAGCAACGGTGGAGGTGAGAGCCATTGTGTCCAGTATTGCGCCGTCAATTACCCGTGCTCGTACCAACGTACTCTCCGAGATCCAGAACAGATAAATAGTTCTGTCGGCGGCATATGCCATTGCGGGATGCGCGGCATTGCCAGCAACTAGGGTTGGGGACTGAGGCCGTCCTGAAGCGTCAATTGAGCCGAGATACAGCGATGGAAAAGCCGCTGATCCCTCCGTCCATGCTGCCCACAGCTTGCCATTTGTGCCCGGCGCGGCGGCATAAGAATACGTATGGGCGCTCGAAATTTCGGTTGGCCCCCGTTCGATAGTTAATTCGCCTGTGAGCAGCGCCGAATAAAGCCGTGTTTCGCCCAGATCATTACCATCCAACCAGAGTAGATGATGATCTTCGTCATCGCCCGGCAGCAGCAGTTGGGCGTAAGGGTGTAGGGGTGGCAGGGGCAGGGTAACGGAATTGCCCATTTGCGATCCGGTGATTTGCCGTACATCATGATGGACGCCGCGTTCGTCGTCACCGATCCAGGCGGCGAGCATGTGCCCGTCCTCAAACCACAGCGCGGGCGGTGACGACTGATGTGCTTCCCCAAGCAGCAGCACGTCGCCCCATACCGACTGCGGAGGTTTGCTGCATCCCAAAAAGAGAAATACGATTCCAAACAGAAATCCCCCGCGAACGAGAGTCTTGAAGGCAGCGGCGCCCCGAAAGGTTAGCGGTTGCACGGCATTAGCCTGCCGGAAATAGGACCGGTTGCGAGGGCATGGAATCAGTCTTCTACAGTGGCGATAAAATCAGTCGGGCCGTGATATTTCACCCGATTACGCAGGTAGTAGGCAATGATACGCACGACATATCTGGCGGCGGGCAGCGATAAATTTGGCAGTACCAGTTCATTTCTGCCGGAATATACGCCAACATGATACCGTTCCTGCCCGCCAAAATAGATGTTGCGGATGAACCACCCTGATGGGCCTTTGTCCCGGGAGGCAACTACAACCTCTACCTCGTCAATTTTCTCCCAGTCAATCCCGCTGCCATCCACCACAATTTCATAGTTAGTCGTTTCAAAATGATCCAGCAGATTGCGCTTATCAGAGTCGTTCAGATCATTTTCATGGGGGGCGGTACTGCCCGGCAGCATATAGATTGTCATCACCTAACGTCCGCTTGTACTGGCTGCTTATTTATTGAAAATACAAGAAATCGCCCGAACTCATCTTCTAATTCTTTTTCAAGGGTCATGCCCATATTCGTCGCTACTTTTGCAGAGGCATAATTATCAGGATAGAGCATGCTTATCAAGCGGGATAAATGGAGCTGCTCAAAGCCGTATTGAAGGATAGCCTTCGCTGCTTCAGTGCCTAATCCCTGTCTCCAGTATTTTTTATCAATCAGATAAGCAACTTCAACTTCTGCTTGCCCATCAAGGTTCCATGGTAGCAAACCACAACGGCCAATGAATTGATTATCTGCTTTATGGATAGTTGCCCATAGCCCTAGCTCTGGATGATCGGGATGCCCGTTAAGAAACCATTCCAATTCTTCTCTGGTTTCTTCGTAAGTCAATGTGCCCTCAGGGAAATAGCGTCGAATTTCAGGGTCGCTGTAGAGCGCAAATAATGCATCAAGATCTTCTGGTATTAAGCGCCTGAGAAGAAGGCGATCTGTTTCAAGAATAAATGGCTGAGAATTAGACATCGTAACATTCCTTTTAAGCGTTTCATGGCGCTTGCGCCGGCCCAACCAGCAGGCGAATGACTGCCGGGTTGGTGGCTGCGCCGTCTTCACGATAGGCGATTGCGGAGAGCGAGTGCAGTCCTAAACCACGCGCTGTCCAGTTCATTTTGACGGAGAAGACCGGGACAGTGATATTATCCACTGGCGTCCCCTGTTGATAAAGGACATCATCCAAAAATAGATCAACTCGCACGATGCCGCTTCCCACTCTGTCTTCGGCAACGATGATGATCTCCAGAGGGGACTGTTCTGCGATAATCGTATCCGCTTCGGGTGTTTGGAAACGTACGGAAAATGGATCGGGCGCTGGCGTTGAGCTATAGGTGAGATTGCATCCGGCGCTAATGATGATCAGGCAGACGGCTGCCAGTGTGTACAGGCCACGACGCATCACAATACTCTAAAGCTCCTCAACGCATTTTTGAATTATGCGGTTGATCCCTGAGCGCCGCAAGCTAGAATCATAGGTGGAGGACTAACTATGCAAATTGACATTCTAACGCTGTTTCCGGGTATGTTTGAAGGCCCGATGACTGAAAGTATGATGTGGAAAGCCCGCGATCAAGG
>JACSRP010000155.1 GCA_014879665.1 Anaerolineae bacterium | reverse complement strand
GGCGCTGCTCGCCAGCGAAATGGTGAGCGGGCCGATATTGATATTACCGGCGGCCAGCATATTAGGCTGATTGGTGAGCACAGCATAGCCGCCGACGAAGACGACAATGGCAAGTGCCACAAAGCCAAGCGCCTCAAGCGTAGGGTTCAGGGCGCTGGTGAATGCTGCCGCGCGCACATTGGCGTCTCGATTGGCGGCGTTGGTCTGGCGGAAAGTTTCAATAGTTTCGTCTTCGCGGTTAAATGCCTGCACTTCACGCATACCGGAGATCGACTCTTGCAAATTGGCGTTTACGTTGCCCATTTGCTGGCGACTTTTACGGAAGGCACGGCGCGCCTGCGATGAGAAGTAGATCGTGGTCACAAACATTATAGGGGTGATGATCAAGCTGACCAGCGCATAGACGAAACTTATCTCGAACATTTTGATGGCGATCCACCCCATCAGCAAAAGGCCGCTAAAGACGTTAATCAGCGCAAAGTTAAAGGCCTGCTGAATGGTATCGGTATCGCTGGTAACGCGGCTCATGAGGTCACCGGATTCGTTTTCAGCGTAATAGCCAATGGTCTGGCTTTGCAACTTCTTGAAGAGGTCGCCACGAATCTTCAAAAGCACGCGCTGGCCGGCCAGCGTCATGGTAAAGAAGCCAAGCCCGGTCAATACCGCCCCGGCAACGAACAACCCGATCAGCACCAGCACAAGGCCGCCAAGCCCGGCGAGTTTATCGGCATCGGTCATGTCTGGCGTGATGGTTGTATACCAGCAATCTGCCGGATTCTGCGGAAACAGGAAGCAGTCGACCGCCTGCCCGATGTATTCGGGCGCGGTTACCTGCGTCCACGTCGTAGCGACGATCAGTACCAGCGTCAATAACAACCAGTACCAGTATTTGCTGAAATACTGCCCAAAACGCAGCAGGGTATGCCCAACGTTGGCGGCTTTGCTGGCCTCGCCGTCCATTAACCGGCGACCGCCGTCTAATCCCATCATGGTCGTTTAGTCCCTTTCCCTTTAGCCCTGCACCGGAAGCTGATCCAGCCCGGATTCGTTATCGGTCACTTCGGCATCACCCACAAGCTGCGAGTTATAGATTTCTGCGTAAATGGGGCTGCTTTCCATCAAATCAGCGTGTTTGCCGCTGGCAACAATCTTGCCTTTGTCCAGCACCAGAATTTGATCTGCATTCAAGACGGTGGTGATACGCTGAGCGATGACGAAACTGGTACGCCCTTGCATCAATTTATCGAGAGCCTTCTGAATTTTGGACTCGGTGAGCAGGTCAACACTACTGGTTGAGTCGTCAAGAATTAGCAGACGTGGATTCAGCAGCAGGGCGCGAGCGATGGCAATACGCTGCTTTTGCCCACCTGAAAGCGTTGAGCCACGTTCGCCGACGGGGGTGTTGTAGCCCTGCGGGAAAGTTAAGATGAAGTCATGCGCCGCCGCCGCTTTCGCTGCATCGATCACCTCGTCATCTGACGCTTCAGGGCGGCCAAAAGCGATATTGTCGCGGATACTGCCACTAAAGAGATTGGTCTCTTGCAACACAATACCGATTTGCGAACGCAAGCTGTCCAGCGTGACATCGCGCACATCATGGCCATCAATCAGGACTGCGCCTTCAGTGGCATCATAAAAGCGAGGCAAGAGATTGATGATGGTGGTTTTACCGCTGCCAGTGCCCCCTAGAAGCGCGACGGTTTGGCCAGATTCTGCGTTAAATGAAACATCGGAAAGCACAGGCTCACCGGAGCTGAAGTAGCGGAAGGTGACGTTCTTAAATTCCACCCTGCCGACAAGCGGCGGTAGTTCAATCGCATCGGGCTTATTGGAAACATCGCTCTTCGCATCCAATATCTCAAAGACACGGGTTGCGGATGCGCCTGCCTGAGCCATAAGCGAAATGATGAAGCCGAGCTGCCCCAAAGGGAAGAAAAGATAGATCAAATACAGGCTGAATTTCTGATATTCACCGAGATTCAGCGTCCCGTTGATGATCTGATTGCCGCCGAAATAGAGAATGGCGGCCTGCCCGATTTGGGCAATCAGGAAGATCACAGGGAGCAAGAGTGTAAAGGTACGCACGACCTTGATCTGCTGCTGATAGAGGCTGATCGAGGCTTCATCAAAGCGTTGCTGCTCATGACTTTCACGGGTGAAGGCTTTGACGACTCGTATGCCGGCCAGATTTTCCTGCAAAATCGTGTTTAAGCCGGAAAGACGTTTTTGTATTTCAACGAACAAGGGCTGGCTGACCTTACCAAAGATCATGAAGAGCACGAGCGCAAGCGGCAGGATTGGCAAAATCACCAGTGTAAGCTGCCAGTTGGTTAGTGCAAGGATGACCAAGGTAGCGACCAGCAGAATGAGCGCTTGCACCGCCAAGGCTAACCCTTGGGCAAGGAACATACGTACTTTTTCAACGTCGTCGGTGGCGCGGATCATCAACTGGCCGGTCTGATTGCGATCGTAGTAGCTGAAGGATAGGCGCTGCAACCGGGTGAAGATTTCATTACGAAAATCGAAGGCGATACCCTGCGACATCTTCTCGGAAAAATACGCCTGCACGAATGAAAAGATGCCGCGCACAGCCGCAAAAACGACGATAATCAGCGCAGCGTTAATCAGCAAAGTCAATGAAGTTTGTTGAAGCCCTTGAAGCTGCTCAAGGCTGTAGCCTGCCTGCCGGGCAGCCGCTTCTTTGACAAGGTCTGGCGCCGGCACGCCGAACACCTGCATATCAAGGATGCTGTTGGCAACCGCACCCTGGGTTATGGCATCAATCATGGTTTGCGTTAACTGAGGCACCATCAACTGCGCCAGCGCTGCGATGACCAGCGCGGTGTAGGCGATAAGAATATACTTGCGCTGATGCCCTAAATAGCGTATCGCGCGTCCTAATCCATTCGGGCGTGCGCCGTCGGGACGGGATTGCCCTTTCTTTCCCGGCTGCTGTATCGCTTGAGCTTGCAACTTTTTTCCCCTTTAACTACCGTCAATTCTCACGACTTAATACGCGCTGCTGGTATCCAGCGGCTTCGTCTCACCTTTGAGCACAACTTATGAACTGTTTGGTCTATGGATGATCCGGGCGTTATTTTGCCGATTTATAGATGTGATCGTGAACATTGCACAAAATGCTCTGACCTTCCGGCAACTTCAAAACTACTTCACGGAGGATGGCCGCGAATTGAAGTAATTTATCTTCATCGAGCGCGTTGAGACTTTCATAGAGCGGATCATCCCTGAGCGTTTCGGTGAAATTAGGCAGCAAAGAAGCGCCCTTCTCTGTCAGCGAAAGCGGCGTGCGCCGCCGATCTTGCGGGTCTTTATTTCGCTCCAAAAGCTCCTTAGCCTCAAGATCATCCACAATGGGCACCAGCGTCGAAGGATCAAGGAATAGCAACTTGCTCAATTCACTGATCGTCAAACTTTCACGATTCAAAGTACGCAAGACGCCATATTGAACCGGATTGATGTTTTTATCGCGGAAATATTCTTCGGCTGAACGCGCATGTGTCTTCACCACCCGCACCATCAGCACCCGAATTTCAGCGACAAGTTGTTGGAATTCGTGAGTATCCATGGCTTCCAAATTATTTGATACAAAACGGTTTGTGATCAAACGATACGCCCGTTATGCTATAATGTCAAGTATGAGATCAGCTTATCATTTCGGGGTTTCACACACTGAATGTTCCTGCACATAACAAGTGTGAATACATGGAGCAGCAGCTATGACCGATTCTTCACTGCTTAATCAGCTACTCAGCGATCTAAATGGAGAAGACAAACACAAAGCGCGCTATGCTGCATTTCGCCTCTCACAGATAGAGGGGGATCAGGCACTTAGCGGACTGATAGACGCGCTAAAGCACAAGGACAGCGAAGTACGTACGATTGTGGCGCAAACCTTGAGCAGCAAAGGCGACGAGGCGATTCCTTCGCTGCTAGGGGCGCTTCAAGACCGGAGTCGCAATGTTCGTAGGGCGGCAGCGCGCTCGCTCGGTATTATCGGGGGCGCGGAGGTACTCAACGGGTTGGTGGGCACGCTGCTTGGCGATGAGAACAGCTTCGTGCGCTGGGAAGCAGCCAAAGCGCTGGGTTCGATGGATCAGGCGGGTGTTATTCCTGAGCTGCTTGAGGCACTTTCGGCTGATAGTAACAGCTATGTTCGCTACGCTGCTGCCGAAGCACTGGGCGCTATGGGCGAAGTTTCAGCGATTGACGGGCTGGAGGATGCGCTTGCCAGCGATAACAATGATTTTGTTCGCTTTGCGGCGGCGACAGCACTGGGACAGATTGGCGATGCAACGGCGGCACCAACATTGATTCGCGCACTGAACAACCCGAATAGTCATGTCTGGCATGCAGCGGCGGAGTCGCTGTGGTCTATGGAAGAAGAAGCGATGCCCGCGCTGCTGGAGGCCAGTATTGACGAGTCAGGCGATGTTCGGCGCGCGGCATTAAAGGGGATTCTCTGGTTGAGCGTAGAATACGATGATGAGGAAGCGCGAGATCGATCTGATGATGAATGGATAACCATGTGGGGTTGGTGGAACTGAGGAAATCCGTTATGCTTCATCAACCCACGATATTTAGCAATCAGGAGGAAATACAATGCCAGTACGGAGCGCAGAAGCCACGTGGCAAGGAACGTTTAAGGAAGGCGCTGGCAATATTAAGTTAGAGAGCGGCGCCTACGACGGCCCGTTCAACTTCACCTCGCGTTTTGAGGATGGAAACGCCACGAATCCTGAAGAACTTCTAGCGGGCGCACATGCAGGCTGCTATACGATGGCGCTGAATCTTCATCTGATTAAGGATGGATTTACGCCAACGCGGGTGCATACGGTTGCAGAAGTAACGCTGGAAAAGGGTGAAAGCGGCTTTAGCATTTCGCACATTCACCTGATTACAGAAGCCGAAGTACCGAATATCAGCGCGGAAGCCTTTGCCGCCCACGCGGAAGATACCAAGAATTCTTGTATCGTTTCGAGGGCGCTATCTGCCGTACCGATGTCGCTGGAAGCCAAGCTGGTTTAAGCGGGCGCTAGAACAGGCAAGTACAAAATCGAGGGGCAGCATTCCCATCAGGTATGCTGCCTCTCGATATATTTAGCCCAAGTTTGGGATAGACGACATTCTGGCAGAGGCCGGCGCTATGGGTTCAGCACCAGACGGAAGCCGATATTGCTGAATGCGGCTGCGGGCGCGAGCAGCATGAAGGAGCCGATTTGCGCCTTTTGATGGGTGCTGATGTGAGAGCCACCCTGCACGGCGCGGGGGCGATCAGAGGTGATGTCCATATCATCATAATGATTATTCAAACACCACTCCCATACATTGCCTGCCAGATCATAAACACCAAACGGACTGACGCCCTTGGCGAAGCGCATAACCTGTGAGGTTTGATGCAGTTTGGACTCGGCGGTGTTGCAGAGCGAGGTTGCGAAGTCATTGCCCCATGGATAGAGACGTTCAGCATCACCTTTAGCCGCACGCATCCACTGTTGGCGCGTGGGCAAGGTGATATTTTGCCCGGTACGGACGCTGAGCCAGCGACAGAAAGCTGCCGCCTCATACCATGCTACAGTTTCACGTGGACGATCATCCCCTTGAAACCGGGAATTGGCGGCTTCACTACGCTCATCCCGCCAGCGCATGGCCGCATCTGAAAATTCCCACCAACGCGGGTCTGCATAGCCATTCTCATCCTTCACGAATTCTTGAAACTGCGTGTTTGTAACCGGAAATTTGCTGATATAAAATGGTGCAATCTTCAGGGTTTCACGGATTTTGTGATTTCCACGTTCGAGCGTGACCGTGAGGCCACCGGCGGGGATTTCGCACCACTCCAGCATCGGCAGCGAAGCCGTCGGCATTACTGGATCAAGCGAAATTTCAGAGGAAGGCTGATCCGGATAGCAAATACCGGCGAGATTTTCGGGATCGAATTCGGGATTATCTTCACGGAATTTGGCAAATGCCTGACAGCCATAGGCGCGCGTGCGGCCACGCTGAACAAGCTGGGAAATGCCGCCGTATTCGTCTTCGGTGTCGCGACGACGAGACTGCTCGCTCATGGCGACGGCGGCTTCTTCCATCAGGGTTTTCAGGCTGAAATATACCGGCTCTATCCCCTTCTCAACGGCCTCTTTTGCCAGGCGATGCGCCTCTTCATAGCGCCCGAATTCCATGGCTCCAGCGATCTGACCGACGATGGCGTTCACATCGCCAGCAGCTTCAGATGGCACAGGAACAGCGGGCGTAGGAGCGGCCCGTGACGATCCATTACGATAAGGAAATTCGGATTCACGCGATTGCTCAGGAGATACACCACGCACGCGCCGATGATACATGTTGATTTCAGCTTGATAAAGTGCGTTCAACAAATCGCTGACGCCGGTAATGTGCATGCCGGTGCTGAGATCAGCAAAGTGCATATGGCTAATATTTTCAGGAGAATGGGTATCAGGCGCGATGACTACCGGAAAGATGAGCTTGCCCATGTCTAAGGCCATTTGCAATTCATCGAGACACCGTTCTGAAGCTACCGAGCGTGGAGACATCAGATAAATAAAGCCATCACACCACTCGAGGCGACGGCGGATTTCTTCCCACCAATCGGTGCCGGGGAGAAGGCGTGAATCATACCAGACGCGGTGAATGCTCAGGGCTTCCGCAATCTGGACGCAGAACGCTTTCTCTTCCCGCACATAGCTCAAAAACAAGTGCATATCGCCCCCTCGTGAGACTTCCATGTTATGGCTATTCCGGCGTGCTTACCTGCCGGGAACGCCACTGCTGCAATGCTGATACCGCCTCCGGAACCGGAATGCGCTCTAGCGCAGTTTCGGCTATTTTTGACACACGGCGATCGTCCCAACTCGGTTTATAGTCATCATTCAAACGCCTGGCCAGCGCGTCAACTGCCGCTGGCTCGCCCAGCTTCCCAAGCGCTTCCATAGCTGCCCACTGCACCAAAAGCTCAGGATCGTCAAGTGCTTCCAATAACTGTGGAGACACCTCGGTGCTGCCGATAATGCCCAGCGACACGACGGAAGCGCGGCGCACAAACTCATCTTCGTCCTGAAGCAAGCGCGCCAGCCGCACGACCACATCCTGGCTGCCCAAATACCCTAATGCCTCCGCTGCTTTTTCACGCACGACGGGATTTTCGTCATCGAGCCGATCCAGCAGCGCCCATACTGCGTTTTTATCACCAATTTCCTGAAGCGCACGAATTGCAGCCAAGCGCACTGTGAAATGTTTGTCGTGTAATGCTTCGTGCAAAATTGGCAGCGCGCTGCTATCTTGCAGCCATGCGATCGCTTCTACTACCGCCCAACGAATTACAGCATCATTATCACGCAAGGCATCTGCAAGCGCATAGACGACGCGATTATCGTCAATATTTTGCACGCTTAACTCGCGCGCAAACTCACGCAGAGCTTTAGCCGCTGCATGTTGTTGATGCGTATCGCTCACGCGCAGCGCCTCAACCAGAATCCGGGTTTGCGCCTCAAGATCGGGGCTAACTGGCGGCGCTAAGGACAGACGATCGGATGCAATATCGTCATTTTCATCAATATCAGCGATGATCGCGGGGTTAAACTGTTCTGTGGGCTGCTGTTCGCGCCGCCACTCGGCGACGGCGTCCTGCGCTTCTGGCGTACCAATACGCTCCAGCGCCGCGGCGGCGAGATCGCAAATTCGCCATTCTTCCATGCGCGGCGCTGATTCATCTTCAAGACAGGCAATCAATACCTCCACTGCTGAAGGGTCGGCTATGCGCCCAATGGTTTCAATTACCACGCCCCGCGTATCTGCATCCAGCGCGGGATCATGGATCAGGGACATCAAACCGGGAAGCGCATAGCCATTCATCTTGCCCAACTCTTCGCCCGCCGCATCCTTGACGATCAATATCGGATCGTGTAATGCGCTGAGCAACCCTTGAGCCGCGGTTTCGCTGGAATAATTTCCCAATGCCCGAACTGCCGCAAAACGAACCTGCTCATCTTCATCATTGAGCGTTTCCAGCAGCGGCATAACGACGGACTCATCACCAAGATGGCCGAGCCTTTCAACTGCCGTCTGGCGCGTTTCCCAATCCTTATCCCACAGATTCTTGAGCAGATCACTCACTTCGCTGCTGGCTGCGCCTTCTTCGGATTTACGCATCAAGCGGTCTTTGAGCACTGAAGCCGATGATGACCTAGCGCCGCCGGAGCGAGCAAGCGGATTTGAAGGGCGTTTCACCGGAGGCGCAGATGCGGAAGATTGCGCCGATTTATGCCCAACAGGCAGGATAACTGTCCGCTGAGACATTGGCTTTGCAGGCGCGGCTGGCGGAATGCCGTCTGCGGCAACGAGTTCTTCATTGTAAGCAGGGACAGCAGCTGCCTGCGCGGTCAACTCCTTCAACGCCTTGGCGGCCATGTCTTTCACAGAATCGCTGCTGTCGTTGAGCGCCGCTTGCAGGGCACCTACGGCGGCGCGCTCACCCATGACGCCAAGCGCCCATGCAGCACCACGACGACGCACTGCCTCTGAATCACCTAGCATGGTGATCAGGGCGGCAAATGTTTCATCGCGGGAGGTTGTATTTCTAAAGATTTCGGCGGTACTTTCGTTGGGCGACCAGTCCCAGTTTTTCAACGCTTTCACCAGCGCGGTTGGGAGAGGCACATTCAACTCCTTTATAGCCCACGCCGCCGCCGCCCTCATAACCAGCGAGCGGCTTTGCAGACGTTCGAGGATGGCGGGTAGGACAGCCGGGGTTGAGAGCAGCGCCAAAGAATGCTGAATGGCCGCGTGTCTTTCAGGCTCATCCACATCATTCAACAGGTTTTCTACGATGAGTTCCAGCACAAAAGGAGTAACCTGCGCGCCGAAGGCGACGCACTCTGCGGCAAGATAGGCATCTACTTCAGCGACAGTGCGCACCAGCGCATCAGAGGCGGGCATAAAACCGCTCATCATATGCAGTGGAATATCCCACTTACCGGCGATACGCAGCCCATCCGGGGTAAACTGCGGCCTTTGCAAGCGAACCGAAATATCCAGCGGCGTAAGGTGCAAAGAAGCGTAAAAATCGCGGAGCAACCGATGCTTAAACCGCAGCTTACCCTGACGAATTTCGACCACATTCATAGCACTCGCCGCGCGAAGCGAGAGTACTGACGGGTCGTAAAGCAGCATTCCGGCATCATCCAGCGACAGCGACGATTTGCCCTGATCGAACATCGCTAGTGCCAGCTTTTCTAGCGAAGGGACTAATTCCCGATAGGCGACCGCAATCGGCGCTTGAGCCAACCGCCACCATACCCACATAGACGGCAACAGCCGCTTATAGAGCGCTCCCAGAGAGGTCGGAAGTGTATTTTGTGGAGAAGACCGGTGAAGGAAGATAAAGCCGGTTAACAGCGCGGGAACACGTGCCAAACGGAGAAGCTCGGATTCGCTGCCATCAGCCTGCGACCCGGCAAAGAGCTGTTCTAACAGCGGTTTTGCAGTGCCTCCGAGGTAGGTTTCAGCGTAGCGACGAATATCGGCATCGCTGAGCGAAAGCAGCTCGCAGGTCGGCAATTTTGCGACAGGCGCAGCATTCGCCGCCACCACGAGGGTATGAGGTGAATTTTCTCCATCTAACAGCGATTGCAGCTCTCCGGCACGGGAATTATCCAAAGACAGCGCATCAAGTTCATCAATGTAGAGAGCGACAGTTCCGCGCTTCACCTGCTGCCAAACATCAATGTCCAGCGGCCACGCAGACTCTATGCACTCGACCAGCGACATGCCGGCCGGGTATTCAGACAAGTCAATCAGCAAAGGTAAGGGATTATCATCGGGCTGTGCGCGATAAGCATAGGCGGCATCCAAGGCCAGCCGATTTAATACGGTAGACTTCCCGCAGCCGGGGCCGCCGATAAGCGCAAAGCGGCCAGACATACGAACGGCCTGCTGCAAGGTGAGCAGCGCGCCATCCTGCAAGCCTTCTCCACCACGCACAACGCGGACATCACCCAGCTTACCCCACACTGGCTCCAGAGAGGAAAGGGGACGAAGGCGCGCCCTTGCCGTTTGACTGTTGGTTTGATCTGGTGGATCAAGAATTTCCTGAACTGCCATGCGGCGTTCCAGCAAACCAACCAGACTATTTAAATAGATATCTTCGTGTGAAGGGATAAATCCTTCAGGGATGGGGCCAAACAAACGGAGCAACCGTGACAGCGCGGCTTGATACAAACTTTCATCACGCCAACCGCTGAAATCAATGGCACGGTGCAAACCCAACTCACGCGGCGTGGTGATCCCGTCCATGCTGGCAACGACGATGGGCAGCAGCATTTTCTGCTTTTTACGCGCGTGTTCCCATTCGTGGCGCGCGTACTGAGCGTTCAGGTAATTACCTGAAACCGCACAAATGACAGTACTGGCGTCATTCAGGGCTGATTTTAAGGTAGGGAGAAGGTCATCACCTGCGGTAATTCGTAACCGATCACACCAGATATTCACACCGGCGTTCTTGAGGTCTGTCGCCAGTTTGAGCGCGAAATCGGTCTCGTATTTACTGTAGCTCAGATAGATTAGTGCGCCTGCGCTCAATATACAATCACCTATTTGTCAACAGCGAAGTAGACAGATTACAAATAAGATTTGTATGGTTTTTGTGTAATTATAGTTTGAAAATAGTTTATTACAACAAGTGAATTTGGGATTTTACGAATTATTCACAAATAAAAAGAGGCCAGCGTATCCTTCGCTGACCCCTTTTATCCCAAATTCTGGCAATTAGTCTTCGCCAACTTTGTTATAACGACCGCGCATATTGCGGGCAGAAGAGGAAATTCGCTGGAAGTAATCGGTATCGGTAATTTCGCTGACCTGACGATCCAATTTAGAACGATCAATCGCGATTTGTAGGCTTTGCAGCTCATTAAGAGCTTTGGTCAAATCTTCTTTCACCCGCCCGTAAGCGCGGGCATTTTCGATGGCGATAGCGGCCTGCGTGCCGAATGCGGTTAACAGGGGAATTTCATCCTGACGAAACACATTTTGAGTGATGCGGTTATCGGCGTACAAAACACCCTGCGCCTCACCGCGCACCATAAGCGGGATGCACAATATAGAGCGTAATTGAGCATTCACAACGCTGAGCACGTTCTGAAAACGGTCGTCGGTGGCGGCGTTAGTGGTGATAATCGCTTCGCCCTGCTCCATTGCCCGCTGCACCACACTGCGGCTGAAGCCAGCATCGTCTTCGCTTAATGACTCGCGATCCCAATTGCGGGCAACGGCAATATCAAGCTGCCCCGTGTTGACTTCGCGCAGCACCAAATAAGCGCGTTCGGCGCCAGTTAAGGCAATGACGGTATCCATCACTTCGCTTAACACTATATCCAGATCAAGAGATGAAGTGATCAGGCTGAACGTGCGAAGCAGGCCAGTCATCTGGTCAAGCTGGTTAGAAACGGCTCTGGTACTTCGCTGCGCCTGCTCCAGATTGTCGGAAATGGTATGCGCTAAGCCGACAATATCTACTGCAACTTGAAAGCCGTTGTCATTTAGCACCTGCATCACCCGTGCCAGAATTGCTTCCAGCTGCCGTATTTCGGTGCTTGACTGGGTGATCTGAGCAGCAAGATCTGTAGTAATTATCTTTGAATCAACCATTCTGGTTAGCCATCAGCTGATGATATATAGAGAGTCAAACTCTATTCCGTATCTATTATAAATCATGGTAGCGCGCTTAGCACGTATGCAGCATTAAGGGGCTTCAGCCAAAATCAGGATACGATCCTCGATCACATGGGAATCGCCAGATAACTGCCCATTCACGGTGATTGGCAGACGACTATTTGACAGTGGATCATAGATGCCGATCAGGAGACGGTAGCCTTCCCCGACCGGCGCAACGCCATCGGGAAGTGCAAATACCCGTTCGTCAACAATCATTTCGCCAACTTCCCACACTAATGTTGAATAGTACGTGCCCTGCGGCGTCTTTGCAACCGGGCCATCCCACGTGGCGATCAAGCTGCCATCCGGGCTGACCAGATGAATAAATATTGAGTAGTCTCCGTCTATCGGGGCGATAGGCTGCCAATATAAGTGCGCGACGATTCGCCGCCCCGGCCAGAATTCCAGCCCACCGAGATCATGCCCCAGATACTTCACAAAGCCGCCAATGACGACATCATCTGATTCGGCGGCATTAGGTACTATGGGGTTTTCGCGGAGGCTCAAATGAGGCTCATATACGTCATAGCGAAAATTACCATCATCGGCACCCCACGCACGCGGGAAAATGTCCTCTCGCCCAAACGAGCCAACTACCTGATTAGAAGTAAAGGGAATGCTATCGTAAGCGCCCTGTGTTTCGGGCACGCCATAGACGAAGTATTCTGTATTTTCGAGTTGATTCAGGCGCGTTGGTGCCGAGGCTACATTAATGTTTTGCGCTGGGAAAAAGAATGGCAGCCTCAAAATGCCCGGCGCAGACACAGTGATGATTTCATCGGGATGCCGGTCAAGCCAGGCCTGAATGCCATCCACAACATTGATCAGCGCGGCATTACCACTGGCATAGCGCGCGTGGTCGTCTGGCAACGAGTCGTCAAAAAGATAGTTTGTTCCAGCAGTGGGATCGGGCACAGCAGAGAGGATGCCCGGCAGCGCTAAGACAAGCGCGAGAGCGGCAAATGCCAACTTTGCCCAAGTATGTATCTTGATCGTTTCAAACCATCGTGCCACGAAATAGGCGGAAGGCAGGATCAGGATAGGGACAACCGGGAACGAAAGGCGATAGTGGTAGCTGTATGAATAGAACCATGTCACAAAGTAAGGCAGTGCTAACAAAAGCACCCAACCCAAGCGTGAGCCATCGCGTCGGAGTTTCTGATCCCAGGCGGCGCGGGCGTGAGATATGAGCACAAACCCTGTCAGCGCACAACCAACAGCTAAGGCGCCCCACTCCAGCGGCGAAATTGGGCGCGGCGACATGACTGAAGGCGAAATACCGATCCCGATGAGAACTAAACCCGGCAGCAGCAATTTGAGTTGGGGGAAGGGACGCAGCGGTTTCAGATAAATGAAGGCGAGATAGATCGCCAGCGCCAACAGCGGCCATCCAAATTCAGCGCCGCTTCTCGCGGCTATAGACAGCCAGAAACCGGAAGGCAGCACAATAAATTGATGACCAAGGGCAAGATTACGCAGATACCAGACCGCACCTATTGGGAAGGCGACGATACCTGCGATGACGATCAGCTGAAGGCGAGGCCACGCTTCACGCCAGCGAAACCGAACCCGCACAAGATCTATGAAGCCAAGCAGCGCCAGCCCCCAGATGAATGCGCCCATCGTCGGTTTTGACCAGAGGCCGATACCGAGCATCAGCCCGGCGAGCGCAGCGTACCAGCGACGCGGTATTTGCCCGATCCATGCCGAGACGAAATAGGCTGCGGAAAGCGTGAATAAGCCTGCAACCAGAATCTCAAGGTCACCCGCCCGCGACCATTCGCCAACATGCGGATAAAGCGCCCAGATACCGGCAGCATAAAGACCGACACGGCGGCCGAAGAGCCGGTTTCCAAGGACATAGGCCGCCAGAATTGCTGCCAGATGCAGCAAGAGCAGCCCCGCCCGCGCAGCGTGATCATCAATACCTCCGACGGCCATTTGCCCAAAGGTGTATTGCAGCGGCAGGAACTGTGGATAATAGCCAATGCTATCGGGGATCAGCCCACTTTGCAGAAACAACCGCCCAAGATAGCCATATACCCACAGCGTGTCATAAGCCGTAAAAGGCCAGAAAGCGATCACCACCCAACGAACGGCCAGAGAAGCAACAATCAGCAGAGCGATTAGAATTTCATCAAACGCCCATTTGAGCTGCGGCAGAGATTTTTCTGATTTACGGCGTCGAAAGGCGATGAAGCCAGCAATGACCGCGGCAAGGATGGTTCCACCGATCACGGGCGGGAATTGCAGCAGGGGTTGGTTTACGAGCGCGCCAATCGTGCCGAGCGCGAACATCCATAGGCTGAGCACGGCGGCGCCGGAAAAGATGCTGACCGCGCCGACTTCCAACCAATCGCTCCAATCACGGCGCGGCAGCAGCGCCAGCGCCAGCGGAATACCAAGCCCAAGATAGGCCCAGAGAAAAGCGGGTGTCGCCGCGAGCGTGTCGTTTATCCAATAAGGAAGCATCTAGTAGACAACCTCTGACTGCGGACGCAGCGCCAGTATGCGGCCCCCCCCAAGGCTGAGATACACCCATCCTAAATCATTGACCACGACATCAAAAGGCCGCGCAGGATAGAACCCTACCCCCCGCCAGTTCAAGATATTTGGCGAAAGCGCCGCAAATGCCGGATCGGCAGAGCTGGAAACCGGTATCA
This sequence comes from Anaerolineae bacterium, assembly GCA_014879665.1. Taxonomy (GTDB): domain Bacteria; phylum Chloroflexota; class Anaerolineae; order Aggregatilineales; family Phototrophicaceae; genus Flexifilum. The sequence goes on along the minus strand of JACSRP010000155.1, from coordinate 7,496 downwards.
AGGTGCGGGTTTCTGGGTGTTCGGCATCAAAGCCACGAACGGCAGCAAGCTGATACCCGACTAAATCGAGCTGATTGGACGTGCCGCCCATGGTCAACAAGACATTGCCTTGAAAACTGGCGATGAGATCTACATCATAGAAAGCAATGCCCAGCGGCTGACTACCGGTTGGGAAAACAACCATTGGCGGCGTTTTGCTTTCACAGCCATTTTCTATGAGCGGGTGATCTTGCCCGACGCAGGTTGGAAAGCCAAAATCTGCGCTGCCGGTGACGCGGTTGAGTTCATCGGCAAATGGCATATCAATCAAACCGGGCGGCGCGCTGTCTACAACCCACAACTCTCGATCATGGATTGCCAGATCAGAGGGCTGCCTGAAGCCGCTGGCAACTAGCTGACGGTCAGAGCCATCCAGCGCATAGCTCAATATTACGCCATGCTGCCGGGTATCGTAATCACAGTTATCACAGGGACTGCCAAGCGCAACATAAATACGGGGAGCATCGTCCAGGCCAGCAACGCCAACCGCCACCCCACCTGACCACGCTAACGGTTCACTTGAAAGTGCCTCTACCAGCGTTTCGACAGATGTGCTCGTTATGCGGTAAAGGCTATTGCGTCCGGCAGCATAGAGCGCGCCATCGTAATAGCTGAGGCTGTTGGGGCGATCAAGATTTCCGGCATAAATATCTACTGTTTCCGGCAACCCATCGCCATCGGTGTCAGTCAGGCGCATAATTTGACCGGAAAGTGGTCGGGCTGCAAACAGATCGTTTTCGGGGCTGACAGCCAGCGATGTAAACGCTAATTCGCCAGCTTCTGGCAAATTAATGACTTCTTCAATACAGGGTATTTCGGCATTGACCCATGGCTTATCAAGCGAGGTCGGGCGATAGTAACAGGGAAGCTCAGGCAATTGTGCCAGCGCAATATATACAGGGGTACAGAGGCAGACTAATATTGCAATACTAAGCGCGTGTTTCAATCAACAGCTCCACAGTGACATACAAACTTTCGCGGTAAAATCATACTATCGCTTGTACAGATGAGCGATACTCTGCTCCTGACGCTTGATCAACGCGCGCTTTACGCATACAAATGGTACATCGTAGTTTGCCGCGGAATAGAGCGCAGGATAACTGATTATCTCTGAGCAACCAAACGGCAACATTTTATAGAAGCAACCATGACTTTTAGGCAGCTAAGCGCGGCAATAGGCCAATCTATGCAGACTACACCTGCTTACCAAGCATTTGTCGAATTATTCCCGGTCAAAGAAGAGAATATCGGGCCACTTTCCGCCTACAAGCTAATTCTTGATGCCAGCAATGACATCGAACGTGTGGCGATGGCGCGCAGAATAGGTGGAAAACTAACTTACCGACTCGGCGGGATACTGCCGGGCACATGGGTTTGGTCGAATGGCAGAGTGCTGACCGATATCCCTGCGAACCCGGTCAAGCTGATGATGCAGATTGAAGAACTGCGCGCATCGTTTGATCTCTATGCCCCGCTGGCGGGTATTGAGGAAGATGATGGATGGGCGGCAGATGCCACGACGATTTCGGATTTTGTGGTGCGTGGTTCGATTGTGAAGATAGCAGACGAAATACAGCAGGCACTTACAAAAACACCGAGCAACATTCCGAATGTGCGCGTAGATCGGGAATTTCGGGCGCGTGCTTGGGAGGTCAACGGCCAACCAGCGGTTTCGCTTGCGGCAAATTCCCGCCTCATTTACGAGAACGATATTGAGAGTTACGCTGAAAACCAGAGCAAAATTACCGATCTGATCGGGCTTGGCGTGATAGACCGCACGTCCTCTCTGCAAGGTGAGATTATCAAGATTGTCGGGCAGTTGGGTGAGCAGCGGGAACGACTGCTTGGCCTAACCCAGCGCGAGGAAATGGCGGAGATCATCAACGGCGCTCCTGATACGCGCTGGGTCGTTCGGATTCAATCGGGTAGAAATGAATATGATTACGTCTCTGATGCCCTGGCGATCATCATCCGGCTTGAGGATGTTGAACGCTTCGGGATAGATTCGGCGCAAGCTGAGCGCGCCCTGCATCTAAAACCAGCACAGCGCGCGCAAATGGTCAAGGCAGTTTCGGATGTTGTCAAAACTCACGGGCTGATTGGCGATGCCTATACGATGAACAATGCGCCGGCGCTGTTCAGCGACATCACGCCGCAAGTGCGACTGCGGTTTGGCGGCTCAAAAACACGCGATTATGTTGAAGACCGGCTGCTCGCAGATCTTCTAACTGCGGGGCCATTTAAACCGCGCGATGTTGGTACGGAAGCCCAAGTGCCGCTCCGCATCAACCTGATCAATGCAGGTTCTGAGGCTGTGGACGACTTTCTTGAGGCTATGAGCCGCCAATATACGCGGGATTTCAACCAGCAAATTGAAATTGTGCGCGAGCGTAAGATGCGGGTAGCATCGCGCGCAAATCTTGAAAGCGCGGTTCGCCTGCTGACCAAAGAACCCGCCGATGTGCTGCTGATCTTTCTGCCGGACAGTGAAGAAGACGGCGATGATGAGGGCATCAGCGATAATTTTAGCCTTTCGCAAACGATTGGCCGCGGCGAACCATGTTTTATCATTCATGAACATCTGATGCACCAGCCTGACGCCATGATTGCGGTGATCACGGGTTTGCTGGCGCGGGCTGGTACTACACCCTATATTCTGGAAAATCCACTTGAATACGCAGATCGTATTGTTGGACTCACACTGAGCAAGCAGGAACGGCGGCAAAACGAACAATGGACTGGCTTTGCGCGCATCTACCGCAGCGACGGCCTGCTGCTTTCGGCGGCAACCTCGGTCACGCAGGTTGATTTCGGGGCAAGCCTGCCGGATACCTTCTGGGAGCAGCTGCTGCCGCGCAACCTGCTGGCACATAAGCGGGTCATTGTTCACTATGATGGCCGCCTGCGCCGGGAACTGCTACGTGTGCTTGGCGGCTGGGAAGATGAGATTGAGGCGACTTTCTATCCTGTGGAAGTGATTCAGAAAGGCGTGCCGAGACTTTATGCCTTTCATAAAGGGGCTATTGAGCCGGCTTTGCAGGGAACAGCGTTCCGCCTAAACGATGGGGAAGCATTCGTGATGACCTCAGTTCCGGACATTCAGGTGGCCTCGATGCCGCTGCATGTTCGCACAGAACCACCGTTGACTATTGATCAGGCCGTACATTCAGTGATGGTGATGAGTCTGCTTCATTACGGCGCGCTGAAAAGGCCTCGCCTACCGGTAACCCTGCATCACGGCGAAATTGTCATTGCCGGATTAGAGCGCGGCGTTATGCCAGCAGATGCAAGCTATGAAACACCATTCTGGCTATAATTCAAAATATTACGTGTTACATGACACGCCGAGAATACCATCGGGATCGCAGGCTATTAGGGGAAACAATAGAGCCGGAAACCTTCTTAGGCCATGTTCTGGTTGTAGACGATCTGGATCTCAATCGTGATGCCGGTGATGAGTGGGCATGAACAAAGCGTTTGGCAGGCATTACTTGAACGAGATGGCAGTTTCAGTTACCGAACGCATCAGCTGCCCGCCCTACCCTTGCTAAACAGCCAGCAAGAAATTATTGGTGTGCTTGAATTTACGAATCCGCGTGATAATGAAGGTAAGATTTGCGAGTTTTCGGCGCATATGCAGAAAATGCTTCAGGCACTTTCACAGTTGGCCGGAGCAACGCTGCAAGGTTATTTTGGGCAGAAAAATGAGCGTACTAAGGTTTCTGTTAACTACGATAATCGTGAAAAACAGGTAGAGTAAATTTCTGAGATAGATTTTTTCTTGCGACTTCGTGCCAACGTCCATCGTCTACGCGATAATCATTCTGGCATAAGCGAAACAGATTAGAATTGAAAGGATCGCCCGATGCCCCGCCCACATAAGATGCTGGATACGATGGAATTACCCCCGGTACACCGGCGTATCTTCAGAGTGATTCTGCGCGCACAGCTAATTAGCTATGAGGAACTATGCGGCGAAGTGGGAGAACTTCCGGATGGAAGGACAGTCACTCCTGAAATGATTCACAGCGCATTGGCCGAGATGGTAGAATCGGGGCTGATACGGGCAGTCGACTCGAATAATGGCATCGAATATGGGGTCAATCTGGGGCAAGACACAGACAGCACCCCAAGCCCGCCAGCAAGGCGAGAAACGCGAAATTCCAGCTCGATTTGGGATCAATTAGACAACTCATCATAGAGCGAATAAGGAAAAGTGCGAGCATCCATAAACCACATTCGTGAACTTGTATTTGTCTTTTCTATTCTTCTTCAGCCTATTTAATGTTATTCTGTTAGCGATAGTGCTGCGTAATTCAGGAGAACTCGATGTCCAAAATCATCTCGATCCACTCGTTCCGTGGTGGAACGGGCAAGAGTAATACGACGGCAAACCTCTCTGCGCTCTACGCCGCAATGGGCAAACGGGTTGGTGTCATTGATACCGATATTCAATCCCCCGGCATTCATGTGCTGTATGGCCTTGAGGAAGATGACATTAAGTATTCCCTCAACGACTATTTGTGGGGGAAATGCGAAATTGAGAAAACTGCTGTGGATGTAACCGACAGCTTAAAGAAAAACAGCCCCTCGGTGAACATCCCGCCCGGCGGTCAGATTTTCCTGATCCCTTCCAGCATCAAGGTTGGCGAAATTGCCCGCGTGCTGCGTGAGGGTTATGATGTTGGCCTGCTCAATGATGGTTTCCAAAATCTGGTGCGCGGCCTCAATCTGGATATTCTGCTGATTGACACGCACCCGGGATTAAACGAAGAGACGCTGCTTTCTATCGCCATTTCAGATGCGCTGGCGATTATTATGCGGCCTGACCAGCAAGACTATCAGGGGACTGGCGTGACCGTTGAGGTTGCCCGCAAGCTGGATGTGCCGCGTATGGTTTTGATCGTAAACAAGACCCCGCCCAGCTTCAATTTTAATGAAGTCAAGGCCAGCGTTCAGCAAACCTATAACTGCGAAGTTGGCGCGGTTTTGCCCCATTCTGATGAAATGATGACGCTGGCAAGCTCAGGGGTTTTCGTGCTGCGCTATCCGGATCATATGATTACACAGAGTTTGAAACGAGTTGCTCAACGGTTAATCGAGGATTAACCAGCGGGTTCAATTTCAAAGTATCCAAAACAAAAAGACCGCCCCAATACGAGGCGGTCTTTTTGTTTCTGAACATTCGGTGATGTGCGCTTCCGGCATGTACCTAAACGGGTGAGGCAGCAAGGCTACCCCACCCGCCTAGAAACTAGCGATTACGTTCTTCACCAATCTGCATGACTGCGCGGCTGGCAAACTCAATCGGCGGTGTGTTCTGAGGATCACGGTCATTGGCCGGATCTTCAGTAAGCTGACTGGCTTCTGCCATAACATCAATTGCCGGCGCATCAATCGGCAGCGCGTTGGTGCTGAAGATGTTGTTATCGCCACCCACGTTCTGATCTTCCGTTGCATCAGAAGTCCAGACAATCGTTGGGGAGCTGCACAACCACGTCGGTGAAACGTCAACCGTCGTGTTATCTGTTAGCTGGCGCGTCTGCGCTGGCTGATCGCCAACCGCATACTGATACACATAGATGTCCTGATCACCATCGAGCGTTGAGTTATAGGCGACGAGTTGATCGTCTTCACTCCACACTGCGTTATGAGCATTACCCGCTGGATCTGAGATCTGGAGCAGGTTCTGACCGTCGGCATCCATCACATAGATGACGCTGTTGGCACCATCACGGAATGAACGGAAAGCAATCTTTGTACCATCTGTTGAGTACAGCGGGTCGTGATCATCGGCGGTACCATCGCTCAAGCGCGTTTCCACGCCTGTGGCGATGACGATTTCATAGATCTGCCAGAAGCCGTCACGATCGCTCTGGAAAGCAAGCTTCGTGCCGTCTGGAGACCAGGACGGATAGATGTCATTAGACGTATTCATGGTCAACTGCGTTTCAGCGCCGGTTGCCAGATCAAGCAAGTAGACATCCCAATTACCGTTACGATTGGTCTGGAAAGCTATCGTATTGCCCAGTGGTGACCAAGCCGGCGACGTATCAATAGCAAATGTATTGAAGGTCACACGACGCTGTTCAGAACCATTGGTACGGCCGATAAACAGTTCCCAGTTACCGGGATCGTTGCCGGTGTAAGCGATCCATTCGCTGTCCGGTGAGCGCGCCGGTGAAACATCGGTGATGCGCTCGCCAACACCCTGCGTCAGGTTCGCATTGGCATCCGGCTCGCCGGGGTATTCGCCCAGGCGGAAAATTTCCCAGTCGCCGGTGATATTGGTGTGATAGACCAGCCAATCAGGGCAGGTTGCCGCGCCAACTGTGACGGGCGTCCATTCCTTCGGAAGCTGTGTATCCACACAGTATTCAGCAGCGTTGGTGTTGATGCTGGGGAAATCTTCAGGATTGCCACTATCATCTACAAAAGTTTCTGGCACACAGACATATGGGGTCGCCGTTTCGTTACAGGTGACCGCAACCGTGACCGAGCCATCTTCGGTGAAGAGGGTGTAGGTTCCCGGAGGCTGGTTGCCCAGAGAGATGGTCGCGGATTGCCCCGCGTCAATCGGGCCGGTAGACCCGGTAAGGGATGCTCCACTTGGCGTGAATACAACGTAGTTGATCGCGCCGGTGGGAGATCCGCCGTTATTGGTGATGGTGAAGACCAGCTCGTTATTCTCAGTGCAGATGCCAGAGCCAGTCAATGACGGCTGAACCGGCGGCGTTGGCGTCACAGAGCTGCTGCACACGACTGTTACGGTGACCGCTTGATCAGCCGTAAATAGGGTGTAGGTTCCGTCTGGAGCGCCCGGATAAACGATTGGCGGCATGCTCTGCCCCGGTTGAAGGGCTGGCACGTTACCACCGGGCAGGTTGCCATTGGGGCCAAGCACCACATACGTGGTCGGCAGTGATGCGGTCGTGCCCGGATTGCTGATGGTGAACGTCAAGTTATCGTTCACGCATTCACCGGAACCAACCAGCGTAGACGGCGGCGGCGTTGGCACGACGCAGGTTACTGTTGTTGTGAACTGATTGCCAAGCGGGCCGGTGAACGACAGCGTGTAATCGCCGGGCGGTACAACGCCAACATTCACGTCGTGTGTTTCGCCAGTATTCAGCGGGCCGAATGTGCCACTTGTCACCAAGCCGCTAGGCCCGGTCACATCGTAGCTCACCGACTGACCCAGCACACCCGTCACATTTCGAATTGTGAAGATTAACTGGTCTACAACACACTGACCGTCCAACGTGAGCTGTGGCTCTTCCGTCGGTGTATAGGTAAACGTCGGCGTGTTCGTCGGTGTGTTCGTCGGCGTGTTCGTCGGTGTATTTGACGGCGTATAGGTAAACGTCGGCGTGTTCGACGGCGTATAGGTATTGGTCGGCGTGTTCGACGGCGTGTACGTATTGGTCGGCGTGTTCGACGGCGTGTACGTATTGGTC
>JACSRP010000093.1 GCA_014879665.1 Anaerolineae bacterium | reverse complement strand
GTCTTTTTCAAGCGCATCCCATTTGTTCACCACAATGACAATGCTCTTGCCCGCATCCATCACGTAGCCGGCAATATGGGTATCTTGCTCGGTGATGCCATCCGTGGCATCCAGTAAGAGTAGGGCAACATCGCAGCGTTCAACAGCATCCATTGCGCGGATCACGCTGAATTTTTCAACGCCCGGCTCAATTTTGCCGCGTTTACGAATCCCGGCGGTGTCAATCAGCGTCACCGGTTCGTTATGATAAGAGATGGTGCTGTCAATCGCGTCGCGGGTGGTTCCCGCAACCGAACTGACGATCACTCTTTCCTCGCCAAGCAGCCGGTTGACGAGGCTGCTTTTTCCCACGTTTGGCCTGCCAACGATGGCGATGCGTAGATGGTGATCCTCTTCCGGCTGATCGGGCATGGCCGTCAGATCTTCTATCGAGAAGTAAAGCGCGTCCAGCAGATCGCCCACGCCTAGCCCGTGAATGGAGCTGATCGGGAAAACTTCCCCCACGCCCAGCCCATAAAATTCGAGCGCCTCATTTGAACGCTTCACCGTATCCAGCTTATTGACGGCCACAAATACCGGCTTCTGGCTGCGACGTAGAATTTCAGCAATTTCTTCATCGGCGGCGGTGATGCCAGACACGCCGTCTACGACCATGATCACTGCATCGGCATCGTTAATAGCCAGCAGCGCCTGGGCGCGAATCTGGGGTATGAAATCAGCGCTGCCTTCGGCCAATGGCGACTCGTCGCGACTGCCCTTTGGCTGATAGATCTCAATGCCGCCGGTATCAATCACCCGGAAAATGGAGCCGCGCCATTCAAATTCTGACACGAGGCGGTCACGGGTGGTGCCGGGAATCTCGTTGGTCACGGCCATACGTTCGCCAACAAGGCGATTAAAGAGCGAGCTTTTGCCGACATTTGGCCGGCCAACCAGCGCGACGATAGGTTTACGCGCCATAATTTTTACAACCTTACTCACTTCACAAATACAAAGGCGCACTTTGTGTGCGCCTAAGGCTTACGCTCATCTATTTTACAGGTTATGAGTCATTTTTTGTATTGCCAACTACAATGCTTGCCACGACGTAATTTTTCTGGCCGGTAGAAAATTGGGCAAGATTTATTGATCAGTTCCAAATATGGCCTTCGGCGCCGCGCCGCTGGTTACCGTGACAACTGCTTCCGCCGGCAAAATACTGGCCGAAAGGGCGGCATTCGCCTCGGTGATCGGCGTGGTCACAGTAACGCGATAGGTGCCAGCCTCAGAAATTGCGCCCAGATCCACAGCCGCCCTCAGATCATCAGCTTCCAATGAGTTTAAAAAGGATTGTGGGCCGGTTAATATCACGCTGACTGTCTGCGGTTCTACCGCGTACGTAAGTCCTTGCCGCCTGCCCGTAAGTTCTATGGGTACCGCATCGAACTGGCGGGTTACAATTTGTGCCGTAACCGTAATAGAAATCGTCACCTGCTGTGATGACATTGGCACTGCGCCGACAATCGGAATTTCAACATCCACGATCTCCACGAAATCGCTAATCCGGTTATCAAGATTTATCGGTTCGGTGAAGGCGGTATCCGGTAATTCTTCCGGTACATTGGATGGCAAACTCACATATAAGATCTGCGGGCTGTAATCAATGCTGCCTAAGAAGTAGCCTTCTGGAAGCTCACCAATGAGTTGTGGGCGTACATTCAGCTCCCAGATGCTGTCACTTTGCCTTAGGTTGGCGGTGACATGGACCGTTTGCGGCATAATCGTAACGCCATCTACTTCATCGCCATCAACATTGACCGGCACTAAGCGAATGTCCGTCGTGTAAGCGGCGCGCTGATTAGCAAGGTTAAGCGGCGCTTCCGCAGCCACAACTTGTGCGACGGCACTTTCCGGGCCGCGCACTTCCGCTTGCAGTACATCAAACGTAATCCCCACGATCTCCGCGTCTGGTGGCGGCGAACTGGTGATGCGCTCTCTAATCGGTACAAATTGCGCGGATTGTAGTTCCAGCGTCACCGTGATCTGGCTGGGCGAAATATTAGCGACCCGGGCGCCGCGGGCTACGGTTGCTGTCAGCGGCACAATATGTGTTCCCGTGGTCAGGCCAGAGAGATTGGCCACCACCACCACATCATCCGTAGTCAGCAGCGGGCGCGTGCTTTCCGGCCCCTGCAAATATACGCTGGCAGTATTGGTGAGCGAATTATCATTGGTGATGATGAGTCCATCGTCCGGTTCAACCCGGATCGGGACGCGCTCGGTCAGTCGCCATTCGATAATTGGATCGTGCTGTAAGAAGGCGATCACCCAGACCACGAATGCCAGCGCCAGGCATCCAAAGAACCAGAAGAGGTTATTGACTATCGTTTGTTGGCGTGATTGCTGCTGCATCAAATATTCTTTTGCGTCTCTTGGGTGCTTTGTCGCCCGGAAACCACGTTAATGGTTTCCCGAATCCGCTGGAGTAACGACGTGGATTCTTTGCTTTCCCCGTAATACAGCGCGGTCAGGATGGTGCGCAGTCTGCTGCTATCCAGCCGGGTGATCAACCGCCCGGCGTTGGCAATTGAGATGCGCCCGGTTTCTTCAGATACGACCATCACCAGCGCGTCGCTGACTTCACTCATACCAATCGCGGCGCGATGGCGCGTGCCTAATTTAGGCCCGGTGCTGATGCTCCGCTGGCTGCTGAGAGGCAGCACGCAGGCGGCGGCGGCAATGCGCCCGTCCCGGTTAACGATCACCGCGCCATCGTGCAGCTCAGTTTTCGGCCAGAAAATGGTCAAAAGCACCTGCGGCGAAATTTCACTGTCCAGTGAAACGCCGGTTCGTTCATATTCGGCCATGCCCGTATCGCGCTCTAAAACCACCAGCGCGCCATGTCTCCGTTCAGACAGCCGTTCCGCAGTCGTGCAAAGCACTTCGATGAGCTGCTTACGCTGATCCTCGCCCGGCGTGCGGTTGAACCACAGCCCGGCACGCCCCAAACGATCCAGCCCGCGCCTGATTTCTGGCGCGAAAATAACTGGAATACCGATTGCCAGTACGGTGAGCAGATTCGTGAGCAGCCATTGCAGTGCCGTTAAATTGAGAACAGCTGAAACAACCGCCAACCCCACGATCAACAGCGCCAGCCCACGCAGTAGATTCATCGCCTGTGTGCCGCGGATGAACAGGCTGGCAATGTAGAATACCGCGGCGACGATGAGGACGTCGAGCAGTGAATTTAACGAGAAACTTTGCAGCGCGTACAGAAAATCCAAGTGGTATTAGCCACCTAACTGAGTTAGCAGCTCACGATAATCCTCGATATGTTCCGGGTTCATACCGATGATCTGGCGGATTGTGTTGGCCGCCTCACGGTGCAGCCCTGCTTCTAATTGTAGTTCTCCAAGCGCATCTAACTGGACGATTGCCTCACGCTTACGCCCCAACTGTTTGTAAATTGAGGCAAGCCGGGAACGCAGCCCAGTGTCACCCGGATAAACAGTCACCAGTTCTTCCAGAAGTTGAACGATGCGCGTGATCTGTTTCTGGCGGGCGTAAATTCCTAGCAGCTTGTCCAACCGCCGGATCGCCTCCACCGGGTTACCTTGCCGGTAGTTCAGATCAACCAGCAAACGATGAGCGCGCTCATCTTCCGGCGCAAGCGTAATAATTTCTTCATAGGTCTTTTGCACCCGGCGCAGGTCAAGGCGCGTCAGGTCAATATCTGCGATGCGATGCTTGATACGCACCACTTTCTCGCTTGAGGCATTCACCTTGGCGGCGATACGTTCGGCCAGAGCGTAGGTATCACGGGAAACTTCGAAATTGCTCAATTGGTGGTGAGCATCAGCCAGATCGATGTATTGATCCAGTGCCTCATCCCAGCGTTCCTCATTTTCGAGCAGCCCGATCAGCGTTTCTCGCACCGAAACATCCAGCGGCGCAAGCTCCAATACTTCGGTCAGAATTGTCGCCGCGCGGGTATTTTCGCCACGATATAGGAAGGTCTTGGCAACGATATTGTATTTTTGGATAGCCTGCCGCACGCGCTGTTCGCGCATCATAATTTCGGCCATGCGTATATGAACTGGTAGGTACAGCGGCGAAAATTCTACGGCGCGATGGGCTTCATCCATTGCTAGCGTATACAGTCCTTGCCGCATATAACGATCAATCAGCGCCACCGATTCCGTAAGCTTGTCACCGCGTTCGGCGGCCAGAATATCAATGACGCCCTTCACGCCCTGTTCACGGACTGTCTCTTCAATCTGGCGGCGCGTATCCGCGAGGCGAGTGCGCCATTCCTTGCCCTCAAGATACGACATCAGCCGCCGGCTGATCCGGTACTGAACTTCATCCGGCTCGCGGGTGATGCCCTGATGAAGTTCCGCCCACACGCCCACCAGATCGGATACATTTTCAGAATCTGCGTCTATGCTCTCGTCAACAGATTGCATAGTTTGCAGTAAATAGTTCACCGACTGGCGATTTTTGCCCAGTTTGGCGTAGGCCTGCCCGATGCCGTGCAGCGCGCCAGCCGTAAGTTCGGGAATGCCGATGATATTTTCCAACCGTTTAATAGCCACATCCGGTTGATCGCGGTAGAGCAGCAGGCCGCCAAGTGTCAGTTTCAGCGCGGGCAAATTGAGCCGGTTTTCAGCCCTTTGGTAGGCGGCAATCGCTTCATCCTGCAATCCCTGGCGCTGTGTCTCCATCGCCTGCAGCATATCGGCTGTGGCATCTGCGGCGCTGCCTTCCATCACGAACAACGCCAACGAGGCGAGCGCATCATGAATCGCTTCGCCCAGCGGGCCAAGCGGATCGCTGGCCTGTGTGCTGCCCGTCAGCGCCCTTTGTTCGGTGGTGGCGCGTTTCTGGTCTTTATCAAAAGCTGAGATTCGCCCTGTGGTTTTTATGCCTTCGCTCTGTGGCGGCATAATGCGCCCGCCGCTTTCCAACGCGCGAAGGGTGTTCAGTACCAGCGGATTCTTCTGGTCAATTTTGAGCGCGCGATTGGCGGCTTTGATGGCCTTGTCGAAATCATTGGTGCGCTGAAAGTTATAGGCCAGCGCTAGATATTCGTGAATAGCTTTTTTCTTATCGCCAATGCGTTCGTAGGCCTGCGCCAGCTTCGCATGAACCGGCACGAGGCCAGGAGTGAGGTCGGTGGCCCGCTCCCAGTTATAGATCGCTTTGTTCAGGTCGCGCTGGGTCAGGTAAATTTCAGCGACGTTGACGAACTGCTGGGCAGCTTCGCGTAAACGCCCCATCCGTTCCAGCACATCAGCGCTTTTTTCCAGCGGAATCGGGTCTTGCGGCGAGAGCTGATGGGCACGGGTATACACCTTCAATGCATCATCCAGCCGCCCTATTTCCAACAGCCCTAGTCCGAGGTGAATGTGCGCTTCAGCGTCGTTGGGATATTCACCGATGGCGCGGCCGTAATTGGTCACCGCCACCTGCCAATCCTGATCCCACGCGGCGCTGTGCCCCGCATTCATGGCCTGTTCGTAGGCTTGACGATTTCCCGGCATCGTCGGCGCTCCTACCAGTTACCCACAATAACGAATGTTTGGTTCAGGCCAACAGCTTAACGAGGATGGCCTTTTGCGCGTGCAGGCGGTTTTCTGCCTGATCAAAAATCACCGAATGTGAACCGTCCATCACCTCATCGGTCAATTCCTGCCCCCGATGCGCGGGCAGGCAGTGCATAACGATGGCATTACGGTTCGCATATTTTAATAAGTTGGTGTTGACCTGATAGGCCGCTAAATCTTGAAGCCGTCGCGCGCTGTCGGCTTCCTGCCCCATACTGATCCATGTATCGGTGTAGATGACATCAGCATCACGCACAGCTTTAACCGGATCCTGATATGCTTCAAAGCTGCTGCCATTGGCAGAGGCGATCTGCGCAATACTCTCGATATTGTCTTCCGATAATTCATAGCCCGGCGGGGTGGCAATTGCGAAATGCCCGCCTGTATGGGCAACTGCCTGTGCCAGCGAAAAGGCGACATTGTTGCCATCGCCAATAAACACCACGCGGCGGCCTTCTACACGGCCTAGATGATCCTGTATGGTCAGCACGTCCGCCAATGCCTGACAGGGGTGCTGCGAATCCGTCAATCCGTTGATGATGGGGCAGGAGGCATACTGCGCCAGCTCCAGCACCACTTCATGAGCGAAAACGCGCGCCATGATGCCTTGCACGAAGCGTGACAGTGAACGGGCGACATCGCCGATACTTTCACGCTTGCCTAGCCCGATCTCATCCGGGCCAAGCATCAAGGCCGCGCCGCCCAGCTGGTTCATCCCGGTTTCAAACGAAACTTTGGTGCGCAGCGATGGTTTTTGGAAAATCATCGCCAGTGTTTGGCCGCGTAATACGGGTTTATTGCCCCCGCTTTTGAACTCCAGACGGAGAAATCTTGCAAGATCGAGTAATTCTCGAATTTCCTCACTGCGCCAACCAGCGAGATCAAGAAAATGTTGCATGAAGATAAACCGATGTGTAATGAGCCGATGAAGAGTGTTTTTTGCTAACGCAAGTATAGCACACGGTTATAACGAAAAGAAATTAGGCTGAACGGTGCGTTTCCTAATAATTTTTATCCGTTAGCATCGCTCAATAGCGCTGTTTTTGATCTCGGACGGTTGCCGCATGCGCTCACAAATGCCACAATCCCGCTTTTGAAGAGCGGCAGAATCTTACATGCTGCTGATTCCAAAACGTAGATATAGCCGCATAGGTTACAGCCATGACCGCTGAACAATTATTGCCGTTGGATATTGAAGATCGTGAGTCTTTAACTCGCTATCTACAGGTGCGCGGCGATCTTGCGCCGGGGCAGCCGCTGGAATTATTCAAGATTCTTTCCGGCGGGGTTTCTAATAAAACCATATGGGCAAAGTTGGACGCCCAACGGGAATGGGTGATCAAGCAGTGTCTCGAAAAGCTGCGCGTGCAGGTAGATTGGTTTACCTCGCCTGAGCGCATCCACATTGAGGCGCTGGCGCTGGAATACCTTCCTGAACTCACGCCCGAAGGGACGATCCCCCGTCTGGTCTTTGAAGATCACCCCCGTTATGTGATCGCCATGCAGGCGGTGCCGCCGCCGCACGAAAACTGGAAGCAAATGCTGCTGAGCGGGCATCTAAATCTGGATCATGTTCGACAGTTCGCCAGCATTCTGGCGGGTTTCCATCGCGGCTCATCAGAGCGGCTGGATTTTTACCAGCCATTGTTCGGGGATCGCTCATTTTTTGAGACGCTGCGGCTGGAGGCATACTACGGATTTGCCGCGCAGCAGACGCCCGAAGTCCATGATTTTCTGACGCATTTGATTGACGAGACATGCCAGCAGCGTTTGGCGCTCACGCATGGCGATTACAGCCCTAAAAATATCCTGATCCGGCATGACCGCCTGATCTGGTTGGATCATGAAGTGCTGCACATTGGCGATCCAGCATTCGACATCGGTTTCTCAACAACCCACCTGTTAAGCAAAGCCCATCATCTTCCTGAACTGCGCGATGCTTTTGCTGGCGCTGCGGCATTTTATTGGGATGAGTACCGTGAACGGTGCGGTAGTTTCGCCCTGACCGAAGCCTACGAAGCCCGTGCCGTGCGCCACACCTTAGGCTGCCTGATGGCGCGGGTTGCCGGGCGTTCTCTGCTTGAATATTTCAGTGATGCTGAACGCCGCCGCCAGAAGCAGGTCGTCATCGAGCTGATGGATTCCCCGCCTGCTGCTATGAATGCGCTGATTAACCGCTTCATTGAAGGCATCAATCGCTATGCCTGAGGTCAAAGCGCTATCCGGCATAGAAATTCTCGACAGCCGGGGCAGGCCAACCGTCAAAGCCTACTGCACGCTGGCTTCTGGCGTTGTAGCGCAGGCGTCGGTTCCTTCCGGCGCGTCAACTGGCGCGGCAGAAGCGGTTGAACTACGCGATCAGGAATCGCGCTATCGCGGGCTGGGCTGCCGTAAGGCGGTTGCAAATCTAAATGAAATTATCAACGATTGTGTTTCCGGCTGCGACTTTCCCTCGCAGGCCGGGTTTGACGCTGCGCTAATTGCTTTAGACGGCACTCAAAACAAAAGTCGGTTGGGTGCCAACGCAATACTTGCCGCTTCGCTGGCCTTCGCGCGTGCCTCTGCGCTCGAAGCGAATGAGCCGCTTTATCAACATTTCTCGCGCATGCTGCCGGGTGATATGCAAATCCCACGCCCCACCATCAATCTGTTTAGCGGCGGAAAACATGCCGGCGCGCAGGTTGAAATCCAGGATGTGTTGATCATGCCGCAGTCGCCCGATGATCTGGATTCCTCATTGGCGATGTTTGCTGAAATCTACGCTTGCGCGGCAGAACTTTGTGCAGAACGTTATGACATGCGGCTGCTGCGTGCAGACGAAGGCGGCCTTGCGCCCCCGGCCAGCAGCGCCGAGTCTTTAATTGAGCTTGCACTGGCTGCGATAGATCATGCCGGGTTGCGGGCTGGAACTGACGTCGTGCTGGCAGTGGATGTTGCATCCAGCCATTTTTTTGATGGCGAATCCTATCATCTTGGCGGGAGGCGGTTGTCACCGGAAGAAATGATCCAGCGGCTGGTTCGTTGGGTGAACAGCTATCCTATTGTGAGTATTGAGGACGGCTTAGCAGAAGATGACTGGCAGCACTGGCCTCGTTTACGGGAAACACTAGGTCATCGCGCCTTAATCCTTGGCGATGACCTTTTATGCACGAATCCTGCGCGCATCCGAAAGGCCGTTGAGACACAGGCCGCAAATGCGCTGCTGCTCAAGGTTAATCAAATTGGCACCTTAACGGAGGCTGCCGAAGCCGTACGACTAGCTAGAGTCGCGGGTTGGCGTATCGTCGCTAGTGCGCGCAGCGGCGAAACCGAAGATGATTGGCTGGCCGATCTGGCGGTGGGTTGGGGCGCTGATCAGATCAAAATCGGCTCGATTACGCAGTCTGAACGGCTGTCCAAATATAATCGCCTTCTCGAAATTACGGCGGCAGTTGGCTGGCCGCTGGCGCGACCCTAAGATCGCCGCCGCCGTGTTTTCGCTTTGGCGTTTTTTCAGCAGGCTGCCGCCTGCTAAAAGCTGCGCCGTGGGAAATAGCTCAAAATTTCCACGCCATCAGCTTGCACGATCAAGCCGTCTTCAATCCGGCAGGCGCTTTCTCCAAAAACGTAGGTCGCCGGCTCCAACAGGATCACCATGCCTGCCTCAATCGTCATGTCGTTATAAGGAACGATGCGCGGCTCTTCGTGCATTCCCGTACCCAAGCTGTGCCCGGTGTGATGTGGGTAGACCGGATAACCGCCGCGTTCAACAAATGCACGCACTGCCGCATCTACATCTTTCGCCTTTGCCCCCGGCTTAATGAGCGAGATGGCATAATCCAGCGCATTTTCAACGAAGTGATGTCGTTCTTTCTGCTCCGAGGTTGGCTCATTAGCGTAGAACACGCGGCAGCCATCGCTCCAATAACCTTGATGCCGGGCGCTCAAATCTATGATGATCGAGTCGCCCTCGTGCAGCACATTTTTAGCGGGTAGGCCACCAACATTAAACTCACGATAGCTCACCACACAGTCGTTACCAAGCGGGGATCGCAGCCCGTCGGTATTCTGAATCGCGCTGTGCGCCGCAGACCAGACCTCAATTTCAGTGATGCCGGGCTTGACCATGCCGCGCGCCGCGTCAAAGGCAATATCTGTAAGTTCAAAAGCCCGCCGTAATTTGGCAATTTCCTCGCCCGTTTTGATCATCCGCAGCGGCTTAAGCCAGTGGTCAATTGCCTTAATCTCTGGCATGTTCAGCCCTAGATTGAGCGCGTGAAACTGCCGCGTCGAGACAGAATCTATTTCGACGCCAACCGCGCCTGAACCACGGGATCCGCGCATCAGTCCCGCCAGTTGTCCCGCCATATCCGCCGTTGAACGTATCGGGTGTTCTACTGCGTAGCCTTCATAAAGGATTAATCCGCCGTCTGGCTCATGGGCATAGTCTCCGGCATAGGGCGCTTGAAAATCCTGCGTGATCAGTGTGAAACTGCCGCCGTCATACCACACCAGATGTGGCCCGGCCTGAAAGGGGCTTTGTAATTCGCTTACCGGCGCAAAACCGGTCAACCATGTCACACTTTCGGGGTGGGCAAACAGCGCCCGTTCTATTCCCTGCTTCTTGAGCAGCTCACGGGTGCGCTGGCGTTGTTCGCGGTGCATAGGCGTTTTCCTTCTAATAGACATTTACCAGGCGTTAGCTTTGATCCGCTCCAGCCATTGTTTAGCTGCTTTGGGTGATTGCAAATGGATCACCCGCAAATGGACATATTCCGGCTGTTCAAAAAGGATCGGGTATTCTCGCCGGTGTCTCCCATGAGTTTTGAACAGCCACACCAGCAGCGAATCGCGCTTGAAAAATAGATTTCGCCATGTTTCCCGGTTATTGGTACCCCATAGTTCCTCTTGAAAATGAATCCGTTGAATGCCCCGCTTGAGTGATCTTCTCAGAACCAGCCACAGCGGGTAATCCAGCCAGATCAGCGTGTCTGCCCCCGCCCAGACAATATCCCGGACGCGGCTGTAATTGCCGTCTAAAACCCACGTTTTGCCGGCGCTTACTGTCGCAACTTTCTCTCGAAATTCAAGCAGCGGCGAAGGTTTCCAGTCTGGCAGCCAGTAGAGGGAATCCAATTCCGTGTGCGGCAGCATAAACTGCTGTGAAATCTGTCGTGCCAGCGTTGTTTTCCCGGAGCCGGTTGCGCCAATCACGATCACCCGTCTCATCATGTGTGCCAGATGCGGGTGGCCGCCCCGTACTGTGTAGTTTTATTTGAGTTGGCGGCCATCCCGGCGCATCCCCGATGACTGATCACAAGTCGAAATTATTGACCGATGATTCTTGTGGCGGCAGAGACGGCACAGAAGGTTTCGATTTTGAATTCAACTCGTCATCGTCTTGCAGCAGGCGCTCCGCATTCGCTTTCTGGAATGCCCGTACAGATGCATGCACTTCAGGGTTATCCAGCGCGAAAATTTTGGCAGCCGCCAGCGCCGCGCCTTCAGGATCAAGAATCACCAGCGGTGCGATGCCGCCGGGCATCCGCAGTGAGGAATAAATATCTGCGCCGCTAAAAGTGTCGGAAAGTGGTGGGCAGGCGATGACCGGGCAGGTCACCTGTGCATCAACCAATCCGCTTAACGCATTCGAGCGCCCCGTGATGGTGATATACACCTTTGGTCGTGGATCAGTCTCGTAATCAGACAAGATTTGCAGCAGCGCGGCTGGAACTTTATGCGCCGAAGCGATGCGAATTTCGCTGGCGACGCCAAATTGCGTCAGCGCATTCGCCACCACCTGACCATAATGCAGGTCGCCTTTCGAGCCTAGAATAATCGGCACCAGTGGATTGAGCAGAGTCACAATACTTCCCCCTTGTAGGATTTAAGATTTACGATGATACGTTCAGCGATCTGCTGATCTTTCACGAAGTTGCAATCCCTGCATCCGGCGCCGTGAATGCCCACGCGCGCAGTACTTCGGCAACTGTCCATGCCTGCGCGAAACAACCGCGCGCCTCATGAGGCGGATCGCCGTCAAACACCTCATTTAGGCTTCCTACAGTATGCTCACATAACTGCCGGATCAGCGGCCGCAAGAGCGCCCTCGCGGCGGCCTTATCTCCATAGACCCGTAAATGTGCCGCCACATATGGCCCGATCAGCCAGCCCCACACCGTACCGTTGTGGTACACCGCATCGCGTCCCCATTGGCCGCCGATGAAAATGCCGCTGTATTCCGGATCATCGGGCGATAAACTGCGTAAACCATATGAAGTTAGTAGATATCGGGCGCAGGTCTCAACCACCGCCTGCTGCTGCGCCGGCGTTAGCGGGCTGTTTGGCAGCGATACCGCAAAAATTTGATTCGGGCGCACCGTTGAGTCATTACCTTTCGGCCCCTCAATGACATCAAAACAGCAGCCATCATCAGTGTTCCAAAATTTACGGAAAGTGCCGCGAACTTTCTCTGCAAGCGCCGCATAATGTGTCGCATCTTCGCCCAGCAGCTCACAAAGATCGGCAGTAATGATCAGCGCGTTGAACCACAATGCATTGATTTCAATAGCTTTGCCTGTGCGCGGCGTGATCACCTGATCACGAATTTTCACATCCATCCATGTAAGCTGCACGTCATCCTGACCGGCAAAGAGCAGCCCATCGGCAGGATCAACCTTGATATGATAGCGCGTTCCCCGTTCATGCCAGTCAATGATATCTTTCAGAATTGGAAGCAGTTCCCGCGCCAATTCCAGGCTTCCGGTGGCCTCCGTGTATGCCCGTATCGCTTCGAAATACCACAGCGTAGCATCTGCCGTGTTGTATTCGGGGTGTTCGCCGGCATCAGGGAAGCGATTCGGCAGCATTCCCTGATCCACAAAGCGGGCGTAGGTGCGTAAAATGCTGGCCGCGATCTCATAGCGGCCTGTTGTCAGCGTCAGCCCCGGAAGGCTGATCATCGTGTCACGCCCCCAGTCGCTGAACCACGGATAACCAGCGATGATGCTGTGGCCGCTGCTGCCATCGGGCAGTTTGCGGCTGACGATGAACTGATCTGCCGAAAGTGCTAGGCGGCTGAACACCGGATCAGGTGAGTATGCCTGCGCTGCTATTTCGATCAATTGCCGGTCATAAGCCTGCCGTTGAAGTAGGGCGGCATCACCTTTGACCGAAGACGCTGTCTCTGTGGTTGCCGCAAAGGTGACTCCTTCTCCCGCTTCCAGCGAAACGTTGAAGAACCCCGCCCAAAGGTTGTCGTCAAGGTAGTCAAGCCCGCGTTCAGATTCGACAGACAGCACATAGCCGCGCCGCCACTCCGGCTCACGATAGGCAATGGCTGCGTCAGAGAGGAGATAAAAGGGGCTGCCGTCTTTTGGGGTGATCGTCAGGTGTCGAGAGTATTCGGTTTGCCCTGCTTGCTCAAATGTGTCTTTAACCTCAAATGAGGTGCTGCCAGTGTAGGTTGAATCATGGTGATCGCGGAAGTTAACGATCACTCCGGTTTGCAGCAGAAGCGGCGCAGATGCGCGAATCAAATCATAGCGAACATAAGTTGTGTTGGCGTCACGCGCCATCCATACCCGTTTTTCCAGCAGCGCATCCCCTATGGCGAATGTCCATACAGGGATCGAGCCTTCAAGTCTGAAGCTTTCAATATAGCGATAGCCATGCGCTTCTAGGCCGCTTGTGCCGCGGCGCTCTGCAAATAATTCATGGCTGCGGTCATAGTACAGCGCGGTTTCGTTAAATTTTGTCACCAGCAGCGAGCGCCCTACAGGCGGCTGAAGCGCGGCGATCAGCAGCCCATGATAGCGGCGGGTGGGCATGCCGGAAACTGTACCTGCGGCATAGCCGCCCAGTCCATTTGTGACCAGCCATTCGCGGCGCTCTGAAGCGGGCAAAAACCCGCAAACTTCTCGACCATAGTGAATGTCAGCCGGATCATTGAACATAGAGCCGCCCTTTTTGCAGAATGAGGCCAAATGATAAAATCATAGCGTCTGTGCCGCATTTACGCAGCAGGCCAACAGAATACTCACGGCTGGAACAGTTTTTGATCTGTGCTATGATTCGGAGGTTCATCATACTCAATGGGCTATTCTGTGAAGCACGGCGCTGCATCATCACCCTATATCTTTGAAGCAGAGAACAACCACCTTAAGCGCGGCCTGTGGGGGCATCTGGCCTTCGCCTTCCACTATTGGCCGTTCTTCACCTATTGGGTTCGCCGCAGCATCATCACCCGCTACAGCGCGACCAGTGTAGGGCTGCTCTGGGCAATCTTTCAGCCGCTGCTCTCAAGTCTGGTATATCTCTTCGTATTTTCGCTGGTCATGCGTGTCAATACTGGCACGGTGCCTTACGGCCTGTTTATCATCACCAGTATGGTGCTGTGGACATACCTGAACCGCATCATCTTCAGCGGCGCATCCTCGGTTATTACCAATCTGGATATCATCACGCGGGTGCGCTTTCCCCGTGAATTTTTGCCGCTTGCGGTGGTGGCTGAATCACTGGTAGATCTGTTTTTCGGAATGATCATCGTTGCAGTTGTCTTTGTGATCACCGGTCACCCCATAACGCCCTATATGCTGCTGGCAATATGGCCGTTTTTGGCCTTAACGGCGTTTGCGCTAGGGCTGGGCTTCATTTTTGCTGGTCTAACGTCCTCAGTGCGCGATCTGTTGCAAGTGCTGCCGATTCTAATCCAACTCAGTTTGTACCTGACGCCGGTCATCTATCCGATCACTGCCGTTCCCGAAGCAGTACAATCGCTGTTTATTATTAATCCGCTGGCGCCCATCTTTTCGGCGTGGCAGGAAACGCTGCTCTACGGCCAGTTTACGTTGGCTGGCCCGCTGCTGATTTCAACCATCGTTTCCCTGATCGTGCTGGTGCTGGGCTATCTTTTCTTCAAGCGTTCCGAGTGGCATTTTGCCGACCGGCTGTAGGCACTAATTCTCTATGACCAACCTGCTAGTGACCGAAGATATTGTTCTCGTTGAGAACGTCTACAAGCAGTATCAAATGTTCAAAGGCGTCCGCATGCGCCATGCCGTGCAGGAAGCCCTGAAGTTCATGCGCGAGCAGTCCAAGCGCAAAGCCAATCCTGAACAGCGTTTTGTACTCAAGGACGTTAGTTTTCGGATGAAGCAGGGCGAAACGCTGGGGCTGATCGGGCATAATGGCTCTGGCAAGACCACGCTCATGCGCCTGCTCGCCGGTGTATCCTTGCCCACACAGGGACGGATACGGGTAGTCGGGCGGGTGCAGCCGCTGCTTTCGCTGGGCGCAGGGTTTCATAACGAGCTTACCGGAAGGCAGAATATCTACCTGAACTGTACGTTAATGGGGCTGGACATTAGCCAGACCAAAGATCGTATTGAGCAGATCATCGCCTTTGCCGATATTGGCGATTACATTGACGTTCCCGTGAAGCGTTATTCATCAGGGATGTTGTCGCGGGTTGGTTTCGCTGCTGCCGTACATATGAACGCGGAAATTGTCTTGATTGATGAAGTCATGGCCGTGGGCGATTACAGCTTCAACGTCAAGAGTACCGCGGCTATCCGTGAATACATCAAGCACGGCACAGTCGTGCTGGTTTCCCATGACGTAAATACCATGGAGCGCATTTGTGAGCGCGTGATCTGGCTAGATCACGGCGAAGTGCGCGCTGACGGGCAGGCAACGCAGGTGCTGCACGACTATACACAGAGCCAGCAGCGCAAAGTGGTGGCCGCGTCACCAATCGTGCCGCCGCCTGCTGAAGCGACTGTGCAGCCCACTGCGCCCACTGCCGATCGTGTGATGGTCAATCGAGATCGCTTTGACCTTGACGTGACTATTCAAAAAGTGAGCGTGCTTAACAGGGAAGGCGAGGATAAAAACGAATTCGCCTTTGACGATGTTCTGCTCATTCGTGCCGAAATTGAATTTGCCATGCCGAAAGCTGATGTGCGTATCACCGTGGGCATCGTAGATATTGATACCAAAGCGGTAATCACGCTGTGCGATAACCAACTTCTGAAATCGTCCGGCTCGCTGCATGGGCGGGTTGAAGTTGAAGCGCGTTTCCCTAATTTGAAACTGCGACCACGCAATTACGGTGTGCGTGTTGGCATTGCCGACTTGAACGCATTGAAACCCTTAGACGTATGGACGGATGTTTCTCCCCGTTTCTATTTCACCGGGGAACGACATATTCCCGAACAGCATCTTTTCCAGCCGCAAATTGACCTGATCTTTACGCCCGGCGTCTCCATGAAATACATAAACTCGAACGCGCCGCAGGATACCGCGCCGCCCGTCGCTGCTCTGGAAACATCCCCCAAAGCTTAATCGCAGCAGTGCCGGTTAGTGAGATCACAACGCCGTCTAGGAGTTTTTGGTTCACCCTCCCGCGTTTTCCATCCACCATTCGCGTAAAGCCGTCAGCGGCTTGGCTTCCTGCATATCTCCCCGTTTTCCGGTGTTCCAGCTGATATACAGCTCTTCCCGCGCGCGGGTGATGCCCACGTATAAAAGCCGCAGTCGCTCAGCAGCATAATCAATCCGCGCTTCTGCCGTTGCATCCCCTTCGCGGTAATGCCGTTCGCTAATCAGCGTTTGCAGTTGTGCTAGCGCTTCTGCCTGTAAGTTTAGCCTATCGCGCACAAACCAGCTTTCCCCGATGAAGTTGTCGAACAGGTCTACCGATGGAAAATCATAGTTGCTGACCGACATTAAATAGACGCGATCCCATTCCAGCCCTTTTGCCCCGTGCAGCGTCATGATCACCGCACGGCCTTTATAACGGGAGGGGTCGAACTGTTCGTCATCGTCGCTTAATCCCGTGAATTTACGACGGTTGGCGGCGATACGTTCCATCTCGTTCACGAATTCTGCCAGCCGGAAATGGGGATGCAAATCACTGTATCCGCGCATATACAGCGCGAGGCTGTAACCGGTGGCAATATCCGCAGGCTCATTGAACAGATCGCCAGAAACCGTGAGGAGAAGCTGATCTACGGGTAACAGCGAGGCTTCCTGCCAGCGCATGACCTGTTCGCGGAAGGCCGCAAGTTGTTCAAACTGTTCTGGTGCGTCAGCGCGGTTGATCGCCTGTTCCAGCCAGTCTTGCCCCTGCGGTGAGGTAAATTGTTCGACCAGTTTTGCCTCAGAAAGCAGCCGGACCTGTGCTTTGACCTCGCTTGAATCACGTTGATCGCGCTGCCACACCTTGTAAGTTTCCGCCAGCAGATCCGTCCGCGTTGGTTCTGCCAGATAACCGAGCACCCGCCATAATCCCCCAACCACCTTGCGCGTGCTGCTGGTTGTGCGTAAATGCTCAACATAATCAATGTTCTCTTTGCGCAGCAGGTTAGCCATTGCGGCACCGCTGGCGTTGGTCGGCAGCAGCATCGCCACCGTCTTGTCCGGATGATCGATCATGTACTGCTGCGCCGAGCGGGCAGCCCACATGCGCTCTTGCCCGGAAGACATCCTCAGTGGGGCGAATACCAGACTATCCGGGCTGTCCGGTGGGTTGCCCTGATCGAGCGGTTGGATATACGGCTTGTCTAGCGGCATTTTCACGCGAATTTCTGGTATCGGGTGTTCCAGCGACCAATTGATCAGTTGATTGGCGATGCCGATAATGCGGCGCGTGCTGCGCCCGCTTTCGGGCAGTTCACGGGCAGTCACGCCGGTTTCGCGCAAGAAAGCGCGTAAAAATGTCGGACTCGCGGTGGTGAACGATTCGTAAATCGCCTGATTCGGATCGCCCACGCGCACCCAGTTGCCGCGCTCTCCCGCTAACCGGCGCAGAATTTCTTCCTGAAGCCGGCTGCTATCTTGCGCCTCATCCTCAAGAATGATCGGCCAGCGCGCGCGCAGTCGCAGCAAAAATTCAAGATCCGCCTCCAGTGCCGTCAGCGCCAGCCGGATCAAATCTTGAAAATCAACCGCGCCGCGATAGCGCAGCCCGTGTTCATAGCTTAAGTAAACGCTCACACACATTTCCGCCAGCGGCAGCGTAGCCGGAGAATGTTCCAGCGCGCGGCGCAGCATCTCTGGCGTTTTACGCTCATCTTTCGCCTGCTTAATGAAGGCCGATGCGATACGCACCGCCTCTTCGCGCCATAACTCGCCGACCTCTTGAGCCTGCTCTGGCTGTACATATTCCGCGCCGAACGCTGGGTGCGCGCGCACATAAGCAGTGACCGCATCCTCGATCATGTCATTAGAGTTGTCTTCGTCCAGAATCTGGAAATCTTCCGCAAGCCCCACCAATCCGGGGCGTTCGCTGACAATATCATTCGCCAGCCCATGCAGCGTGCGCACGCGATAGCTGGTGCCGGGATCATCCTCGCCTAAAAAGTCGCGTACCTGCTGTTCAAATTTCCCTCGCGCGGCGTTGACCAGCGTCACAATCAAAATTTGCTGCCCCCGCCCCAGTTTAGTTTCGCGCACTAGCTTTGCGGCAAGCCGGGCAAGTGTCCATGTTTTTCCGCTGCCGGGCACCGCCGAGATGCCCATTTTCCCCTGCGTATAGTTGAGAATTTCAGCCTGAGCGCGGCGCGGCGCGGCGTCTTTTTTAGCCATCAGCGGCCTCGCTCTGTTTCGTATCACTGTAGCGGCGCAGCACGTCATCAACTGCCAATCGCAGGTCCCCCACTTGCTCAAAGCCACTTTCATTAAATTGGCTGTAGCCCAAATAGACTTGTTTTCGGCAGCGCCGCAGCAGGCCGGTGATCGTCCGGTTCAAAATTTGCTGTGAGGTAGCCTGTTCATCGGCATCAGTCCACACCCGCCCATGCTGCCACTGCTTGCTCAGGATGTAAGGGTTGCTCAGTGGTTGCAGCGGCCTTCTGCTCCATGCCGGGTTGTCTACTGAAACCCAGAATTGATAATCCACCGGGCGGTTACCCAGCAGGAATGTGTATGCCGGTGCTACTAGCACTGCATCCGGTTGTTCATCCAGTTCCACCGGCGGATACTGGTTGGTTAAAACGCCATCATCAATCATTTTCAGGTATTCATAGCCGTCATCCAGCTCCGGCGCGAAGCGGCTGACGGTTTCGCGGAAATTTCGCGCTGAATCCAACAGATTCATAACGATGCGCGCCTCGTCATAGTTGTCGTGGAATCGAAAGCCCGGCTGTGACAGAATTTCACTGGCGAGCTTCTCGAAGAACATATCTAGCGGCAGTTGATCAGTTGGAGAGTTATTCAGCCATGTAATCAGCTGGTCATAACGTTCGCCAAAGGTATCGGTGATGCGCCCGCGCAGCATCTCATTCTGTAATTTACTGAACGGATGCAGTTTGCCCCCTTTGAACAGAATGTCTACTAGCAGCGATGCTCGCGTCAGGTCAATGCCCTCAATGACGCTCACCAGCGCCCCGGCAACGTCGGCTTTGCGTACCGCATAAACAGGTGAAAATATCCATTGTGGATGTGCCAGTTTTGCCAGCGCCAGCAGTGCGCGCGCTGCTGGTTCGTCATGCAGTGGCCGGGAAGGGCGCAGTGAATAAGTGGGAATACCCCGTGCTTCTAGGCGATTAACCAGTGCGAAGCGCAGAGAGTCGCTCAGCACTGGCGCAAGTACCACAATCTCCCCTGGCTTCACGCCATGAGCATGTACCAGCGATGCCGCCGAATCTGCCGTCCAATCCAGCATTTGCGTATGGTAGCGCTGCTGATCATCTGCGGTATAAGCGATAGCAGTGCGTAAATCAGCTTTGCGATGGCGTCCTTTTTTTGCCGGCGCATCGGTTTCTTCCAGAATTGCGCCGCTTAGTTCGCGTTCCAGCAGCGCGACAGACGGAGACATCACCCGCGAATCATCCAGCGTCACGATCTGAGCGCAAGCATCTTGTAACGTAAGCGCGTTAATTTCATCCGCCCCGAGGATCGTACGATAACCAGCGTTGGTGTCGTAAATCAGCAGCGCAGAGCTTGTATCTGGCAGCCAATCCAGCAGCAGGCGGTGGGCGGCGGGGCTTTCTTCTTCGATATTGTCCGCGATGATATGGTAGTAGCGATCTGTAAGTGCGCGGCGCGGGGCATCCAGCTTCCACAGAAAATCGAGAAAAAACGAAATTTGCAGCGAAAAATCCAGCAGGTTGTGTTGCAGGCAGAATCGCCGGAACAAATCCGCGCAGGCTTGCATATCGTCATAGAGATGCAGCTGCTCAGGATCGGGGCGCGAAGCCGTCTTCAGCCGATCCGCAATCTGTGAAGCGGGAAAACCCACAGTCGAGGCTTTGCTCAAATTATCCAGAATTTCAGTATACAGCCGCGCGCGGGTGAGGCGCAGGCTGCTGAAATAATTGCGCTGTTCAATTTCCGGTCCCACCACTTTGGACATCGCATACTGCGCCATTTCATGATTTAGGAATATTGGCGTTTCATCAGTAGTGTTCGGATTGATCTGCTCGGCAATTAGCGACCAGAACTGCTGAACAATCCTATAGGCAAGGCTGGCAAAACTGGCAATCGTAACTTCGCCCTCATTGGCTGCCTGAAGATAAGGCTGCGAAAGCCTCTTGTGAGGCGCCAATACCAGTATTTCGCTTCCCGGCACGCCCATTTCTAAAAGCTGGCGAACTCGGCGCGCGCCTACAGTCGTCTTGCCGCTGCCAGCCATGCCCCGCAAGAAGATTTTCTGATTTGCCGGCGCCTTCACAATCGCGCTTTGTTTGGCAGTTAATCGCATATTCATAGGCGAGAAAATAACCCGTTAGTGTACATTACGACTGTAATTGCTAGTTCCGTTACCCCCCTCTATCTGCTTGCGTGGGTTGAGGGGTATATTTCACAATCACGATACTACTATATGCCTGAATTTTACTTTTTTGTGCTGAAAAATACAGGGTAGAATAGAACGCAATTTCTAATTCAGGGCTTTGACGAATAATTTTGCTAGTTATTTTTTTGATAGCCCCTAATCATGAAAAATCAATTGTTGGAAATAATATAAAGGATATTATTTCCTTTTAACCAATCTGCCCTATAAAATTAACGTTTGGTTCATGTCGCTGATCGGTAAATTTTCCCTTCACTGATGCTCAATTCAATATTCGCCGCTTCAAAGCCGCCTACACTGGAGACCGCGACCATGCCCGCGCTCAAACTGCGCCTCGCTTACCTGCTTTTGCTCTGCGGTTTTTGTGTGTTCTTCCTCAACTTCTTCATCCCCCAATTTACTGCCTATGCTGCCTCTATCGAAGTCAATACGCTAGATGATGAATACGGAAACAACGCATCACAATGCGCGCTGCGCGAAGCCATCACCGCCGCCAATACCGATGCGGCGTATGGCGGGTGTCCTGCCGGCAGTGGCGACGATACCATCACTTTTTCAGTGACGGGCGATCTCGTGATCAGCAGCAGCCTTCCGGCGGTGACTGCGCCCTTGACCATAGATGGCCCGCCTGCGCCAGTTTTACGGGTGGGCGCGGCCAGCAGTGGCAGCGTGCAGCCGTCGCTGCTCGAAATTCAGTCTAATGTGACGGTGACGATCAACAACATCTGGTTTCAAAATGGATACAGCAATCGCGGCGGCGCAATTTACAACCGGGGCACGCTGATATTGAACAGCGCCTCTGCCCGCAACAATACGGCTGGCATTGAGGGTGGCGCAATTTACAACGCCGCGAATGCCTTCTTGACCATTTCCGGTGGTGTTTATGAACACAATCAGGCGATGGATGGCGGCGGGGTCTTCAATGACGGGGCGCTCATTGTCAATGGGGCCAGCTTCACCGGAAATACTGCCGGGGGCGGCACGGGCGGCGGCGCGATTTACAACTTCGGCACTGCAAGCATCTCAAATGCTGCCTTTAGCCAGAATATCGCTGATCTAGGTGGCGCGCTGGCTATGGGTGGAGGTGACATTACCATAGAAAACAGCACCTTCAGTGGAAACCTATCCTATGGGGATGGCGGCGCGCTAATCGGGCTTCACGGCATGTTTAATCTTTACAATGTGACGCTGGCAGGCAATCACGCCAGCAGTTCCGGCGGCGCGATTCGTACGAACTCAACCGCAAGCGCGTTCCTATACAACACCTTAATCGCCAGTAATAGCGCGAGTTCGTCCGGGGCAAATTGTAGTTATGGTGGCACCTTTGTAGACGGCGGCTACAACCTGGCGACGGACAGCACTTGCGGTTTCAGCGCGGGTAACGGGAGTCTGGTCGTCGCCAATGCCATGCTTGGCTACTTTGGCAGTTGGGGCGGTTCAACCAATACCATTAATCTGGAAGCCGGCAGCCCTGCGCTTGATGCCGGCAGTAACGCTTTAGTTCCGTCTAGCATAACCACCGATCAGCGCGGAAGCGGCTATGCCCGTATCGTCGGCGGTACAGTAGACATTGGCGCCTTTGAAGAGCAAACTACCAGCGCAACCGCAACTTTTACGCCAACGCCGACAGATACGCCCTCACCAACGCCGACGGATACGCCCTCACCAACGCCGACGGATACGC
>JACSRP010000033.1 GCA_014879665.1 Anaerolineae bacterium | reverse complement strand
CGTTGGCCCCCGCCGCATGATCAGACGCAGCATTGTTGGTCTCGTCTCTTGTTGAAGCTGAGAAGCCACTGCCCTGAATTCCCCTTGTAAACAGCTTCAATTATGAACAAAGTATAGGCGTTACCTGGTTTGCTTAGTGTCAAGGATTCTTGACATAAATCTTGTTCGCTGTTTTCGTACCTTGTCTTATACATAGGACGTATGATCACGGTTAAAAGTTTCATCTACCAGTAGGACTAAATTCCTATTCGGAAAAAAATAAGCGGACGGTTTTTGCCGTCCGCTTATTTTTGATTCCTATTTTCTTGACTTATCCATTTACGAGGATGAGAAGTGAGGAATGAGTTTTTTATCCCGCTTCGGTCGCCTCTGGTGTCACTTCGGGCGTGGCTTCAGCTTCAACCGCCGCCTCCGCTTCTGGCATAGCCTCAGGCGTGCCGATGATTTCCATGATTTCAGTGGCTTCAGGTGTCGCTTCAACGGTCACTTCCGGCGCAAATACCGGGATCAGCAGCGCCCTAAACGTGCTGTCAATTGTCCGCTGCGGAATCGTCGAAATCGTGATCGTTCCGCTCAGTACCACTGGCTCAACCGTGCTTTCCGGGGTCGCTTCTGCGGCGGCTTCCGCTGTCCCTTCTATGGGCGCTTCGGCCACTGTCGTGCCCGGCAGATCGTCGCCCGTCAGGCTTTGCGTGGTGACGTAATAGCGGGCGTTATTGAAAGTTTTGCCGCCCACGTGCAGCGCGTAGACCGCATCGCCTTCTGCCGTCGAAACGAAGATCGAGTAAGCCGGCTGATCCAATCCGAACTGTGACGGGTCTGCGCCTTCAAAGGTGTCATTGGCATTCAGCGTGGCAAAACTTTGCACCGCATCAAGGATTGGCTGCTGTTCAACCGCCGGGCCGCCGCCTTCAATTTCCCATATACCGTCGGCATTCTTCACGTAGGCGGTGCTTTCGCCGGTCAGGTTGTCGCGCACCTGCCAGCGGGTGATCGCGGCTTGATCCGCGTTCAAGGTTTCGAACAACCGCCCCCCTAAGGCCACTGTCGCCGTCGGCGTGGGTATGGCTGGCGCAAACGCCGGGTTGCTAGTCATGAACAGCGCTGTGGCAATAATCGCCACCATCGCCACAATTAAGATGATCGTGCCTTTGCTTAAGCGCATGATCTGTTCCTTAGAGAGTAAAAGTAATGGGTGATGAATGATGAGGAATGAATGACTTTTTCCTCATCACTCATTCCTCATCACTCGTTATTGTTCTTACGCCTTCGCCTGTCCGCGTTTGCGGTTGCTCCACCACACGTAGGCGCCAATGCCAAGGATACCCACCGGCAGCACGATGATAGTCAGGAAATTGATGTTTCGCAGGTCTTGTTCGGAAGCGAACAGCGGCACATCCTGCAGGCGCTGCTGCTGCGGAATGGTGATCGCGCTGACAAAGTTATTGAAATCTGTCGCCCAAACTACGCTGTTGAAGGCCACCGGGAAGTTATCCGCGTTCATCACCGCATACGGGTCGGTGCCGATGCTGGGGCTGGTGAAAACCACCACCCGTGATCCTGTCGCTGCATTTTCAGCCTGCGCGCCAAAGACGAACGTCCCAACGGTGTCATCGTCAGTTTGCGCCAGATCGGTGGCGCTTTGCGCGTTGATGATCCGTCCCAAATCAGCAATTTCATAGGCTGATTCGGTGGAGCTGGACAGCGTCGTTACCACCACATTGGGCGGGGCTGTCGTCAGCGTAATCGAATTGGGCGTCTCAAAGATCAGCGCACCCTGCCCCCGGGTGACGCCGGCGGTGGTGATGTAGGCCGATGTGTTCAGGTTGGTTGAAACCGGCAGCAGCGGGGTCTGGTAGGCTTGTGTGACATCCAGAATGACGCCGGGAGTGATGCGCATGCCCCAGGTTTCTTCAATATAGGCGTTCAGGTTTTCGCTTGTCGCCAGCGAGGTCTGATCAGGGTTCAGGTTTGAGCCTGCGTACAGGATCAGATCGCCGCCGTTCGCCAGATAATCCTGAAGGATACCCAGTTCCTGATCGGTCAGTGCGGCGCTGCCGCCCGGTAAAATGATCACCTGACCGTCAAAGTTCGGGTCATTGAGCGGATATTGATAGTTCGGGCTGCTCAGTTCAGCGAGGCTGGCATCTACCACCGTCCAGTCAAAACGGTTGGTCAGCGCATCTTTGAGCACCGTCATCTGGCCGCCGACACCGTCGCGGGTAGTGATGAAATAGGCGATAAACTGCCCCTGTGCCGCCGCCCGTAAGACGGCGTTGGTCAGGTCGCCCTGAATTGCATTGTTGACCAGCACCGCATTTTCGCTGTCAAGCGTGCCGTCAGGATTCACCGCAACGACTGCAATCTGGCCGGGGCGGGTGATGCCGTAGAGGGCGGTTTGCTGCGGATTACGTTCGGGATCAATGAACTGATAGCTTAATTTGCCGCCGGAATTGACCGCGTAATCGTCTAGCAGAGAGCTGTCACGGTCTTGCGCGCCGGCCTGCGAAGCCGAATAGAAGCCCAGAATTTGCACCGGCGGGGTGGTGGGATCGTTGGCGTAGTTGGCCATCGCTTGCAGGCTTTCGGCTGACAGCGAATAGGCGTCGCTTTCGGTCAAGTCTATGCGCACGTTCTGGTTGCGTGCCAGCACATACAGCGCCCCCAGTGCCCCGATCACCAGTATCGTGACCAGCAGGCTGGTGCCGCCGAAGCGCAGCGTTCGCCCGGTGAGTACGCCTTTAGCCTGCGAAGGAGCTAACAATACCCATGCGATCAGCGCCAGCACGCCAAAGGCAATGCCGCCGTAGCCGATAATGCCAAAGGTTGGCTGGGTGAGCGCCACGATCAGGGCGACAATGAAGCCTACCCCCGAAAGCCCCAGCAGCATCCACGGCGGGATGAAGGCTTCTTCGTTATTCTGTACTGTCTCGCCCTCTTCAGGCGGAAACAGCGGCTTGTTTTGGTTATCGGTCACAGTTACGACCTCCAGCGGCGAACTTCAACAATCCGCGTCGTGATGAACAGCGCGGCGATCATGACAAACACAAAGTAGAGCACGTCTTCCAGTCGCAAAATGCCCGCTGCCATAGTTGCGTCATAGTGGGCGGTTAAGCCCATCTCGCGGACGATATTAGCGAGCGCGGGCGCCTGCGCGGAAAGCGCGGAAGCGGCGGTATTGGAGAGGTAAAGCACGAGAATGGTGGCCGCGCCTAGAAACGCGGCGACGATTTGATCTTCGGTCAGCGCCGAGAAGATCAGGGCAATCGCCAGCACCGCGCCGCCGTACAGCCATGCGCCGAAATAAGCGCCGAGAGTCGCGCCGAAATCGGGCGTGCCGATCAAGGTCAGGATCACTACGAAAACCAGCGAAAGCAGCAGCAGGACGGTGTAATACGCCCAAACTGCCAGAAATTTACCGACGACGAACTGCCATTCGCTCATCGGCAGGGTCATCAGCGTTTCCAGCGTGCCTTCGCGAGTTTCCTCGGCGATCAGGCGCATGGTCAGCAGCGGCGCGAACAGGAACATCAGGAAGGTGATGATGCTGGGTATCAGCGTAGTATCGGCGGGCATTTGCCCGTTCACCTGCGAGATAAATCCGTTGAAATAGATGCCCAGAAACAGGAATAGCGCGAAGGCCACGCCATAAGCGATGGGCGAGCGAAAATACTGCTTGAATTCGCGCTTGAACACCGCCCAGAAGGGGAACGCCGCACCGGTTTCGACGGCGTGTTCTTCAACCTCTATTCCGGTCGGGTTTGCGCCAAATGAGATATCGGTCATTCTGCCACCTCTGCTGCTGATTCGCTCTGCGCGCCCTGACGGGTTAGCTCAAGGAAGATTTCTTCGAGATTCACGGCAGCGGATCTCAGTTCCAGCAGCCGCCACCCACGATTGACCACTGCGCTGGCAATTTGCGGGCGCGGGTCGTCTTTGGTCGCTGGTGTGGCGATCACGCCGTCCAGCGAAAGCTCAACGCTGGCGACGCCGGGGGTTTCGCGTACCAGCGGCAGCAGTTGTTCCAGCGGAACATCAGCGCGCACCAGCACCCGGCCGCCGCGTTCCAATTCGCCGCGTAAAGCTGCCGGAGCGCCCTGCGCCACGATATTGCCGTGATTGATGATGATTACATCATCGCAGACCTGTTCGGCTTCGCTCAAGATGTGCGTGCTGAATAACACGGTATGGCGCTGCCCCAGTTCCCGCACCAGATCGCGCAGTTCCAGTACCTGAATCGGGTCGAGGCCGATGGTCGGCTCGTCCAGAATCAGCACTTCAGGATCATGGATCAGCGCCGAAGCCAACCCCACGCGCTGGCGCATGCCTTTGGAGAGGGTTCGAATCTGGCTGTCGGCGCGGTGTGCCAGCCCGACGCGGCCAAGGATGTTTTCAGCACGATCACGGCGATGCTTCACCCCGCGAATTTCAGCGATATACATCAGGTAGCCGATGGCGGTCATGTCGCGGTAAAGCGGCACGCTTTCGGGAAGATAGCCGACGTGCTGGCGGGCTTTGAGGCTCTGGCTGAACACGTCAAAGCCGGCGACGGAGGCACTGCCAGTGGTGGGAGGCAGATACCCGGTCAGCATACGCATGGTGGTGGTCTTACCTGCGCCATTTGGCCCAAGGAAACCGGTCACCCCGCGCGCTGCCGTGAAGGAAATGCCGTTCACAGCCGTGAAGCCGCCGTAGCGTTTGGTCAGTTGATTCACTTCGATCATAAGAGGGAATGCCCTTCAACACAGCATTCAACAGAAACACAACCGGGTAATTATATGCAATATAGTAATTTTGTGAGGAACAATTTACACAGAGTTTACAAAGGGGGA
>JACSRP010000041.1 GCA_014879665.1 Anaerolineae bacterium | reverse complement strand
CGCGGTTTTGCTGATTGTCATTGCCGGTGAGGGATTGGGTCTGTTTGAATCCATCACCGATTTAATCCCCGCGCCGCTGGGTTATGTGCTGGTCTTGATTGCAGGTTATCCCACCTTCCTCAATGTGGTTCGCGCCACCATGAAGCGCCAGGTGATTTCGCATACCTTGATGAGTATTGGTGTGCTTGCTGCCCTGATCGTAGGACAGTGGGTGACAGCGGCAATTGTCGTCTTTTTCATGCGCGTGGGGGATTATGCCGAACGCTTCACAACCGAACGCAGCCGCCAGGCACTCAAGAATCTGACAGCGATGGCACCGCAGACTGCACGCATTGAGCGCGATGGACAGGAACAGGAAGTATCCCTTGCGGATGTTCAGATTGGTCAAACCGTCATTGTCCGCCCCGGCGAGAAAATACCGGTGGATGGCGAAGTCATTGCAGGACAGGCAACCATCAATCAAGCCGCGATTACGGGTGAATCCATGCCCGTTGAGGCGGGGATCGGCTCCAAAGTTTTCGCTGCCACCTTTGCTGAACTGGGCAGCGTGCGGGTTCGCGCAACCCATGTCGGTGCGGATACAACTTTTGGCAAGGTCATTCGGCTGGTCGAAGAGGCAGAAGCCCATCGAGCTGATGTTCAGCGCATCGCAGATCGATTTTCCGGGTATTTCCTGCCGTTGGTGGGAGCTATTGCCCTGCTGACATTCCTCATCAGCCGTAACCCGCTGTCAACAGCGGCGGTGCTGGTAGTGGCTTGTTCTTGCTCCCTCGCTCTCGCTACACCCATTGCTATGCTTGCCTCCATTGGTGCTGCTGCCAAAATAGGTCTGCTCATCAAGGGCGGCAAATATATCGAAACGCTGGCGCGTGCGGATGTCGTGCTGATTGACAAAACCGGCACGCTCACGCTAGGTCGCCCACAGTTGACCGATGTCATCACCCTCAATGGCATCCCGGAAAATGAAATTCTCGCGCTGGCAGCTTCGGCAGAACGCTATTCTGAACATCCGCTGGCTGAGGCTGTACGGCTAGAAGCCCGCCGCCGCGCGATCACGCTTTATGAACCGCAGGCATTCGAGGCAGTTCCAGGTGCTGGTGTCAAAGCACAGATCAACGGCAGCAGCATTAGTGTCGGCAATCAGCGCCTGTTGGGGACTGCATCCGCAGCTTCAGTGGATCTGGAAGCGCAGGGAAAGACTGCCCTGTTTGTGCAGAAAGATGGCGAAGTTGTCGGGGTGATGGGCGCATCAGACACGGTACGTTCCGAAATTCCCCAATCTATCGCCGCATTACGTGCGTTAGGCATCAAGGAGATACGCATACTCACAGGCGACAATGAACGAGTCGCTTCCGCTTTAGCGCAGAAATTAGGCGTGAACTATCGGGCAAACCTGCTGCCGGAGGACAAAATAGCGATTGTGAAGGAGTATCAGGCGAAGGGGCATATCGTTGTAATGGTGGGCGACGGCGTCAACGACGCGCCTGCACTGGCACAGGCCAATATTGGGATCGCTATGGGCGCAGCCGGGACGGATGTTGCGTTAGAGGCAGCCCACATCGCACTGATGCGTGAGGACTGGACACTGGTGCCGGAAGCCATTCATATCGCCCGCCGGACGATGCGCGTGGTCAAGACCAACATCGCCTTTACTGCCATTTACAACCTGCTTGGCTTGACGCTGGCTGCCTTTGGTATTCTACCACCCGTTCTTGCTGCTGCTGCACAATCACTCCCTGATCTGGGTATTCTTGCGAACTCATCACGTCTGCTTCGGTTGAAGCGAAACGATAACCTTGTACGCTAAACGTCACCCTTGAACTTTGGGTAAAGAAAGGACCTGAATCATGTGTTTGTTCTGTACTGCTGTCCCGATGACCTTTGCGCTAGGGGCGCGTGCCCATGCGAAGCATATTGAGAGGCGTAAAGCGGCTGAGGCGCGCGGCGAGCCACCACCCAAGTTTGTTACAGTCCGTACTATTCAGCACGCCACTGCGGTTGCTTCTGTAACGTTGGTTGTCGGTGCTGTGATCTATCACGGGGTGATCAGTCCACAGGTCGGGATGGGAACGTAGCAGTATTCCCAAAGGATAGGGATAGATGAATAACGCAAAATTGGATATCTATGTCGGTAATATGGACTGCGAACACGACGCAGCCATTTTAGAGCGTGGGCTGCAAGATTTTCAGGGTATTGTTGATCTGAAGGTCTATCCTAAAGCAGCAAAGGTTTCGCTGACCTATAATCCTGAAACGACTTCGCCGGAGGCACTGCGGGAGAAATTAAACGCAATTGGGTTTCCCCCACAGCGGGGACGTGCCATACCAGAGCAACCCAAGCTCTGGCAGAACCCGAAGGTGATTGCTTCGGTTATCTCCGGCATTCTGCTCGTTGTAGGCTGGCTGCTGGAACAAGCTGGCGGGTCAGAACCAATCTCGTTCATTCTCTATATCGGCGCGATCCTCATTGGTGGGTACTATTTTGGTCGTGAGGCACTGGAAGAACTTATCCATGAACGTGAGGTCGGGATTGAGCTGCTGATGAGCGTTGCGGCTGTCGCTGCTACCCTGTTAGGGGCAGCCGAAGAAGGAGCAATGCTTGTCTTTCTCTACTCCATCTCGGAAGCGCTTGAGGGCTACACTGAAGAGAAGACTCGTTCTGCTGTCCGTGCCCTGATGGATTTGACACCGAAGATGGCACTTGTCAAGCGCGATGGGCGAGAGGTCGAAATCCCGGTGGAAGAGCTTGGGCTTAACGATATCTTCATCGTGAAGCCAGGACAGTCAGTTCCCACCGATGGTGTAGTCCTGATCGGCGTGTCCAACGTCAATCAAGCACCTGTCACTGGTGAGAGTGTACCCGTTGAAAAACAGCCTGAGGATGTCGTGTTTGCAGGCAGTATTAACGGTGAAGGAGCGTTGGAAATCCGCGCTACCAAAACATTTGCGGATAATACCATTGCCCGCATCATCCACATGGTCGAAGAAGCTCAGGAGAAGAAGGGAAAAAGCCAGCGGTTCATTGAGCGCTTCGGGTCACGGTACAGCCCACTCGTACTCCTTGCTGGGCTGCTGATTGCCATTGTGCCACCTCTGATCTTCAGCGGCGCATGGGAGATGTGGTTAACTCGCGCGGTGGTCTTCATCGTTGCTGCCGCGCCATGTGCTCTGGTTATTTCCATTCCGATTACACTCGTTGCGGCATTGGGAACAGGCGCACGCCAGGGGGTGCTGATTAAAGGTGGGCTTTATGTTGAAGAACTCGCCAAGATCAAAGTGGTCGCGCTGGATAAGACTGGAACCCTCACACGCGGTCAACCCGAAGTAACAGAGGTGCTGGTTCTGGAGACCGTTGATGCAAACGGCGCACTTTCTCAGCAAGATGTACTTGGTGTGGCTGCTGGAATTGAACGGCGCAGTCAACACCCTCTGGCGCTGGCAATCACCCGCTACGCTGAAGCCCAATCCATCCCAGCCGTTGAAGTCACTGACTTTAAGTCGCTTACGGGCGCAGGCGCATCCGCGCATTTTAACGGCGATTCCCTTTATATCGGCAGCCCTGATCTTTTCCAGCGGCAGTTGAACGTTAATTTTAATCTTGACGCTCAGGAAACGGTGGTTCGTCTGCAAAGCGAAGGCAAAACCGTCGTCGTGCTGGGGAATGACAGGAGCGCATGGGCATTTTTAGCCATCCGAGACAATATTCGTCCCAATGCTAAAAAAGCAATTGCAGGGCTGCACGCATTGGGCGTTGAACGGGTGGTGATGCTGACAGGTGATAATGAGCGAACAGCTCAGGCCATTGCGCGTGAGGTTGGAGTTGATGAGTTCTACGCTGACTTGAAACCGGAAGACAAGGTAACCCGGGTGCGTGAACTCTCACAGCGTTACGGCCATGTAGCAATGGTCGGCGATGGGGTGAACGACGCACCGGCGCTGGCGGAGGCAACTGTTGGCATTGCGATGGGCGCAGCGGGTACGGATGTAGCGCTGGAAACAGCGGATGTGGCACTCATGGCGGACGATTTGGAGCGGCTCGTTTATGGGCTGCGGCTTGCCAAGCGCAACCAATCCGTGGTGAACCAGAATTTGGCACTGTCTATCGTCGTCATTACCGTCCTGGTGATTGGCGCTGTTCTGGGCTTCTTTACACTGCCTATCGCGGTGCTGGCACACGAAATCAGTGAATTTGTTGTGGTTGGCAGCGGTCTGCGGATGCTGCGTTCCTGATATTCTTGTTTCTTTAACGGGCATGTTGACTTACTGAAGTAACATGCCCGTTTTATTTGGATTTTTCCCGATGGTTTCGCCTATGCGTTTTGCAAAGATGCTATTCCTAGCGCTAATCTTGCTGATTAGCCTTTTTATAACAGGTTGTACTTTATCTACTGATGAGAAACCGCCCACGCTTATGCCAAGAGCGACATCTTTGCCACCCCCGACACTTGGATATGCGACCCTTGACTCTAGCCAGTTTTCGTCACAGGTGGTAGTCTCAACCGCCACCCCCTCTTTTGAGATTGAATTGTATACGTTGATGAATCAAGTTGAAGCTGATCGCTTATTTGTGCATATTGATACCCTGCAAAATTTTGGGACGCGGCATGTCAACTCGTCCTACACTATGCCGGATCATGGTATTGGCGCAGCTTATAATTATATCCTGGGTCAGTTTCAGTCGATCCAGCAGCGTTCATCAGGTCGCCTTGTTGTGACTAATCAGGATTTTTCACTGAATTGGGGCGGTATTCGATCAACCCCCAAGAACATTATTGCCATTCTCAATGGGACTGAACCAGGAGCGGGAGTCATTGTTGTTGGGGCACACTATGACAGTCGAATAGGTAATCTGGAAAATGGAACAGGTTATGCACCTGGGGCGAATGACAATG
>JACSRP010000095.1 GCA_014879665.1 Anaerolineae bacterium | reverse complement strand
CCTTTATTCAACAGAAATAGTTCTAATAAATGTTTGTGTTATCGTTTAAAGTCTCAATATAGCACGTGTTCTCTTAAATGCGGTGACATTTTGGGTGGAGGTTTCGGTGGAATTTTAGTCGCTTTCACAGTGACTATATTGCGCGCTCCCAAATACGTGCCGCAACCGCTTCTGAACTTCTAATCTTCCTAAATAATGGATTAAGGACGATCTTGCTCAAATGACAATTCCCAGCGGTTTCATCGAACGAGGGTGTATAGCCTAGCCGTATACATATCTCGAATAATTGATTCAAGTTACGATGTAAACATGATCGCTGATAGGAATGAAAAACGTTTACACCTTAACCTTGGTTACAAACTTACTGTAGAGTGTAAACGTTTTTTTGATTAAGGTCAGCATCCTAAAACTCAACGAAAAGGCTTGAGATAAATCAAGGGCCTAAGAGGAAAAAATTTTGAATGATTTCGAAACTTTCATTCAAGCTGTTTTATCCACAATCCTTCGCTAGTAGCGATAGCAATTCTTTCACCATCGGGACTCCAAGCGATATCGTAAACACTACAGCGGTCAGGACCTATAGGATCAATTACCGGTAAGTCACTAAATGAAAAGTCTATCAAGCGAATCCAACAATCCCCGGTTGGCCCGTTACCGATTGCAAGCACGCTGCTGGTAGGATCCCATGCCAAGCTTGTCGCACCCTCTTCATCAAGACCTCTTGAAGAAATAGTACCGTCCAAATTGAGTGAGCACAGCCCTAATCTTGTCGAGCCTATGGCCAACTGTTGGCTGCTTGGCGACCATTCCATAGCTCCTATCACGCCTTGAACCGGCGCATCAAACAAGGGGCACATATGCTCATTATAAGGAGAACTCTCAATTACGCTATTCACGAGCGCTCCATTAGCGTCCAGAAACTCTATAGCAGAGGCAGTCTCACTCGGAATCGCAAAGTATTGGCCGTTTGAACTCCACGCAAAATGGTTAAATCTTAGATTCGGGACAAGGGATTGAACGTCTATTACCTCTAACACTTCACCGGATGGCACCTCGATAATATTGAGGTGTCCCTCGCTATCAAAGATGGCAAACTGGTTGGAATTTGGCCCCCATTGGAGAACAGAAGTGAGATTATCTCCTGCATAAAATACGGGTTCAAACTTGTTTGCTTCGGCTGAAACAACATAGACATAGCTTGTAGGATCAATTGCTACTACCCAATTACCTTCGGGACTCCACGAAACAATATATCCACGACCACTGGTACGACCAATATCGATACGTTCTTCAATCTCGTAAGTGTTCGCATCAACCGTCACGATCCCGTCCCTATTTCCAACGACTAGGGTCATGCCATCAGGAGCCCAATCCACACTTCTGATAGAGTCTTCTGTCACCTGTGTCCATGCGAGATCGCCAACCATCGAATCAACACTAAATGGCATGTTACCGGAAGATAAAATGAGCACAATCGCACAAACAATAAAGCGCTTCATTTTGGTCATCCTATTGGCTCCAATTCACCTAAAATCTTGATCTTCGCTAA
Source organism: Anaerolineae bacterium (assembly GCA_014879665.1). Taxonomy (GTDB): domain Bacteria; phylum Chloroflexota; class Anaerolineae; order Aggregatilineales; family Phototrophicaceae; genus Flexifilum. The sequence continues at coordinate 21,427 of JACSRP010000095.1, read as the reverse complement.
AAACGTCACACTAATATCACATTGCAAAAGAGGCAGCTACTACCTTATCTTACCTTTCCTCTAGGAATTCATTTACTATTGCTTGGGTGATCATTGATCTTACAAAGGCATCCCGATTGAAAGCATCTAAATTACTATAATCATATGTTCCCCAAATGCTATTTGTTACCGCATCTCCTACAATCTCAGATACCGAGCCACTTGATCTAGCGCCAATATTTGACATTCCTATCTCGTAATCCCCAAATATCTCATGTTCTTCATAATAGCTTGTTAGGCCATCATTAAGCGCGTAATCTAGTATATGAACAATTTCGTGGGTAACAAGAATCCTGCCATCGTACATTAGGCCAGATCTTGTATTCTGATCATCGCGTAAACCGCTGAGCCCTAAGTGAATGGACCCGCCACGGAAAGCAGCACCCGAAATATTAATTGTCGATTCAAGCGGCGCATCAGGGGATCGAGGGGTTCCATCCTCATTATGATCAATCAAACGATCTCCATCAGTATCTATATCACTGGTCGTTACCATATTTCGCTCTAATCTCGACAACCATGAACTTCGATCTCCTGGAACGCTAAGAAACTCAGCATTATGTAAAGTAAAAACCATTGGACCGTTCATTTCGCGGAACAAATGTGCGGCCCCTTCGTATCGAATTTGTTGACTAGGGGAGTTGGCGTGGTCTACATTCCAAATCTGTGCCAATTGGTTATAGTATGCAGCCGTCTGGGTAATGCTCTGAAAAACGACATTAATTTGCTCCGGTGACCACGCCATCCAGTCTGTAAAGCGCATTCCTGCTCCACCAAGCAAGTTCACGTCATAATTTCTATCTAGGATCGCGCCCTGCAATAAAGCCAAGGTGGTATTAAGAGGATCGGAAACGAAATTCGTCACCCATGGATTCACCGATGAACTAGAAACAGTGTACTTCTGTGAGCTAGTCTCTTCATCGTCCCAATTAACCTCAGCATAAATTACCTTCTTGGCTGTCTTTGAATCTCCTGCTGAATTATTGACAGCACTTCTGAGTTCTATTTCAGCTTTCGGGGCAGGACTCTTTCCAATGGTAGAAGTGGCATTGCCCGGTTTAATCTTTGAACTGAGCGAATTGGAAACTTGAACGCTGGTGTTATTTGTGGGGGTACTTGTATTTGCGCCTCCCCTAAAATCAACAACGGTTGTTGGCGCTTTTGACGCGCTGGTACTGCCTCCTGTGTTGGGCTGGCTACGTGGGATGACGGAAGTTGCCGGTTTAGATGAAGTGGTTGGCCGAGATTGGGTGGCCGGCTTTTTCACCGGTCCCCCAATTTCGCCAGCGTCTGCTGTTCGTCTCGTTGTATTGATCACTGGCATTTTGCTCGCTCCTAACCCAATTTGGTGGTTACGCCAAGGCGCGAATAAACGTCGTGGCCTAATACCCAGGGATAAACATCAGGTGTCCGTTCAAGATACCAGGTGGTCTCCAAGACGGTCGCGCCTTTCGTCAGCGAGTGGGCCTCGCCAATAATGTAGTAGCTGCCGTTATGTGCGGTTTGAGTCTCCTGCACCGAAATCCGATCGCCAATGGTTAGGCCCAATTGCTCAGCGTGGTAGCCACCGCCCTGCTTTCCGTGGCTGCGGAGGGTTATAGAAGTAATCTCACCACGGGGCGTAGAACGCCGGTTACGCTCAAAATCAGCAATATCCTGAGCATTACTCACATTGGTCAAGGCTGGCAGATTGAGCTTGAGCGTGCGCCGCCCATAGTTATCAATGCTGGGCTGATCCTTAGAGGTTGCCTCCATGATATCGAAGGTGGTGATTTTCTGTCCGCGGACGATGGCGGCGTTCACAATGGCGTCCACTGAACCGCTGTTTATAAAGGTCAATTCCGCACCGTTAGCCTTCGGCGCAATACTGGAGCTTGCGGTCCCCTGCGCAAAGGTTACGCCCGTAAGCGTTACCGTTTGGCCACCAATACGGTTGCCACTGTCATCCTGATATTTCACGTAGAGCTTACGGGTTTGACCGGGCGCAATCGTGATCACCGCACCCACAAGCTGCCAGAGTACCTCCGTTGTAGAAGCGCTGATGTTACGCGGATGGCAGACGATGATCACTTCGTTCTTGCAGCGATCAATGCCTGCGTAGGTATAGGACAGATCCATCATCGCATCGTTGAGCGTGACATCGATGGGTTGGTCATAGAGCAGGTGAGCGCGATTCCAGAAGGTCGCTGTCCCAGAGCGATCAAAGAAGAAGCGACCACGTTCCGCCCCTGCAATATCGGCGATTGCGTGATACACATCGAAGGTATCGCGTTCGCTATCGGTGTAGCCACCTTGTTTCACCCAATTGTCGGCTGCCAGCGGCAGCGTCATCCCGACTTCCAGGCTTGAAGCAGGGGGTGATGGGATCTCGGCCAACAGTGCCGCAATGATTTGATCGGCACGTTGATTGACCTGCAAGCCCAATTTCGTTTCGGCAGCGGTATAAAACTGCATGGTACCCGCAGCGATAAGGGTAACGATACGCTGCCCGTTCAAGTTCACGCTGGGCTGAATACTTTCGATCCAACCGGTCCAATGGGTTCTTGTTGTGGTGCCATCGTTGGATTGAATCCGTACCGGGCGGTTTAACGTTACTTTGGTCGTCAAAGGACTGCTGGTATATTCCGGCGAATAACGCCGGTCGTCATTACGCAGCACCAAGGAGAGCACTGAATTATCCGCAACATCCTGATAAGCCTGTCTCATTCCCAGAAACCAGCTTGCCGAAATCACCCGGCCGGTCACATCATCATAAGTTCCGCTGTAGTTGCCGTTTTTGTCCCAATCAACAGCAATCGTCCAAGTCGTTGCCATAAAAACCTCTTTCTAATCGATAAATTTATTGAGTGGAAATGAGGCCGCTAAATAACCCGCGACCTCATCATCAAAACTAGACAACCCCCCATGCGGGAGCAGCATTTGTTGCCGGACGCAGACGGGCCGCAAACATCACAGCCTTGCCGGTTTCAATCATCGGCACATAACTCTCAATGAAGAACTCGCCGGTATACTTGGGGTCGCCCGTGGTGGGTGGCGCATTCTGACCCACCTGTACTTCGAGCGTGACTTGCTTGCCCTGCTGATAGGCATCGCGAAAAACAGTATGTGTCCCTACTGAAGCGGTTGTTGTTACGTAACCGCGAATTGCGACCTGGGCCTGAAGTTGGCCATCGATAAAGCTGTGAGCAGCATCGCCAAAACCCGTCACATCAAATTGATCGTAGCTGAGCGGCAAATCAACACTAATAATGTCGCCCGCAGCAAATTCACGTGGAGTTCCTCCAGCATCGTCCATCTTAACCACGACATGATCACCTGCAAGAGCCATAATTTTCTCCTTCAAAAATCCATTAATTAAAATCGAACTAAATTGAGCGCAAATTTTACTGAGTTGCCTACTGAACCCGTGCGAGTCGCTTTATAGCGCACGTACTGCGGAATGGTCCCTGCTATCGAAATCCGCTGCGAATTGAGATTCAGCCCGGTTAATGTAAAAGTTGCCAAGGTGGTTGGTGATGTGAAGCCTGCACTAGTTGAACCTTCAATGATAAATGTATAAGTATCACTTGGGGTTGTTTGCAAAATGTGCAGAAACCCGGCACCGCCGTTTAATGAGGCTGCTCCATTGTCAACTAGGCTACCTGTCGTTGTTGCGGAAATTATGGTCGGTGGCGTAAGTGAAATTCCCCAACCGCCAATCCCCGCGCGGTTCGCAAACAGTGCGCCGAAGGGAATATAACGGTCAAACTGAGGCAACGTCCCGTAGCGACTTTGGATACCATCCAGGCTATAGACAGGATCGCCGACTGTTGGCGCCACATTTTGACCGAGAAGGACAGATAAGACGCCCTTAACACTTACCCCTTTCAATACTGGATGGGTACTGCCAGCCTGCGCGTTGAAATAACCATCATGACCAATGACAGAAGTGCGTAACCCTGGAATATATTTGCGAACGGCATCGCCAAACGCTGTCACATCATTCAGGTCAAAAGCGTCGGCGATGGTGATGCGATTCACATCCCCCGTAAATTCGTAACCGCCAACCAATACTTGTACGTGATCTCCTGCTAATCCCATTGGATAGCCTCCTAAGTTGTTTGCTCATAACGGTTCACAAAACCGTGGAGCACTAAGACATTCGTGGTGTCTGCAAAAGCGCGGACTTCTTTAGCATTTTGCAGTACATGTCCTGGAATAATTTCCAAGAAACCACTTTCTGCGGGAACCGTCACTTCAACCAGATCATCAGGCGAACCGGTACCTCCCCATTCGATGGTCAGTTTGGCTGGTGACGCTGAGGTATTGACCACATTCAGATGAACTTCATCCCATTCGTTGGCTGAAATGCTGGCCAACGCGGTATGGACCAGTGTTCCTAGTGAACTAGTAGCGGTGACTTTGATTCCACGTCCGCTGTCGCTGGCGCTCAATTTACGCTTCTTATACTTTCCACATCCGTCATTGCACATAAATCTTTTCCTTTTGCTTCATCAAACTATCTTCTTTTATCAATCTATTTAATTTTCTTCAGCTAGGTTTTGATGATATAAGTTAGGGTGATGTAAGGGGGCATATTGTTATGTGCGCCACCGCTCCCCTGAGATGATGTTGCTGTCGCAGTGGTTCCTAAGCCTCCAGCATTTGCGCCGCCCGAGAAGGTAGTTGGAAAGTTCGACTTGTCATAGTTGTGGGTGTGCGCAGGCATTTCAGCTATGGTTAGCGTATGGGCTTCCGCACCACCAGAACCGCCAATTTGATCTGCGGCGGCAGCGGTTACCCGATTTGCTGATGTTCCCCCTAAATCATCTTTTCCTAGCGGGAAACGGCCCCGTAAATCTGGAAGATTAAAAGTCGTCGAACCATCTCCAGCGCCAAAGGTTGTTCCGATGACCGCAAACAGACCGGCATAGGTCGTGCGAGACACGGCAGCACCGCTACAAAACAACCAATTAGCCGGGGCACTTGCTCCTGCATATGGAGCGAGCATGCCCGTAGGTACTTTTGTTGTATAGAGATATTCGAGATTATCGCGAAGTTGCTGATTCATATCGGCAGCATCAACAAGATCATTGGTAATCCACGTTACTGGTGTTGTCCAAACAGCTGTCATAAAATTCTCCATTTCATTAATTAAATCAGATCGAAACGCATGAAAATCATCTTTTTCTTACAGCATTTTCTATCTCCTACGTGTATCTTGTCACCTTACTATATTAGAACATAAATTCTATTTTGCGGTCGTAAATTTTGCTGGAGCTTTCGCTGTATTTTTAGTCGTTCTTGATCGGAATTCGTCTCATTCCTCAGTCCTTTCCTGATCAATCATGTTTGCGTGTCTGAAAGAATCTGCTTCGTCTTTTTCTTGCTGTTGCTCCCGCGCTTCTATCCAATCCCGTAAAACATCTTGAAAAATACTTCTCAATTCGTCTGTCGCCAGTATGCCCGGAGTTCCATTCTTTTCACCGCTACTCCGCAAGCGATATCCGCCTGCCAAGGCCAGCACCAGGGTGAGGACCAGCATCAATAGTTCGTCACGGTTGCCATCTAATTCAGGTGTTGTAAGAATGATTGCCGCTAAAACTAGTGCTGCGCCGATGGCCAGCATCCGGCATATTTGCTGAAAGGCTTCTGACGAGAGCCCGTTTTGAATCTTTTGTTTTGCCAATAGGTTTCTCCTACGACACCAATCTTGCCACTTCGCGTTCCAGCCATATCACATGTTCAGCCAGCTGTCGCCATCCGGCCTCATTTGCTTCAAGTGCTTCAATGTCCAGAGGCGCATTGAGAAATTGGCGACGAAGTTCATGCAACGCTTCCAGCTCCTTTTGGTTGGTCGATTTCACCGAAGCGTCATGCGCATTAATTATGGCCAATACCCCTTCTAGCTCTTCAGAGGTCGGCTCTTCCAAGAAAAAAACCTGCCAGTCGTCAATGTCTCTAGATAGACCCTTCACATTGGAATAAGCCGCAGTCAATTCCTCATGCAAGGCTTCTAAGTTAACGTCGGATGTAATCTTAAAGTGCTTAGCAAACATTGATTTCTCCCTTATAGCTGAATAATTGTGTATGCTGTGGTCGTACTACCGGGTGCAGATGCGGTTCCTGGTGTTGTCATCCACCATTGAGGCTTCCAAACCTGAGAACCGCCAGTGGTGGCCGTATAGAGATGGGCAACAGTGATTTACCGCTTGGCCCGAATTAGGCTGCTTGAACTTACCTGCTGGAAATGAATAATTGGGAACCATGCTTCCATTCACATTGAAGGCTAAGCAGTGACGAGTTGATTAGTTGCCCAGTTGGGTGTCGCAGTCCAGATTGCTGGCATAAATTTCTCCTATAACTAATAAGTAAGCCAAAGTTTTATGGATCAGCTTGCATTCAGCGCATTCGCTTCCTCCATATTCCCTTCAGCCTGGGTGCAAAGCACAAAAGAAATGTTTTGCACCCAAAGCCTCGGTTAATAAGTAAAAAGAACGTAATTTTTCGCTCGGGTTGTTGCCCTCACAGTCTTAGATTAGCACACAAGTTCTGTATTTAGTGGCTATTTTGATGGAGTTTTGGTTGTAGTTTTAGTCGTTCTTCATGATGACTATGCTACGTGCTTTTCCAAACTCACGACGAATGCGTCCTTGAATCTCCAAGCGACTCAGATAATGAACCACAGATGAGCGACTAAGATGACAGTTTTCCGCAATCTCATCGAACGACGGTGAATAGCCATGTTCAACCATATATTTCTGGATAAAGTCAAAGAGCTGATCAAGAATTTCGTGTTGGTTTTTTGAGACGTATGGCATCATGATTCTCCAATGGATATGACAGGTTAAGGTAAGTTCATTAGTGTGAATAAAAACAACCGTCTTTTGTTGATAATTTAAATCTGCTAGTGAATAAGCATTCTAGAAACACAAGTTTTAGTGCGCACTGGGATGGGCTCTGGGCTGAATGGAACGACCGACGTGAAAAAATCCGGTTTGCGCTAGAGAGTTTTAGTCGAGAGCGTGTGGATCACATATCAAATCTTGATCAGGCACTTGAAATCATTGCAAATCTCAGAACGTTGTACAATGGACTTGAGCGCAGTGATCAAAAACGGTTGCTTCGTGAAATCGTTGATAAGGTCGTAATTGATGTACCGGGGAATGTCACGCTTGAATTGAAACCACCCTTTGGCTATTTGCATCGTTTAATTGACGATATGCAAAAAACAGCGTTCAAGGGGCAATCGGCTAAAATAAAAAACAGCGGACACAATGCCGCTGTTTCCATAAGAGCGTGTTTGACTCCGCTCCCATCAGGTGTGCCTGGAGAGATTCGAACCCCCGACTTTCTGCTCCGTAGGCAGACGCTCTATCCGCTGAGCTACAGGCACATAATGATGCCGATCAATGTATCACAGCCTTCTGGCACGGTCAAGACTGAGTCATCATCCTGCTCGTCTGAAAAATCATCGCCAGCTGCGCATTGGCACAGCCTCACCGATCCATTCTTCATTAATTCTTTATGAGATTTTTGGGAAATTGATGCTAGCATCAATTTATCGTTTAAGTCTACAAAAAACTGAGCAAATATAGGTGACATGGCGAATATTCTGATCGTTGATGATGAAGATGGTTTCCGGCATATTTTGCAGATTGTCCTGCGGCGCGGTGGTTACGAAACCTGCGAGGCGGCCAATGCTCATGCTGCGCTAACGGTGATAGATGATTGTTCGCCTGATTTAATCTTGCTGGACGACATGATGCCGGGTATGAGCGGCGGCGAACTTTGCCGCCTGCTGAAAGCCGATGATCGCTATCGCCTGCTGCCGGTGATCATGCACAGCGCCAATTCAAAGCTAAACGATCCTGCTTACGTGCGTTCTATCGGTGCGGATGGGGTGCTGCTGAAGCCCTGCCCACCGCACGACGTGCTGACCGCCATCAGCAGTCATTTGCAGCTAGTGAGATGAACCCCGCCGCTGCGCAGGCTGTTCCGACAGCAGATCATCCAGCGTAATCCGGTCAAATGGATCTTCGCTGACCAGTTGTTCCCGTGCATCGGCGCGAAGCTCGCCATCGGCAGTAAGATGGCGGCGCACCAGCTTTTCCCGGCTTTCGTGCCATGCGAAATGATGTGCTGCCAGCGGCACGCCGTCGGCGCTAACGCGAAGCTGCCATTCGCCATCAAAGTTGTGAGCATCCAGAATTTTCAGACGTGCCGCCGGGCTGATCAAATTTGCGCCTAATCCCAGATTTTGCACACCTTCATGCACAAACAGACGCTGACCATCAGAGTCGATAATTTCGAAGCGCACTCGCCCGGATGCCCTTTGCAGCAAATGCAGTACGATAAAGGGCTGCACATATTTGGCATTATCTGGCGGCGGGTCGGTACGGTTGATCGCCCGTTCTCCCCGCGTGAATACCATTAATCCAATATCCACCGGCAGCACCCGCGAATGTACATCCAGGCCGGCATTCCGCCCGGCTTGCAGCGCATGTTGAAAAGCAAGCTCGCCATTAGGCAAATGTGACATATCTTCTGCCGGGGGTTCGCTGCTTGCCTGTGGCACCCTCGTAAAAGTGGCCTGAGCGGCAGGCTGTGGGCGCGGCTGATGGCGGGGTGCAGCGGGTGTGCTGGTGTGGGACTGGTTTTGGGTGAACATACTCACCAGATCTGCCATCATATTCATGAACAGAGTGAACCCGCTCCACAGCAGTCGCGCAAAATCTTTCATCGTCATATCTCGTAAAGGATGCATCCAGCGCCCCCGATTCACGCGCTCTTGCAGTTGGAACCGCGCGAATGCAGCAAAGAAACACCCGCTGATGAGCAGCAAAATCGTGATCAAGAGCGCATTAAACACCAGCGGCGCTAAAATCAATACCCCGATAATGAGGGCGATTGCCAGCAGGATATGCTCAATGGTGATGCTTTTTGCGCGGCGGTTAGCGTCCCGCGCGGTTTTGTCCGTCGGTATCCACCTGCCCACGTAACAAATCTTCCAGACTCAGCGGCGCATCAGTTTCAACTTCGCTCAAACGTGATTTTGCAGGCGCGGCGTCACTGGCTGACGGCCTGCGCGTGCGGAAGAAGCGATCTTCAATGGAAGGCGATACCGTGAAAACATGCTCGGCAATAGACTGCCCATCCAGCGATACCCGCAAATCCCAGTCGCCAGGTTCAACGTTATCGTCGCTGCTATAAAGCGGCAGTTGATGATCGGCCAGCAGGTTCATATCGCCCGCCCGCAAATAGGGGCGCATCTCGTGAACGTAACGCACTTTCCCCGCGCCGTCGCGCAGTTCAAAGCGTACCAGCGAACGGCGATCAGCGGCATCCGGCTGCACGTTCAGGGTGATGAACGGGCGCACGCCATCATCATCCATGGTCACATCACGGGTGCGGCGCATGTTGATGCCATTTTCGCCGGTTTGCACCGCGATCAGGCCGATGTCTAACAGCGTTATATCCGCGCTAATCGGGCTGCCGCCCCTCCGCGCCCGTGCAGAGGCTTCGCGGGCATCGCCGCTCATACGTTTTGAGGCGAAAGAGGAACGCGATTGCTCCAGCAAGCGCGACGGCCCGGTATTGCTCAGGGACAGCGCCACAGCAGCCCCGAACATAGCGATCAGGGTCACGGCTACTAGCGGCGGTGCGGTGCCAGAGAGTAAAGCCACAGCCAGCGCCGCCCCCATGATGATCAGCCATGGAACGGCATTTCGGCGAAAACGCATATCTATAACATCCTGATTCTTCGATGCAGTTACTTCTTAAGTATACGGGAAAATAGGCGGTTCAGTTGCATTTTGCGATATAAGCCAGATCGTAAAAAACTGGTTGCAGGCCAGCCAGATTTTAGAAATCGGATTATACTTTGTAAAAGAGTGCGGGAAAGATGGCCTGAGTCGGGTGGGGAAGTCATGCCAAGACGACGTTTTGCGCGCAGTTATCAGGAAGAAACAACTGTGCCTGCGGTGCAGCAAATGGTTGCGCCAGAGAAATCACGGGGTCAGCAGCCGCCAGTTCTGGGCTTGCAGAACATGATCGGCAACAAAGCCTTGCAGCGTATGCTGATCCAGCGTGAACTTGAGCTAGATGAGCTGGAGGTCACTGTAGATGGGCATGAGAACAGCGAAACCGACTCTGAAAACCCGGTGATGATAGACGAAATGACGGTTCCTGTAGGCGAGACGGAAGGCGTGGTTCATGATGGCCCGCTTACCCCGGCGCAGGTTACGAAAGCCATTTCCTATTATGAAACCCGCAAGAGAGATTATCCCCCGCACATCATCGAACAGATTCAAGAAGCCTTAGGCTCAACCAAAACCGGCAAAGCCGATGATTTTATGGTGCAGTCGGTGGCGAATTACCAGTTTGCCTTCGGGCTGGCCGTAGACGGCATGGCGGGCCCGCGCACATTACCGGCGATCTTCGCGCAAGGGCTGGATACTTCCGAGCATGAGGAAGATTTCTCGGATTTTGCGGTGGAGCAGCTGAATCAGTGGGAAAGCCTTGGCAGCGCAGATGCGCGCGCCGAGCAGTTGATGGATAAAATTAATGAGCTTCTGGAAGCCTCAAAAGTGCCGGAATGTGGTTTTAAGGTGAAGGATCTTCCCGATCTGTTGGGACAGTTCGACTTCACGCCGTGGATCATTGAGCTTGGCAAGCCGGCGTTTGAGCGTGATGTGATTACGCTAGAAGAATACTCGGATGCGGCAAATACGGTTTACCATGAAGCCCGCCACGCCGAACAGTGGTTTAGTATGGCGCGAATGCTGGCCGGGCAGGGAAAAAGTGCGGCTCAAATCGCGACCATGATGGGTATCCCAGTGACTATCGCCACTGAAGCGGTGAGCGTGAAATATGCGCCTACGAGTATGGAAGCGTTAGTCGCCAACGGTTGGTATCAGAGTGTTTATGGCGTGGATGCACAAAAACGCGAAAATACCTTTAGGGAAATGGAAGCCGCAGGGAAAGAAGTGGAAGCCGCAGAAAAGGCGCTTGAGAAGGCCGATACGCCAGTCAACAAGAAGCGCTTGCAGCGCGCGCAAGAGCGTCATCAACGCGCATATGATGCTTACCATAATTTGCCGGAAGAGACCGACGCGCATCGGGTTGGCGACTCGGTTGAAGCGCGTATAAGGCTGAAAGCTGAATTGGAAAATATGCCTTAAGCGGGTGACTTTATGAATCAGACGATCTCACAACTAGTTAAGCTGCTTACGCAAGAAGGAATCAGCACAGCAGACGCGGCGAAAGCAATTGGCGTGGTTAAAGAAGCTGGCGGCGCACACCGCGCGATGCTGCTTACGCCGGAAGATTCCAGCTTTAGCAGCGCCGAAATTTCACCGGGTGGCGCGGCGGATACCCCGTCTACGGTGGAGCTAACCTTCAAAGATAGCGGCGGGCTTACGCTCAAAGACTTTGAGGACGCTTACGGTGAACGCCATTTTGTGCCGATGATGAGGCCGGGCCAGAAATCGCGGGCGGCGTTTTACTATGAGCCTGAAGATGCCCCGTATATGCTCGCTATTTTCGTCTCACATGACGATGAGCATGTCGCCAGCGTGATGCTGCGCCGCGATAAGCGAATATAGAGCACCGGCGGACTTAACCTGAACTTGCGCTTTACTTCTCTCGCCTTGAGTGAGGAGACGAATCGGGATGAGTGCCTAGCACGCCATCCACCCGAAACTGAGATTGCTTAATCCCAGTCAATGCCGAATGAATCCCGCGTAAACTCATACTGACTGTCAATGATCGGCTCATTCGGCGCAGGTTCAACGCGGCGGTATGTGTCATCTGGCAGTTGTTCCCAGTCATTCGTATTATCCGCCAAAGACGTGTGCAGCATCCGCATCACCTGGTGCTGAATACGCTCCTCGATGATTGGGAACACAACCTCGACGCGATTATAAAGGTTGCGGCGCATCAAGTCGGCGCTGCCCAGATAGAGGCGTTTTTCTGGCGGGGCGTTCTGGAAGTAGTAAATGCGGCTGTGTTCGAGAAAGCGCCCGACGATACTTTTAATGCGGACGGTTTCGCTAAATCCAGGTATTCCGGGGCGCATGCAAGAGAGGCCGCGCACCAGTAGATCAACTTCTACCCCCGCTTGTGAGGCTTCATACAGCTTGCGGATCATCACATCTTCTTCAAGTTGATTCATCTTGAAAATCAGACGGGCTGGTTTTCCGGCGCGGGCAGCGGCAATCTCATTATCAATCAGCTCAATGAAGGCCGGCAGTAAATATTCTGGCGCCACCAGCAGGCGCTTATAGGTGGTGCTTGGCGCGTAACCGGTGAGCCGGTTGAACAGCCGGGTAGCATCTTCGGCAATTTCGCGGTTGCTGGTCAGCAGGCCAAGATCAGTATACAGGCGGGCGGTGCTGCTGTTGTAATTTCCGGTGCCAACATGCACATAACGGGTGACGCCATCGCCTTCGCGGCGCACGACCAGCGCAATTTTAGCGTGGGTTTTAATCGGCAGTTCTTCAACGCCGTAAGTAACATGAACACCGGCATCTTCCAGCGCCTTTGCCCACAGCAAGTTATTGTCCTCGTCAAAACGCGCCTTCAGTTCAACCAGCACGGCAACCTGTTTGTTGTTTTCCCGCGCCTCCAGCAGCGATTGAACGATGGGTGAATTGCGCCCAACACGATACAGCGTCACTTTGATGCCGAGCACATCGGGATCGTGGGCAGCAGTATGGAAGAAGTTTTCGACAGGCAGAAACGAGTCGTAGGGGTGATGCAGTAAAATATCGTGGCGGGAGATGGCATCGAAGATATTTTCTTCCGCGCTAATCGGCTGGCGCGGCACATAAGCCGGATATTTGAGTTCGGGGCGATCTACTGCCGCAATCTCGAACAGACTGGCGCCGCCTAACGCGCCGTTCACAAAATACAGGTCACGGCGGGGATCAATCTTAAGCGCTTTGACGAGCGTATCTACGATGCGTTCGCTGGAATCTTCGGGCATGGACAGGCGTACCACTGAGCCAAAGCGCCGTTCACGGACGCTTTCCTCAACAAACTCGCGAATATCTACCCGGCCATCTCCATCAATGTCTTCCAACTCATGCTCGTAGTCAATATCGGCATTCCGGGTGATGCGAAACGGCGCGGCATCCACAACCTTCATGCCGGGAAACAGCATCGAAAGGTTGTCTCGAATAACATCTTCGATCCAGACAAAGGAAATATTCTGCTGGGGAACAAAGCTGGTTAAATCCGGCTGAATAGAGTCGTCGCCGTATTTACGCACCACGTCATATAGATTCACTAACCGCGAACTGCTTTCGGGAATTTTGATACGTACAAAATCAAGATTGCCATTGTCATCACCGATATGACGCAGCATAACCGCGAGATTCAGGCTGAGGTTGCTGATGAACGGGAAGGGACGGGCGTGATCCACCGCCAGCGGGGTAATGATCGGGTAAATTTCTTCGGAAAAGTATTTGTGCAGGGCATCACGCTCCAACTTACCAAGTTCAGAGACGGCGGGAATCGTGACACCTTCACCTTCAAGCCGGGTAAGTAGTTCACGCATGAGCGCGCGCTGTTCCGTCATCATTGCGCCGATACGTTCGCGCAGCAAGGCCAGCAGCATCAGCGAGGTATAACCATCCGGCCTTGTAGACGACGAACCGGAATTGATCTTCTGATGAATGGAGGCCACGCGAACCATGAAAAATTCATCGGTATTGCTGCTGACAATAGCGAGAAATTTTATACGCTCAAGCAGCGGAAGCCGCTCATCTTTGGCCTGCGCGAGGACGCGGTAATTGAATTCGATCCAGCTTAACTCGCGATTGATGTAATTATCAGGGGTGAGCGGCGGCAGCGCCGCCTCATTGATTTGCAACTGGAGGGCACACATGATGGAATCCGGTAAAAAGAATGGGTGTTGAAAGTAATACCCCATGATACAGAGTTCTTTTGTGAAATGTAAAGCAGGTTCACGGATATTCGGGTTTGAATGTTATAAAAAACTCATCACTCCAACCCTCAGGGTGCTGAAGGGAGTAAGCCACGCAGAATACGGGTGTTAGGCGAAGGCCACGCGGAGAATTGTTTGCAGCAGGGTATTGGCGCCTTTAACGATGTCTTCCCATGGGGTGAACTCTAACGGGGAGTGCCCGACGCCGCCAACCGAGGGGATGAAGATCATGCCGCAGGGCATAATCTGGCTGAGGGCTTGCGCAGCGTGGCCGGCATAACTGGCTAACTGTGTATAGGAAAGCCCCAGCGCATCACACGAAGCCTCAATCGCTTCAATGAAATCAGCCGCCATAGCGGCGGCTGGCATGTGTATTTTAGGTTCAATCTCAACAGTAAGACCATGAGATGCGGCACATTCGCGGGCAATCTGAATCATGGCGATTTCCATTTCGCTCATGAGTGTTTCGCTAATATGACGACATTCTACAATGAGGCAGGCTTTGCTAGGGATAATGTTGTACTTGCCGGGTTCTACCTGAATATCACCACAGTTGAAGATGCCATCCCCATAGCGCGCGCGCACCATCTCATGGGCACGAACGATGAACTGAGCTGCCCCACGTAAGGCGTCGCGGCGTTTATACATATCGGTGGTGCCGGAATGCCCCGCCTGCCCGTGAAAGATCACTTCATAGGTGGTGCGCCCGACAATGCCGGTGACTACGCCGATGCTGGCGCCAGCATTTTCCAACCGGGTGCCATGTTCGATATGTAGTTCTACATAACCAGCCAGCGTGTTCGGGATGCGCCGCGCCCGGGGCACATCCCGCAAAGACAGGCCGACTCTGCCCAGAGCAGCGCAGAAGGGAGCATTCTCTGTACGCGCCTCGTTGGTTACATCAGGGGGAAGTATTCCGGCCAGCGCGCGCGCGCCAAACAGGGAATGCCATGTGCCTTCGTCGTCGGTGAAATCAATCAATTCAAGGTTTACGGGGAGCTGAATTTTATTTTCGACGAGGATGCGCATACATTCCAGCGCAGCGACAATACCGACTGCGCCATCATAGCGGCCGCCATCAGGCACGCTGTCCAGATGCGAACCGACGAGTAAGGTGCGCGCATCTTGCGTTTCAGCAGGGTAAATGCCGCCTAGATTGGCCGCATCGTCGTCGCACAAAGTCAGGCCAATATCCTCAATGCGTTCCGCCAACCAGAGGCGGGCATCAAGATCGCCACCAGATAAGGCCACGCGATCAATGCCGCCTTCAGCCGTGGCATCAATCTCTGCAAGCGCCTCAAAATCTTCGCGCAGGCGTTCGGCATTCACTCTTAACATTTTGGGATCAATATCGCCGCGGGAAGCTGTCTTCACACGGAAACCCGGCAAATAGTTGGCATTTACAGTCATCTGACGTTGAGAGAATAAATGCTAAGGATACTCGTATGTTGCTTACGATTATATGAGAGTTCAGGGCAAAGTGAAAAATTTCATTTATGCTTCATCCCTACGATGCAAAAAATTCCTCTCCGCTGCCTGCAAGCACAGCGGGACCGTATTGTAGCTGCTGTTGTTTGCCAGTCGTCGTTGTCAATTTTGAGGTGACACACCCCATGTTTATAGGGGGGCAAACACGGCGAAAATTGGCATATAATAAATCGGATAGCTTTTTGGAGGGTGATGTATGGCAGAACTGACGTTTCTGTCTGACCCGAACATTCTGTACATCTTGCTGATGGCGAGCCTATGGTTTGCAGCGGTTGCAGTGGCTACTCCCGGAACCGGGGTGTTGGAGATTGCGGCGCTGATCTTATCCATTGGTGTGCTGTTTCTGCTAGGCAACGTTTCTACGAACTGGGCGGCGGTGGTGATCATCGTATGCGGGGCGCTGCTGTATCATGTGGTGCCCTTCTTCGTAAAACGGGCGCGCCCGGTCATGTATGGCGGATTGATTCTACAGGTGATTGCCAGTTTCGTACTGTTTAATGACCTTTCAGTTTCGCTGGCGATTATTGCGGTGGTGACGTTTAGCTCGTTTCTGTATCACCGGTTTATACTGGAAGCCGCAATTAATACGCGGGATTTGAAACCGGCGATGCTGGATGATCAACCGCTGATTGGCGAACAGGGTTATGTGCAGAGCAAGATTGACCCGATTGGCACGGTGCGTGTGCGCGGCGAAACATGGTCAGCACGAAGTACTGCGCCGATTGAAACGGGGCAGGCGATTGTTGTGGTGGAGCAAGACGGGCTTACGCTGTTTGTAGAACCTGAAAAGCATAAGCGCCGGGCTGCGGAAATTTAGAGGGGAAGGAATAACTATAGTGGAAGCAATTCTCGTCATTATCATTCTGGTTTTTCTAGCGTTCGTGTTCTTCTCGTCGGTAAAAGTGCTGACGGAATATGACCGGCTAGTGGTGTTCCGGTTGGGTAAATATGCCGGGACGCGCGGCCCCGGTTTGACGCTGTTGATTCCGTTCATTGAATCGGCGCGAAAAGTGGACCTGCGCGAGCGCTTTCTGGAAATTCCGCGACAGACGGCGATTTCAAAAGATAACACGGCGATTGACGTGGATTTTCTGGTGTACTACCGGATGGTGAATCCTAAGCTGGCGGTGCTGGAAGTCGAAAATGTGGTGCAAGCTTCGCTGAACATTGCGGCGACCACGCTGCGCGCGGTGATCGGCGATATTGAACTGGACGATGTGCTGGCGAAACGCGAACAGATTAACGATATTTTGCGCGTGAAGCTGGATGAAGTGACTGAACGCTGGGGCGTGAAAATTACCCGTGTGGAAATTCGGGAAGTAGAGCCACCGCCGAGCGTAAAAGAGGCGATGAACCGGCAGATGGCATCCGAGCGTGAACGCCGCGCAACTGTGACCAGAGCTGAAGGTGAACGCGCTGCCGCGATTATGGTGGCAGAAGGTGAGAAGCAGTCTGCGGTACTAAGGGCTGAGGGTGATAAACAGTCCTCGATTTTGCGTGCGGAAGGTGAAAGAGAGTCGCAGCTGCTGCTTCAGCAAGGACGCGCTGCCGGTTTAGAGGCATTGACAGCACAGGCACGCCTGCTAGATGACAAGACGATGATGCTTCAATATTTGGATGCGCTACGCGGACTTGGCAACTCGCCCGCTACTAAATATGTGCTGCCGATGGAGTTAACCTCACTGGCGAGCCAGTTCATGACGGTGATGCAGGCCGCGGGTAAGGGACTACCGCCGGCACCGTCAGCCCCACCAAAGCCGAAGACGGCAACACCGCCAGCACCGGGAGCAGGGCCAACAGCGCCGAATAATTTCGACTTCGATCCGTCGTCGGGAAGTTAGGCGGTTTTTAGACTCTTCACCCTGCACAGAAGGGCGCAGCACGCTGCGCCCTTCCTACGAGGCTGCGCGGTGGATAGGGTCTAGAGTGCTATTCATCCAAAACACAGGTTAATTTATAAACCTTTTTCGTCAGGCTTTAGGCTGCAGGCCGTAGTGCTGGCGAATTTGGACTTCGATTTCGTCGCGGATCGCCGGATTTTCCATCAGGTATTGTTTAGAATTTTCGCGCCCTTGACCGAGCAAGCCATCGTTGTAGCGGAAGAACGCGCCGCGCTTATCCACCACACCTAATTCGGTTGCGAGATCGAGAATTTCGCCGGATTTACTGATGCCGCCTTCCAGAAACATGATGTCAAACTCAGCTTCACGGAATGGAGGCGCAACTTTATTTTTGGTGACGCGGATACGGGTGCGACTGCCGATCACTTCGCCGCCGCTGCCTTTGATCGATTCCTGTTTACGCACATCAAGGCGAACGCTGGCGTAGAATTTAAGGGCGCGGCCACCGCTGGTGGTTTCCGGCGAGCCGTACATCACGCCAATTTTATCGCGGAGCTGATTGGTGAACATGACTACAGAATTAGACTGTTTGATTGCACCGGAGAGTTTACGCAGCGCCTGACTCATCAAACGCGCCTGAATGCCGACAAAGCTGTCGCCCATTTCACCTTCAATTTCAACACGTGGCACAAGGGCGGCGACACTGTCTAGCACGATCACGTCTAATGCACCGGAGCGTACCAGCGATTCGGTAATTTCGAGCGCCTGTTCAGCAGTATCGGGTTGGGCAACGTACAGCGTATCTACATTGACACCGATGCGGGTTGCATATTGAGGGTCGAGCGCGTGTTCCATATCTACGAACGCGCACCAACCGCCGCGCCTTTGGGCTTCAGCGATCACATGCAAGCAGAGGGTGGTTTTACCGCTGCTTTCTGGCCCGTAGATTTCGGTGATACGCCCACGCGGAATACCGCCAACGCCAACGGCAATATCTACCGTAAGCGAACCGCTGGGGATATAGTCCACCGCCAGATGACTGGCATCGCCCAGACGAATAACCGCACCTTCTCCGAAGCGCTTGGTTATATCTTCAAGCGCCGCTTCCATCGCTTTCTTGCGGCCTTCTTCACTTTTGGGGTTACCCTCAAAAAGTGGCGGACGATCGCCAGCTTCAGACTTGTCTTTTCTTCGCGGGGCCAAGGCAGATATCCTTTGTATTTCTGCTATCATGTCTCATTCACCGACATCAGCATTATAGTCGCAAACAACAGGTTTTGTAACATTCTCAACAAGACCGATTTTAGCATGTTTGTTCTAAAACGCAAGTAAGAGTTTCCAAACAATTGATAGTTGAGTGGAAATCATTCTAGAGGGAGCGGTAATCGTTAAAAATTACGCGCGCCATTTTTCATCGTCTGAGGGGTATTTCACGCCCTGCTTGCGGGATTGAAAGCGTTGATTCTGGGATAACCGCGCCTGCGCGATGGCCTTGCTGCCCATTACCGCAGACACTCCGAAAAACATGATGAAGCGTTTGGGATCAGGGTTGAGCGCACGGGCGCGGGCAAAGTCCCCACGTGCCGCTTTCCATTGACCACGCACCAACCGCCCGACGCCGCGATTGGCATAAGCCGCCGCGCCTTCGCCTGAGAAACGACGGGCGATGCCGTCCCCGCCATGCCGCCGGGCCACGGCTTCAAGTTCGTCTACGCGCTCAATCGCGCCTTTGAAGGTTTTGGCGCCAGCGTACAGGCGTTCTTTCGCCAGAATGACCGGAATATAGGTCAGCGGGTAGCGTTTGGCGACGCGCATCCAATATTCATAATCCAGCGTGTAATGCAGAGACAGGTCTAGTTCGCCGCAGGTTTGCCAGACTTCGGCACGCCAGAAAGATGCGGGCTGAACAATCGGGTCGCCCATCTGTATCAGCTCATCGGCATCGGTCTGATGAACGTGAATGCGGGTGCCGTAGCTGTTATCATGCTCGTCAATAGCTTCAGCATCGCCGTAGACGAACATGGCTTCTGGCTGCCGCGTGAAGGTTTCGACAACGGAGCGAATAGCGCCCGGCACATAGAGATCATCGGAGTTGAGCCAGCCAAGAATTTGCCCGGTGGCGCGACTCATACCTTTATTGATGGCATCGGCCTGCCCCTGATCGCGCTCGCTGATCCACTTCAAGCGGCCTTCATAGCGACGCAGAATATCCAACGTGCCGTCGGTTGAGCCGCCGTCTATGACCAGATATTCAATATTGGGGTAGTCCTGCGTCAGCACACTTTCAATGGTGGCTTCAATGAAACCGGCCTGATTAAAAGAAGGGGTGATGATAGAGACAAGCGGTTGTTCGGGCATAGCAGCGACAAAACTTCCTGTAGGCAAAAACTTTAGCTGTTAAAAGGTTCCTTCATTCCGGCGCCAATTACGCAGGGCGGCGCGTATGATACCAGAATTTTATGTGCTACCCGATAAGTCCAGAGACGCCTAAGTAAACAAAGATAACGCCGAATATGGCTGAAAAGACGATTTTGATCGGGCGCATATTGCTTTCAAGCCAGATTTGAAAACGTCCGATGGCGGCTTTCGTTTTGTCGGGTTGTATAACGCTCATGATCACCACAATGATCGAGAATGATACGGAGCCGATCAGATAAAACAGGTAAAGCAGGATGGTTTCAACCTGACCTAGATTGGCGTAACTGATGGTGCTAATGGCGGAGAGGGTGAACGCCCATAATTTGGGTGAAATTAGCACCCATCCTGCACCCAACAAAAATATACGCAGCGGAGATAGAGAGCCGATCATTCCAGTTAATTTTGACGGCGCATCATCGTCTGAGTCAGGCTGCTTTAGGTAAGCCTTTACCCCAGCAATTAAGAATACGATGCCGATGAAGAGAAATAAGGTTGAGGCGATAGGTGAGGCGCCATAGGCGGATTCATCGGCGGTGGGCGATGCGCCAAAAATACTGTTGAAAAGTAGAATCTGTAATAGGCGGGTGAGCGTACCGCCGATGAGCAGGGCAAGGACACGTTTAGCACCATTCTGCCCCATGAGCAGAAGCACGGTGAACAGTATCCATGCCGGATAGATGACGTTGGCCAGAATTTCAGGAAGTATGGTGATTAGCACGCTGCCCAAGATTTACCCGCCTTGTATAAGTTGATTAAATAACCGGCAAGACTTTGCAAATGCCTATCCGAAACAGAGGTTATATACATGTTAGCCTTCGCGGCGGTAGGGTTTGAGCAGCGCCGCCGGGTAGGAAGCGTTGCGCCCGACAATGGCAATCGCCACGATGGTGAGCAGGTAGGGCAGCGCCAGCAGCAGTTCATAGGGCAGCGGAACACCTTCGGCCTGCAATCGCAGCTGCAACGCCTGTACGCCGCTGAACAAAAGCGCGCCAGCCAGCACCCGCCAAGGCTTCCAATTACCGAAGATCACGATGGCAATAGCCACCCATCCACGCCCGTTAATGATGCCGTGGGTGAACGCGCCGAGCTGCGCAAGCGAGAGAAATGCGCCGCCTAAACCCATCAACGTGCCGCCGATGATCAAGGCGGTATAGCGCATACGAAAGACGTTGATTCCGGCGGTATCGGCGGCATCAGGGGCTTCGCCCACCGAGCGCAAGCGTAGGCCGAAGGAAGTGCGAAAGAGCAGCCAACTGAGCAGCGGCACAAACAGCAGCGAGACGTAGGTGAGCCAGTGCTGGCTAAATAACGGCGCGAAGGCGGTGCCGCTAAAGGCATTTAACGGCTGGAAGGATTCATCCAGTGATGGCGGGGTGCTGACACCGCCGTAAATTAGGCGGAAGGAAAACAACGCAAAGCCGGTGGCGAATAGGGTGATGCCTAATCCGCAGACGTGCTGGTTCAAACCGAGCGTGACCACCAGAAAGCCCATCAGTAGATTGAGGGCGATACCGGTCAGCACAGCGGCGGCAAGCCCGATCCACAGCGAATCTGCTGCTTGCGCGGTGACGAAGCCGACGAATGAGGACAGCAGCAGCGTGCCTTCGATGCCTAAATTGAGGATGCCAGCGCGTTCGATCACGGTTTCGCCCAATGCGCCGAACAGGATGGGCGTGGCGATGCGGAGGGCTGCGCCGATCAGCAGGATGAG
>JACSRP010000097.1 GCA_014879665.1 Anaerolineae bacterium | reverse complement strand
CCTTAGCTCAACGGCAGAGCAAACGCTTCGTAAGCGTTAGGTTTTGGGTTCAAATCCCAAAGGTGGCTCTCGTATCCGCCCGCTGGAACACTATCCTTGCGGGCGGTTTCATTACGGAGAGCTGACCGTGCTGCCACGCCCGATAACAATCGCCGTTGCCGGTGGAACCGGATCAGGTAAAACTACCATTTCCAACGCCATCCTTGAGCGCGTGGGCAGTCAAAATATCGCTTATATTCCCCATGATGCCTACTACAATGATCTTTCCGGCGTTCCGCTGTCAGAGCGTCGAATTCTGAATTATGACCATCCAGACGCGCTTGATACCACCTACATGCGCGAGCATATCATACAGCTTCAAAACTGGAACCCGGTCGCAATCCCTATTTACGATTTTACGCGCCACATGCGCACTGCCGAAACCCTGCCCATCAATCCGCAGCCGATTATTCTGGTTGAAGGCATTCTGGTCTTAGCAGAACCTACGCTGCGCCCCTTATTTGAAGTCAAAATCTTCGTGGATACCGATGCCGATCTCCGGTTTATCCGCCGCTTGAAACGCGATATTAATGAACGCGGGCGCACACCCGATTCAGTGATCAACCAGTATCTTTCAACCGTTCGGCCTATGCATCTCGAATTTGTGGAGCCAAGCAAACGCTATGCGGACGTGATCATCCCTGAAGGCGGGCAAAATCTTGTCGCTATTGATATGGTGGCAGATCGTATTCGCAGCTTGCTGCACCAGCACCGGAAAGCAACCGAACAGGATAAATGACCGGTAGGATTGACGGTTTTCGCAGTGGTGATATACTGCATATTAATTGAATAACTTGAACAACTGTGAACGGGAAAAGTAAGCGATCCCCATACCGTTAGAGAACGCGAGTCATAGGCTGAAAGCTCGCCCGGTAAAAGGCGCTAAATGTCACCCGGAAGTTGCGCGGCAGAAATGCAAATCAGCAAATTAAGCTGCGCCGGAGGCGTCCGTTATCACGCATGAGTGTTCATGTGGCTTGACGCCGCATGAAAATCAAGGTGGTACCACGGAAACCCTCTTTCGTCCTTGCGTTTGAGGGTTTTTATATTTCATTGAAGAGGAGGGGCGAATATGCCGCGATTGAACGATACTAATCCGTTCTATGATGCCATCGCCGAATACTATCCTTTGTTTTATCGTGACTGGGAAGTGCAGATGGAGCGCGAAGGGTTGGGGTTACGCTCCATCTTTCGCAATCGCGGCATCGAGCATGTTCTGGATGCTTCCTGCGGGGCGGGCGCGCAGGCGATTCCGCTGGCACAGCTCGGTTTCAGAGTCACAGCGGTTGATCCCAGCGCGGGTATGCTGGCAAAAGCCCGTGACTTTGCCGCACAATATTTCGTGAGCGAAAAGCTAGAATTCATACAGGGCGATTTTCAACACCTGCTCGATTTAGTGAAACCACCCTTCGATGCGGTGATCAGCAAAGGGAATTCCCTGCCCCACTTGCTGACCGACGAAGAAGTAGAGATCGCACTGCTTTCCTTTTTTGAACTGCTCAGGCCAGGTGGCACGCTGGTTATCGGAATGCGTGATTTTGGTCACTTCATGGAAGACCGACCGCGATTCATCCCCGGTCTGGCACATGAAGATGAGAGCGGGCAGGAATTTATCACCTTTGAACTTTGGAGTTGGAACGATGGCCCGCCTGTAATTGCGTCCCAGAATCTTTACATTGTGGAAGGTAAAAACCCTGACTATCACACCCTTCAGCGACACGTCAATTACCGCCCGCTTTCGACCGATGAAGTGAAGGTTGCCCTGCTAGAAGTCGGTTTTGAAGAAATTACAGACTATCCTGATCGTACTGAGCGTGTCTTAATTGCCCGCAAACCTGTTGCCCTTAAACGCTCGCCATTATGGATGAAGCACAAACGCGCCGAAAAGTGAGGCTATCCAAAAAATGCTAAAAACAATGCCGAAAACGTTCGACTTTTCTGAGGCCGAATCCCGGCTTTATGGTTGGTGGCAAGAAAATGGTTGGTTTAAGCCGGAGGTTGCCCCCACCAGCGCCGAACCATTCGTGATCAGCATGCCCCCGCCCAATGTGACCGGGGCGCTGCACATCGGTCATGCGTTATTCGCTACCCTTGAAGATTTGATGATTCGCTATGAGCGCATGCGCGGCAAGGCGGCGTTGTGGGTGCCGGGTACCGACCACGCCGGAATTGCGACCCAGTTGCAGATTGAGAAACTGCTGCAAGATGAGGGTACGAGCAGGGAAGCCGTTGGGCGCGAAGAATTCCTCGCCCGCACGTGGGAATGGAAAGAAAAATACGGCGGCACCATCACCCGGCAGCTGCGCCGCATGGGCGCAAGCTGTGATTGGGATCGCGAGCGTTTTACGCTGGATGATGGCCTCTCAAATGCGGTGATTGAAGTCTTTGTGCGGCTGTACGAACAAGGATTAATCTATCGCGGTCCGCGACTAGTGAATTGGAGTCCAGGGCTACAAACTGCCGTCTCCGACCTCGAAGTGGAGCGCGAAGAAGAAGAAGGCAAGCTGTACATCTTCAATTACCCGCTAGAAAGTGGTGATTTCATTCCAGTGGCGACCACCCGCCCTGAAACCATCCTCGGCGATACCGCTATCGCTGTTCATCCTGATGATCCGCGCTATCAGGCTTTCATCGGAAAATATGCGCTGGTGCCGGTATTAAACCGCCGCATTCCAATCGTTGCCGATGAATATGTTGAGCGCGAATTCGGTACCGGAGCGGTGAAAATTACACCCGGCCACGATTTCAACGACTATGCGTTAGCCCAGCGCCACAACCTACCGTTGATCAACATCATGAATCGCGATGCCACGCTGAACGCAGACGCGGGGCCATTTGCCGGGCAGGATCGCTTTGAAGCGCGGGAAAACCTGTGGAAAGCGATGGCAGGGTTAGGGCTAACGGTAGAAGTACGGCCTCATCGCATGGTGGTGCCGCGTTCGCAGCGCGGCGGCGAGATCGTAGAACCGCTGCTCAGCACACAGTGGTTTCTAAAGATTCAGCCGCTGGCGGAAAAGGCGCTCAAGGCAGTTCAAGATGGCGATATTGAAATTGTCCCGGAGCGCTTCGAGAAAATTTATAACCACTGGCTGGAAAA
Organism: Anaerolineae bacterium; assembly: GCA_014879665.1. GTDB lineage: Bacteria > Chloroflexota > Anaerolineae > Aggregatilineales > Phototrophicaceae > Flexifilum. The sequence goes on along the minus strand of JACSRP010000097.1, from coordinate 19,849 downwards.
CATTCAGGATTGGTGCATCAGCCGTCAGCTTTGGTGGGGTCATCGTATTCCCGCATGGTATGACCCGCAGGGTAACATTTATGTAGGCAAAACGCCGCCTCAAGGCGAAGGTTGGACTCCAGAACTCGATGTGCTGGACACATGGTTCAGCAGCGGTCTGTGGCCTTTTAGCACGCTGGGCTGGCCGGAAAACACGCCTGATTTACAGCGCTACTATCCAACTACGGTGATGGAAACCGGCTATGACATCCTGTTTTTCTGGGTCGCGCGGATGATCATGCTGGGGCTGTGGTTCACAGATGAAGCACCCTTCAAGGTGGTCTATTTACACGGCCTTGTCCGCGACAAGATGGGGCGCAAGATCAGCAAGACGCTGGGCAACGTGATCGATCCGTTAGTGCTGATGGATCAATATGGCGCGGATCCGCTGCGTTTTGCGCTGGTCACCGGAAGCACTCCCGGCAATGACATCAATCTAGATGAGGCGCGGGTGGAGCGTAACTGGCGCTTTGTCAACAAACTATGGCAGATGACGAATTTTGTCACCTCAAACCTGACGGATGAACCGTTGTCCGGTTTACCTGAGGCGTCTTCTCTAGACCTGCCCTCGCGCTGGATACTCAGCCGGCTAAACCGCCTGATCGAAACCTCTCAGCGGTTATTTGATGCTTACCAATACGGCGAGGCGGGACGGCAAGTTGACGAATTCCTATGGGGCGAGTTTGCTGACTGGTACATTGAGATCAGCAAGCGAGCATTGTATGCGGGAAGCGATGAAGAAAAAGCTGCCGCGCGCTCTATTCTGGTGCATGTGCTGGAAACCGGGCTGCGCTTGCTTCATCCCTTTATGCCATTCGTGACCGAAGAAGCATGGCAGTATCTACCGCACAATGGCGAAGCCATAATTGTAGCCAGATGGCCGCAGGCAGATTCGCGTTATATGGATGATGAAGCAGAACGCCAGATGGCCGCATTAATCGATCTGGTGCGCGGCATTCGCAATATCCGCGAAGAATATAAGGTAGAGCCGGGGCGTAAAATTGAGGGGGTCGCTTCAGCGCCGGACTCGATGATCCCGCTGCTTCAGCAGTATGACTACCTCTTTGCGCGCCTTTGCAACGTTGGAACGCTCCGTTTTCAAAATTCGGGGGACGCCGCACCTGCACAGGCCGCGACGGTGACCGTTGGTGAAACGACTATATTCTTACCATTATCGGGGCTGGTGGATATTGGCGCAGAATGTGAACGCCTGAACAAAGACCTTATCCGGCTGAATGAGCAGGTAACACGTTCTCAAACAATGCTGGAAAATGATCAGTTTGTGCAGCGGGCGCGGCCAGAGGTGGTTGAACGTGAGCGTGTGAAGCTCCGGGATTTGCAAGCTGAAGCTTCACAAATTGCCGAACGCCTTACAGAATTGTGCTAATACGCCGTGAACAGCGTGCAAGAGAGAAGTTGTTAGCGACTTCTCTCTTGCTTAGTATTCAAAAAAATAAGCGGGTTCACTCACGCTTTTTTAGATAGAGTTTTCGGCCTGCGGATTGTGCAGCTTTTCGAACTTCAATAGAAGGATCGTTTTCAAAGAGATGGCGCAGCACAGATAACACTTCAGCATCCCCCAGTTCTTCAAGCTCATGAACAGATGCCACCCTAACCTGTGGATCCCGATCTTTCAAACGGTGCAGGTGATAAGCAACCAGCTTCTTTTCAACGCTCAAGGGGCATATATCCTGTTATTTTTAGTACGCCGATTACTGCACGATCATTATACTCCCTCATGCCGATCTCGTAATCATCTGCGTTACCGCTATAATGATTTTCTTTACAACCTTCAGGTGTCCCGTCTTTGACGCTCAAAGTTTGCCCGATTTGCGGTGCACGCGCCCATTCCAATGCCACCATCTGCCCTACCTGTGGAACGTCACTTGCAGATGTCAAGGCGTCAAATGGCCGCGCGCGCGACCAGAGCGCCCGCCAGTATGATGATCAGTTCGGCGAAGCCGATCTGCTCGAATCGCATGTACACTCTCGCCGCGGCAGCGTGCTGTTTGCAGGAATGCTCATCGTTGCCATAGCAGTCTGTGCCGGAATTATCATCTTGCCAATCATAGCATTCACCTCGCAGGCCGCCACCGCTGCCAGCGAGACAGCGACTGTTGTAGCCATACAAACAATGGGACTACCCCCCACACTTATTCCGGTGGCATTGGCAACCAACACACCAAGATCAACGGTTTCCTTGCCGACTATTACCCCTGCGCCGCCAACCGCGACTCCGCTGCCCACTGAAGGCCCCTGTGAAGTACAAGTACGCGCTGGAGATGATTTAATCACCCTCGCCTACAGCTGCGGCCACCGCAGCATGGATGTGCTTCCGCTGGTTCTCGAAATGAACAATCTAGATTCCGCAGAGTCCCTTCAAGCAGGGCAAACGCTGCTAATTCCGCGGCCAACAGTAGAAGGGGCTGCCCCTGAGCAGGCAGTCACCAGTGAGGGCGAATCTTCGGAGTCCAGTGCCGCGCTGTCGCAATCAGTCGCCGCAGCACCGAATGAAACTTTAGCGCCCACCCCGTATCCGTCAGCAACGCTGCTGGCAGGCGTGATGTGGCATGTTGTTGAACAGGACGACAGCATGAACGGGATTATGTACACGTATCATACGACGGCTGAAGTACTAGCGCAGTTAAACCCTGAAGTGGCCTTCTCACAGTGTGATTTCCAGTATGACAGCGGCGGCGATAGCTGTATGGTACTCTTGCGTCCCGGCCAGTTGTTCCGCGTCCCTGCGCCTACGCCAACGGCCACGCTGTCCCCTACGCTGTCCGGCAGCGAAACGGCCACCCCGACCATTACGCCAACGTATAACGCGCCAAGCCTGATCAGCCCGAATAACCGCGCAGTTTTTCAACGCGATGAAATCGTCACGCTGCGCTGGCTCTCCAGTGGCATTTTAGGCGCAGGTGAAGTCTATCGCGTGAATATCACCGATCTAACAACAGGCACACTATACTCAACGGATACCATGGAACTCTATTTCATCGTACCTGAAGATTGGCAGGGTACCGACCAGCGCCGCCATGAGTATGAGTGGACGGTTTCAGTGATCAATACAGAACACCCGGATATCTTACGGTTTACAACTGCACCAAGAACCTTTTCATGGGAAGGACGACTAACCGAATCGTGATAAAGTTTCTTTCTCAACTTCGCATATGGATTGTTGCCGCCGTGCTGGTATTTGTCGCTGCCGGGTGCGAGCTGGCGCAGGTGCCTCAGGTTAGCCCAACACCAGCCTCGGCAGTCACTGACACGGCCACGCCAACAGCAACACTGGCGCCGGATGTGACGCTGGAAAATGTTGCAACATTACGGCCGCAAATCGAAAGTCCATCCCCGACATGGACGCCCGGCCCGCCAACGATGACCTTTACGCCTTCCAATACGCCGGGGCCTTACGAATACACCATTCAAGATGGTGACACACTGCTTTACATTATCCAGCAGCCGCCTTTCAACTACCGCGACGGGACGGTACTCAACCTGATTCTAGAGATGAATCCGCAAATTCCAAACATCAACGTACTGCCGCCTCCCGGCTCAATCATCTTGATCCCTCGCCAAACACTAACGCCAACGCCCGAAGGTTACGCGCAAACACTGGCGATTATGCCAGTGCCAACACAGCCGAACATATCGGGCAATATCATTGAGTACACAGTGAACGAAGGGGAAACCATTATCGGCGTGGCGGAAAACAATGCAACGACGTTATCGGCGCTGGCAACGCTCAATCCGTCAATCAGTTTTGTGGGCTGCGATTTCAGCACCCCATTCGGCGGCAGCGGCTGTAACGTGTTTCTGGTATCCGGGCAAGTCGTGAATGTGCCTGCGCTCACGCCAACGCCGACGCTTTCTCCAACCTTCTCAGGTAGTGAAACCCCGACATCAACGCCAACCTTCTCGCCGCCGATTCCAGTTTTTCCGCCGCAAAATGCGAGCGCGCCGGCGCGTACCTTTCAGTTGCAATGGTTGAGTGCGGGCATTCTAGAGCCGGCGCAGTTCTATGTCGTCCAGATCGAAGATACCACCTCCGGCGAAACAGTGACCGGGGTTACGCGAAACACATCTTATGAACTGCCGTCAAATATGATCCCCAGAGATGGGCAGGCACATCAAATCCGCTGGCGGGCGAGCATCGGAACGCCGAACGAGCAAGGGGCATTCCGCCTGATCAGCCCTGATTCGCCGTGGAATTACTTTAGCTGGCAAAGCCGCTAAACACCGCGGAGCAAGTTCAGAGCGATCAAGTTGGGGCAAATCAATAATTCGCCTCAACTTGATCGGGGAATTCAGCTTCCTAGCCGCCCAAATTCACGGGCGAGCTGGTCGCTGGTCATATGGATCATGGTAGGCCGGCCATGTGGGCAGGTCAGCGGCGAATCGCATCGTTCAAGCTGATGAATGATGCTTTGCATTTGCTCTGCGCTCAGAATTTGCCCGGCTTTTACGGCTGCCCGTTTACATACCTGAAGTACAATTTTGTCTTCAATGGTCTTCTGGCCGGGCAGCAGCCCCTGCTCAAGATCCATCACAATCTGATTGATTAAGGCTATCGGATCGTCATCAGCAAGCATGGCCGGTACTGCGCGAATCACAAATACGCTTGGCCCGAACGGCTCAATTTCAAACCCGATTTCGGCCAGCGCATCGAGATTGGCTTCCAGCACGTTCGCCTGATCTGGTGCGAGCGTAACGCTCTGCGCGTCCAGCGTGTATTGCTGTGCCGGCTCTTTACGGGAATGTGCTGCCATAAACGCCTCATACAGCACCCGTTCATGTGCCGCATGTTGATCAATTAAATAAAGTCCCGCTGGCCCCTCAGCAATAATGTAACTTGCGCCAACCTGCCCCACAATTCGCAGGAGCGGCAGTGTGCGCGGGCGCCGCGCTTCCTCAACGCCATCCAGCCTATCTGCTGCGTGCGATTCAACCATGCCTTGATGCCGTGCATGCTGACCAGCATCTAACAGCTGTAGATCAAGGCTGGGCTGGGACATGCTGCCTTCAGGCGACCATACCAGCTCGCCCGTCAGGCGGTTGGCGCTGCGCACTGCTGGAAGCTGGGCATGATCAATGACGGCGCGCCGAACTGCCCGCTGTACCGCGCTAAACACGGCATCAGGGTCACGAAAACGAACCTCAGCTTTAGTCGGATGTACATTCACATCTACATCTTCCGGCGCAACTTGCAGCATCAACACGGCAACCGGATAACGCCCGGTCATCAGCAGCGTGTGGTAAGCCTGCGTGACTGCAAAAGTGAGGCTGCTATCCGTGATCCAGCGGCCATTCACAAAGAGTGTGATACGACTGCGGTCTGAACGATTGTAATTTGGCGCGGAAGTATAGCCGCTCACCCGCATATTGAGATGCGTATCGCTCACTTCAAACATACTTTTGAGATTATCCAAACCCAGTGCGCCAAGCAGTACGTCTAGCAGTTGTCCACTGCCATTCGAGCGAAATATCTCGCGCCCATCCTGTTCTAGTACAAAGCGCACATAGGGGTAGGCCATCGCATAGCGGGTGATAATCGAAGCTACCTGGCGTTTTTCTGATTGTTCAGACTTCAGGAATTTAAGGCGCGCCGGGGTATTGAAGAAGAGGTTTTCGACCACAATCTGGGTGCCGCGGGGTACGCCCACGCCGCGGCGCTGGCGCACTTGCCCTGCCTCTAATCGTAATAGTGTGCCCTGCGTTTCCGATTCGGCGCGGGTCGTCATCGTAACCCGGCTGACCGACGCAATGCTGGCGAGCGCTTCACCACGAAAACCAAGCGTACTCAAGCTGTAAAGGTCATCTGCCTGCCGTAGTTTGCTGGTCGCATGGCGGGCAAATGCAACATCCACTTCGTTAAGAGGAATCCCCATGCCATCATCTGACACTTCGATTCGCTGCCGTCCATCACCCTGCACGCTCACGCGAATAAACGTAGCGCCTGCATCCAGCGAATTTTCAACCAGTTCCTTGACCACAGACGAGGGACGTTCAATCACCTCGCCCGCAGCAATCTTTACAACAACGTCATCAGGTAGAACATGAATACTCATAAGCCTGTTCTCGAACACCTGTGCTGTACAATGAGTCTAGCGGAAATCGCCCTTGAATCAAGGCGAAATTGGATTCTATTTTCTATTTCCGTATCACCATCAATGCTATTCAGCCGCAATTATGCTATAACATTAAGGTAAAATTGGCGTAAACCCGATGGCGGCATAATGGCAGAAAAAATCCTCGTAGTAGATGACGACCTCGACAGCTTGAAACTGATCGGTCTAATGCTTCAGCGCAACGGCTATGAAGTAAGTGCAGCCAGCGCCGGAAGTCAGGCGATTGCGAAAGCGTCTGCCGAGCGTCCAGATCTGATCATTCTGGACGTGATGATGCCGGACATGAGCGGCCTGGAAGTATGCCGCCGTCTGCGCAAAAATCCGGATACCAAGTCTATACCAATTATCATGTTCACCGCGAAAACCCTCATTGATGATAAAGTTGCAGGGTTCGAAGCCGGCGCAGATGATTATTTGACTAAGCCCACCCACCCGGCAGAACTGGCCTCACGGGTGAAGGCGATGATCGGGCGAAATACAACCCCCTCGAAACCCTCGGCATCGGGCGTGAAAGGGGCAACCATTGGCGTTTTAGGGGTTAAAGGCGGTGTCGGAACCAGCACCATCGCCATTAACGTGGCTGCTGCGCGCCATATGGCTGGCGATACCCCCATCTTAACCGATATCCGCCCCGGTATTGGCAGCTCAGGGTTAGCGCTCGGGTTGGGAAAAGCCTCCGGCATTGCGAACATACTCAGTAAACCAGTCGAAGAAATTCGCCCAAAACTGATCGAGAGTGAAATCGCGGTTCATTCATCGGGATTGCGCACACTACTCTCATCCCCACAGCCAAAAGATGCGGCGATCCAATACTCACCTGAAGCAGTATTAACGCTGATTAGAACGCTGCGCACCATGGGCAAGCCAGTGGTCGTCGATCTTGGCAGTGGGCTTTCGCCGTTAATTTCCCGTGTTCAACAGGAAATGGATCATCTGATCGTGGTGATCGATCCAATTGCTGTCACGCTGAACATGGCCCGGGAACTGCTGTTTGAGCTGGATAAAAGTAGGACGGACGCCAGCAAAACACATGTTGTCGTCGTCAACCGTGCGGCATCTAGCACTCCGCCTTCATGGAGCGAGGTTGAGCAAACGCTGGGGCACGAAATCCGCGCCATCATCGCGTTAGCTTCCGAGCTGGCTCTGCACGCTCAACAGCAGCACATACCGATTGTAACCTACCAGACGACGGCAATTGCCTCATCGCAGATGATCAAACTTTCCGATGAAATTGCCGCGCGCATTCGTATGCCCGCGGGAGAAATTCCCGCAAATTAGGGTTAACCCGATACTTTACGGAGTTTTCATGAGTGTTAGTTCGCCTGATGTCGTACAAAAGCTGCTGGTGCGGTATGAACGCCTGATTGAAATTAGCCAGCAGCTCAATTCAACCCTGGATTTGACAAGCTTACTAAAACAGATCGTTTCAGCAGCAACCGAGCTAACGGACAGCGAAGCATCCTCAATCCTGCTGCTTGATGACATCTCTGGCGAACTTCGATTTGAGCTTGCATCCAACATGGCGCCATCGGAAACCGATAATATCATCGTCCCCTTAGAAGGCAGCATCGCCGGTTGGGTTGTTACTCACGGTGAGGCAAGAGTCATTCAGGATACCAGCCGCGAGCCTAGTTTTTTCAAAACGGTGGACGAGCAGCTTGAGTTTCGCACCCGTAACCTGCTAGCCGTACCGCTTAAGGCACGATCAAAAGTCGTCGGCGCGCTTGAAGCCGTCAATAAAGTAGCCGGAGAACGCTTTAACAGCGATGACATCAAAACGCTGACCATTCTGGCCGGGCAGGCGGCTATTGCTATCGAAAATGCAAAGCTTTTTCAGCAAAGCGATTTTATGTCGGAAATGGTACATGAACTTCGCACGCCGCTGCTGGCGTTAAAAACCAGCACCACCCTGCTCCTGCGGTCAGACCTTCCCGGCCACCGAAGTTCAGAAATTATTACCACCATGCAAGGAGAAACTGAGCGGCTGATCCAGCTCACCAATGAATATCTCGATCTGGCGCGATTTGAATCCGGACGGGCAAAACTGGATATTCGTCCATTTGAATTAAGCCGACTGCTTCATGAATGTATTGAGATCGTACAGCCGCAAGCCGCTGAACATGACATTACATTCCTGAAAGATGCGCGTGAAGTTGAAGTGGCCGGAGATCGCGGGAAAATTAAACAGGTAATCTTAAATCTGCTGACAAATGCCATAAAGTACAATCGCGATAATGGTCAGGTCGCGCTGCGTACCGAGTTGGTTGACGAATCAGACCTGCAAATGGTTGAAATTGCGGTTGAAGATACGGGCTATGGAATCTCCAAAGAAAATCAGCGATCCATGTTCCAGAAATTCTTTCGGGGATCAGATACCGCTAACTTTACAACGGGAACAGGGCTAGGGCTGGTGATCGCCAAACATATTATTGAAGGCCACGGCGGTTTAATCTGGCTGGATAGCGAGGTGGGGCTAGGCACAACTTTCTTCCTCACCCTGCCGCTAGCCAACCCCGAAATCAGACCTCTAACAGCACTTTAAGCGCGCCCGGTGCTGCGGCGCGTTCAAGTGCCGGTGATACATCATCAAGTGAATAACGCGAATCAATCAGCGGAAGCACGTTCACTTTGCCCGATTCCAGCAGCTTAAGTGCGCTGTCAAAAGGGCCACAGCGGTTGCCAATGAGGCGAATCTCATCTACCACCACCTTCGTCAAATTCACGTTAGGGCTGCCCACATAAGTGCTTTTTAGCACGATACTTCCGCGCGGCTTCACCAGTTCCAATGCCGCGTTAAAGCCCGATTCATTACCGGTACACTCAACCACGACATCCGCCTGCTTACGCGGTAAATCTTCTAGCCTTGCCCACGCTAAGCCTAATTTCTCAAGCATCGGAACCGGCCTATAGCTGCGAATGACAACACGAAGATTCGCACCGGTCAATTGCAATACCTGCGCGGTCAAAATGCCAAGCTTCCCTGCGCCTACTAGGACGACTTCAGAATCGGGATGAACCGGTTCCAATTCGGTCACTTGCAGCGCGGCGGCAAGCGGCTCTACAAACACCGCTTCATCATCACTTATGCTATCAGGCACAAGATGCAGGCACTTTGTGAGAAGAGTCATGTAGTCAGCAAATGCGCCATCGTGCCGATCAATACCAACAGTAGTGCGATTACGACAATGGCTTGGAATGCCGCGGCTACAAAAATCGCAGTTATCGCAGGGTACATTGATTTCCCCTACAACACGCTTTCCCAGCCAGCGCGTGTCTGATGGGCAGGCGACGACCTCCGCCACAAATTCGTGGCCTAGAACGCCGGAAAATTGCATATAGCCGCGGATAATTTCCAGATCGGTATTGCAAATTCCAGCGCGGCGAATACGCAGCAGCGCCTCACCATCAGCAGGTTCCGGTATCGGGCGTTCTTGCAGCCCTGCAATGCCCTTATCAACCACAAAAGCGCGCATTTAGATCTCGCTCGTCTGCGCCTTTGGCGGCGGTGAAGGTGGCGTGCGGCGGCCAATGAACGGCAGGTTGCCCTTCTCCCATGACACCAGCAGCGGCACAGCGATAAAGATAGATGAATAAGTTCCGGAAAGAAGCCCGACAAAAAGTACAGTGATGAACGGGCGTACCGAATCGCCGCCGAAAAGCAGGATGGCGATCATAATAAAGAAGGCATTAAGCTGAGTCGCCAACGAGCGATGTAATGTCTCGATCACGCTGCGATTGACGATAGTTTCGTAGGGTTCGCCAAGCCTGCGGGGAATATTCTCGCGAATACGGTCAAACACAACAATCGTATCCTGCACCGAAAAGCCAACCACCGTCAGCACTGCTGTTAGGAACAGCGCATCTACTTCCCAGCCAAACAGCAGCCCAAGCACAGCCGCTATACCGCAAACAATAAGCACGTCGTGCAGCATAGCGAAAATGGCACATGCGCCGTAGCGAATGGCATTCGGCACCGAGCGAAACGCCAGCACGATATAGCCCATGACCACGACGGTTGCCACCAGCACCGCAAATACCGCCGCGCGCGAGGCTTCCGCGCCCACGGAAGCCGAAATTGACTCTACCCGAACTGAATTTGTATCCAATGGCGCAAGCAAGGCAAGATCGGCCTTAATTCGTTCCGTGGTTGCCACATCTTGAAAGGATGTACGCACTGACCACCGGTGATCATCGAGGCTGCCAACACTCTGAACGCTGGTATTTGGAGCGTCGTTCGCCGCAAAGATATCGCGGATTGCATCTTCCGTCGCGCCCGGTCCGGTGAATTGCAGTTCAAAGATACTTCCACCGACGAAATCAATGCCCAGCGGAAAGATAGTGCCAATTCTCGAAAGCGAAAGCACCATTGCCGCGATACCAATCGCAATGACGATGCCCGAGATGATGTAGTAAACCCGCCTATGCTGAACGAAGCGAAAGACAAACATGTGAAATTACGCTCCTAACAACCATGCACGCCGGGTCAGAGGCTGATGAAAAATAGCGACAATGACGCGCAAAAAGGTTCCGGTGACCAGCACCGCCGTGAAAAGATTGACGACTAAACCGAGCGCCAGCGTTATAGCAAAACCGCTGACCACGCTCGCGCCGGGTGTTTGCCCGAACAAGAATAAAACGGCACAGATGATGATAGTAGACAGGTTAGAATCGCGAATGGAACGCCACGCCCGGTCAAAGCCAGCCTCTACCGCGTCATTCAGGGGTTTGCCTGCCCTTAATTCCTCTTTGATACGCTCGAAAATAAGCACGTTGCCATCTACTGCTGTGCCTACAGAAATGAGGAACCCTGTAATCGCTGGCAGCGTTAGCGTTATCGGGATCAACTTAAATAGCGCCAGATTGAGGATAATAAAAACCAGCAGCGCCAGATCAGCCGCGATACCGGGCACGCGGTAATAAATCAGCATGAACAGCAGCACAATCACGATGCCGATGATTCCGGCGCGAATACTCAGATTGATGGACTGCTGTCCCAGCGTTGCCCCCACCGTCTCTGCGCTTTCAACCGTCAAGGGAATGGGCAGCGCGCCAGAGCGCAGTTGCAGCGCCAACTGCTGCGCTTCCTGTTCAGTAAATCTGCCCTGAATAATGCCGCCATCCGTCAGCTGCGCATTGATCACTGGCGCCGAAAGCACGGTGCCATCCAGCACAATCGCCATGGGCTGCCCCACGTTAGCGGCAGTATAAGGGCCAAATATGGCGGCGCCTTCCGGCGTCAACTCAAAGCTGATAAACCATTCACCGTTTTGATACTGCGGGCTGGCGGCCTGCAGCCCGCCCCCGTCCATCACCGTCACAAACGGTTGGCCGGTTCTCGGGCTTACCGATCCTTCCGGTTGAACGCCATTATCGGCCGCGATTTCAAGCTGGCGGCTGGTCAAAATTTTCCTGCCGTCAAAATCAGCTGCCCCCGCACCAAGCCCTGAAAAGTCCACAAATTCAAGCAGCGCAGTCGCTTGAATGGTATCCACTGCCTGCTGTGGGTCGGTTACGCCCGGAAGCTCCACGAGGATGCGATTGCTCCCCTGTACCTGCACCGTCGCTTCAGTCACCCCCAGCCCATTTACACGGCGGGCAACGTTGTTAGCCGCCTGCTGTAAATCTCCAGCCGTAAAGGAGCCTTCGGGAAGGCGCGCAGCGAGCAGCACGCGCAGTCCACCAACCAGATCGAGTCCAAGACTCTGGCGAAGGCTAAAATCAATCTCTGGCGTGCCGTCTCCGTCACTATCAATGACAATACCGGCATTATCCGGCAAACTGACCCACAGGGCGATCACTGCAAGTGCAACAATAATAACGAGCCATATCCGGTTTCGACGCATGGGCATACTCACTCAGGCTTAAAAGATTCGGTTGCTGCGATCAGGCTTCCGGGCGCTCTGGCGCTGTATTTCCAAGGGCGCGCTGCGCGGATTCGGCAATTTCTTCAGGATCATAAGGTCGGGTTAGCGCCGCAGTCAGCATACGCACGGTCACGCCGTCAGCAATCTCGACGAAGGCGATGCCGTTATCAGCATCAATATCCTGCACCTTGCCGATAATACCGCCAAAAGTGATGAATTCATCGCCGGTTTGCAGCGCGCGTACCGATTTTTGCTGCTTCTGGAACTCGCGCTGACGCGGGAAAATGACCAGTGACCAGTATGCGCCCAGCGCCAATACCAGCACAATTGCTAAGAGGGCAAATTCATTCATGCGTAAAACTACTCCTCGACAGCGCATGATTATAGGCTCGCCAGCGACCAATACAATCCCATCGTAGGTATCTCATTGTTGACCATCCCACGGTTTCTCCCTACAATACGCGGTGATTGCTAGGTAGCTGCGTCCTGAAGGATGTTTGCAATGATGAAAAAATTTGCGTTTATCGGTTTGCTGCTCGGCATAGTGCTGCTGCCGCTTTCGGTTTCGGCAGGCGAACAGGTGCTGTCAATCAACGGAAACGATCAAAACGCGGTGTGGTTCATCTCTGGCGAACCCTCCATGATTTTAAACGGCTTTGATCTGGCGGCAGCCGGCATAGCAACACCCGCAGTCATTGATCGGGCATCCATTGCCGTCCAAACGCCGGTGCCGGGTTCTTCAATTGATGTGGTCATCTATCAGGATGCTAACGGCGGTTCCCCTGCAGATGCAACAGTGGCCGGGCGCACTACCGTAGACATCACCCAATCAGGAACGTTCACTGCGGTATTTGACCCCGCTGTAACCATAACCCAGCCAGTGGTCTGGGTGGGTTTTTATTTACCGGTTAACTTTGAGTTTCTGGCGGACACTTCCGGCACTTCAGTCCTCACCTACTGGGCATGGGCAGCCGGTGGCCGTTTCGATGTCAACAACCTTGGCTCAGCCAGCGTACTTGGCCCGGCAGATGGCTCGGCACCCGTGAATATCAATATGAATGGGCGCGCGCGCATCACCGTAGAAGTCACCTCTGGCACTACCCCTGCCCCCGCTGCGAACGCAGCGCCTGCCTCTGGCGCAAATGTAATTACCCAGACAGTAGGCGGCAGCGCGGCAGATATTTCCTATATGGTCGCCTATCCGGACTGCGCTTCTGCGCTCTATGATACCGGCGACGAAGTGATCAGCTTCCAGAATTTCATTAACCTGCACTGCCGCGAAGTGCCTACGTGGCAGTCGCCAGCCGTGCCTCAGAACTATGCCCGGCGCGGCACGCTGTATGATATCCTTTTCTACACACCCTACAGCAGTATCCTGACCCAACGACTCAATATCGCCGTCACCCATTGTATTCGCCCGGCAGCCGAAGATCTTGATCGCGCGCTGGTCGGAATAGCCTTCGGCATGCCGCGCCAATGGCGCATCCTTCCGACAGAACGCTATAACGATCTGGTTTGCGCTGAAGTCTTCTACGGCGGAAATCTCTCTTACTTTGTACCTTCAACCTGAAATGGATTTGGCTTCATGCGCGTCGTTACCAATACAAAACTGGCAAAACGCAACCGCCAGATCGCTCAATACGGCTTTTTCGCAAGTTTCCTGATCCCCATTGGAGGTCTCCTTCTGATGAATCAGGAGACCGCTGTACCCAGTTCGGATAACCTGTTGGTCGGGCTGATCGTGCCGTTTTTGGTGCTGCCGTTGGCTTATGTGTTGATCATCCTTTCAGTACGCATGTCGAATCTATGGGTGCGCGAACCGCGTCCCGAAACGGTGATCGAAGCGGGCTTGAAAGGTATTTCCAACAAAAGTGTGCTCTACAATTACTTCTTCTTCCCTGCCCGCCATGTGCTGTTCACGCCGCAGGGTGTATTCGCCATGACCACTCGTTTTCAAGACGGCAGCTATACCGTCAATGGGACGAAATGGGTGACCAATAAATCGTTGATCGGCAGACTTTTGGGTCTTTTACGGATGGATATGATTGGCGATCCAACCCGGGATGCCGAGCGTGCCGCCGAAAGAGTGCAGAAAATACTGGCCGATATCGCGCCTGATGTGACCGTGCAGCCGCTAATCGTCTTTGTTGATCCGCGCGTGCAAATTCAGGTCACCGATTCACCGGTGCCTATCCTTCACGCAAACCCCAAAATGGCACAGAGCCTCAAAGATTACATGAAAGATATTACCAAACAGAAATTAACCGGCCTGACGCAAGAACAAATCGAAGCTTTTGAACAGGCTAATCTCGCAGGCTAAGGCGATGTCGCGGCAGTATCAACACTGGATGATTCTGCTGGCGCTGATACTTTTAGGTTTCGCGCTGCGGCTGTTTCAGTTGAATCAAGCATCCCTGCGCGGAGACGAAGCCTTCACCGTCATTCACTGGATGCGCGAGCCGCTTCAGCAGACTTTAGCCTCAATACTCACCATAGACCCACAGCCGCCGCTGGCCTATGCGCTGTATTACTTCTTCGGTCAAATCGCCGGCACACAAGAATATATCGTTCGATTCCTGCCTGCATTCCTAAATTTACTCGGCATTCCAGCGTTATATGCAATCGGGAAAAGGCTAGGCAATCGCGCCATTGGCTATACCGCCGCCGCGCTCTTTGCCGTATCCCCCGCCATTTTGTGGCATGCGCAAGACGCGCGCAATTACCCGATCTGGGCCGCTGCCGCAGCCATTTCATTATGGCTTGGACTGGTGGCGCTGGAGCGACGACGACGAATAGATTGGGCGCTGTTTATCGCTGCAACTGCTGTCGCCTGTTACCTATACTATTTGCAGCTTTTTTTCGTGGCGATTCTCAATCTCTACGTGATCATCATCTATTGGCGTTCCAAAAAACTGCTGCTTCACTGGTTCATCTCGCAGATCATTCTGGGATTGATCCTCGCGCCGTGGTTCTTGAATCCCGAATTACTATCGGGCGGCAGTTATGCCGGAACAGCCGGGCGTATTGATATTTCCGAATATATCACGGCCTTCATCCCTATTCTTACTTACGGAAGTTCGATAAATACTGAGCTGCTCTGGCTGGCTATCGGGGTTGCGCTGGCCTTGATGGCTATCGGGCTTTATACGCTCACTCGCATCAACCGTAAAGCAGCGTTATTGTGCGTACTCTGGGGCATCATTCCGCTGGTCTTGCTCGGCATTGTCTCAACACGGCTAAATGTGTTTGTGCCGCGTTACGTGCTGGCAGCCTCAACGGTCTATTTCGTACTTATCAGCGGGGGCATCTATACAATCTGGCACAGTAAGAACAAAATCTTACAGGTCGCTGCCGCCGGCCTCTCGTTTCTTTTCGCCTCGCTGCTGCTCGTGAGCTTGTTCAACTATTATTTCAATGATAGTTATGCAAAATCGCCCCACTGGCGCGAATTAGCCGCCTTCCTCAATTTGCGCGTACAGTCCGAAGACAGCATTGTGAACACCTCTGCCGATCCCGCGCTCACATTTTATCTACGCGAGTCGGGAGTTTCAGCCGAAGAGTTGTATCTGCCTGCAAACCCTGAACAATCAAGAGAAGAAATCGAATCAATATTGCGGGAACGCCTGAGTTCTGGCGTAAATATCTGGTTGGTCGCAAACCCGCAGGGCGGATGGGTGAATGCCAGCGTCCCGCGCGACTATCTGTTAGCCAATGCTCAAAACTTGCGGCAAACCGGCCTTGAAGGGTTACCCGTAAATCAGTTTCATACGTGGGAAACAGATAACCTGATCGGGAGCATACCAGCGCAGTTCGGAAATATCGCAGAGCTTGTAGGCGGCCTTCTTGACGCACCGCCCTACCCCGATAATCAGCTCGTCCTTCAACTCGTGTGGCGCGCCCTCGGCCATTCTGATACCCCGCTCAAAGTATTTTTGCATCTACGGCACGATGCTTCATCAGCGCCCATATCTCAGGATGACCAGTTCATGCAAGAGGGTCATGCAAATACCGTCGCATGGACAATTGGTAGTCTGTACAGGGATGCCTACACCATCCCTCTCGAAGGGATAGAACCCGGCGAATACACCTTGTACGTGGGATTTTATAATCCGGAGACAGGAGAACGGCTGACGATTGACGGGTCAGCGGATGACGAGTTGATTGTCGGGATAGTGACGCTCCCTTAATCCTGATTGTGACTATGCGAAATTACCGGCATAAAAATAAAGCGCCTGCATTGAGGCGCTTTATTTCTTAATCAGCCTAATTCTTCCAGCCGCTTCTGCCACTTTTCGCTGAGTTTGGTGTAGGCCGCTTCTGAAAGCTCGCCGGAAACCAGTCTCGCATCCAGAGCATCCAGCAGCGCCTGAATTTCCTCTTTGGTTTGCGGATTCGCCGGAGCCGAAGCCGCCTGCGGAACAGGCGCCGGTGCCGCATCGCCGCCTGCCTGCTTATTCATCATATTCATCATCATCTGCTGCATCATCATTTGCTGCTGTGCCATCTGCCGCTGCATTTCCGTCATATCCGGGTTCATGGCCGCGCCGAGACTCTGTCCAACGCCCAACCCTATGCCCGCGCCCGCCAGCGTACCGGCAGCACCGGGGTTTCCGGCGGCGGTCTGGGCAATATTCAGCCGCTGCAAGCGCTCATAGGTATCGAGATTAACGTAATTGCGTAGTTCTTCCACAGTAACATCTTTAGCTGTGAAAGGATTCGATTCGAACGCTTTAATCCGCATCCCAATCGCCTGAAACTTATCATTCAGTTTCGCCAACATCGCGCCTTCAAGGTCGCCCAGCAGGCGGTTGGCATCCGGCACACTTTGCGCGCCAGACTTGAGTATCAGTTCGCTAATTTCCCCGAGCAGCATACTCTGAATACGATCTTTAATATCGCGCAAACGAAGCACCGGGCGGCCAACTGCATACTGCTTCACAAAACGCACCGGATCATCTACACCAATGTCAATCACGCCATGGGTGATCAAAAGCACCACGCCAACGCCTCTATCCGGCGTCTCCATCACAATCGGCGGGTTGGTACCCCATGGCGCTTGCGGCATATCTTTCAGGTTCACGAAGTATAGATCGGCCGTAAAAGGCGTGCGTCCGCTGGTCGCCAACCCGATCAAGCCAGAAAGAATGGGCAAGTTAGCCGTCGAAAGGGTATGCCGTCCCGGGCCTAAAGCATCCAGCACTTCACCGCTGCGCACGAATACCGCTGCCTGACTTTCGTTCACGATTACCTGTGAACCCATCCGAAAATCGCCGCCGCCTTCCTGTGGCGCGCGATAAGTAAGCTCGTCTTCAGAGACGATAGTATGATCAACAACATCAATAATGCGTGGCATAGTCTGCTCTCCTGATTAACAATGACATCGTCCGGTTTATTGGACGGATTTACTGAGGTTCGTCAACACATCCTCACGCATCGAAAATGCCTCGTTAGCTTCGCGTGTCAGCATATCTAACGCACGAATGGCATCCTTGACCGCCTCGCCGCTGGAAATTGCTGTCTCCAACGTATCCAGCGTGGCATCAAATTGATCAGCGTAGCGAATTTGCGCTTCATCAAAGTTATACAGCCGATCCAGCGCCTCTTCATCTACCTTGACCGATTCCATAAATCCGGAGTATCCTGGCGCAGCAGCACGAACCCTATCACGAAAGGTTTGAAGTTTGTCCTTTGCGCTGCGGGTTTCGCTCATATATTGCAATCCCCCGTCAGTATCCAACAGTGAAACTTCCAACGCCGCCAGCCGGTTGATCTTCTGCGTTAGCACCCCGGCCACATAGTCCCGAACCATACGATCGGCTGTGCGGCGGGTTGCCTTATCTATATAGCCGCGAAAGCCCGGAATCCGCGACAATAAACGCTCAAATGCGCCCCGTTGCGAAACAATCTGTTCATAAATTTCCGACATTTTCCTGCTCCTTATCGTGCAAGCAAAAGTGCTGGTTTAAGAAAGAAAATACTCGGTTCCGCAGAAGCGGCAGCGAACAACGCCCTTCCCTGCAAGCGTGATCTCGCCGCCGCAGTTCTTACACTTATCAAGTTCCCTTAACTTACTCGCATCTTCCGAATACAGAATACCACCGTCCCAGTTTATATAGCCACTAAACACTTGCAGCCCCACTAATTGGTGGATCATATTTTGAATCTGCGCCACAGGCAGCGCCATCTCCAGCGCCAGATTGTTAATATCCACCTGCCCCCGGCTCTTCACAATATCCAGCAGTTGGCGCTGCTTCTGCATTTCGCCCATTTGTTTCTGCTCGGCGCCGCCCTTAACCACCAGATAAAGGCCAAAGCCCTCAAGCAGGGCAACCGGAATAAAGGCGATGGCCGCGCCCAGGGTCGCAGCGCCAATCGTCATCCCCGCGTTAACCTGTGTCATCAACCAGATGCCAGCCAGCACCGCCAGCACCAGCCCTATTACAATCAAGACAATTCCAACCAGACGACTATTCATGCGCTAAATCCTTTATCAGCCAAAACCGCGGCCACCGCCGCCGCTGCCGCCGCCACCACTAAAACCACCGCCGCTAAAACCGCCGCCACCACTGCTCCATGAGCCGCTGCCTGTGTTTTTAGGCTGCGGTGTGCTGGTCAATACCCGGCTGGCAGTTTCCAGCATGGTCGTTAATCCGCTCGAAAGCGACTCCAAACTCTGGCCCAACCCTTGAGATAGATCTTCAAGGCCGCCGCCGCCAGCTCGCGCTAACTCGCCGGGCATTCCACCAGAAGGCAGCGGGGTTCCCGGAGTGTACCCGCCCGACCAGCGCCCGCCGCGATAGGTGGGGAAAAACCATATCGGCGAAGGGATATAAACATCCGGCTGCGCTTCGAACTGCCGCATCCAACTGCGCGACATTCCGAAAGCAACCGAGTAAGGCATATAGCGGTCAAATTGGCTGGCTGCTGCCTGCACACCATCATACCGCTGCAAATTCCGTAAATACTGCTCAAATGCCCGCCACTTCGCGCTTTCTTCCGCGCCTTTCAAAGTCTTGACCGGCATGCCTTTCGCCGCCAGCAGCGCCGCAAAGCCAACGATGCCCAGCGCCACCGGCACACATAAAATGCCGTCCACTGGAATATCCGCCAGAAACACCAGAATCACACCGACCACAATACTAGCAATCAGCAGCAGGCCGCCAAGTCCCGCCCACATTTGCCGCGTCTCATTCGGGCTTTTGTTAAAAAACCCTTCCCTGACCATTTCGTCATAAACCTGCGATTGCAGCGTTGGGATCACAGAATAGAACACATTCCGCATCGACTCAAGGCTGCGCTCCATCGCACTTCCGGGGAATATCTTCTCCAGCATCATACGTTCATACGGGCGCGTGCCGCTCATATCCTTGTCTGTGCGCTTATATACAAACTCACTCGACGTGCCAATGCCATACGGCCCCGACACATGATTTTCTTCAATCACAAGGTATCCGCGCACCGCCAGATCGAGCAGCGTTGACATGATATCGTGTAAATCTACCGTTTCGTCTACCAGCCCCCCAACAACCGCTGGCGGCAAGTTACCGGGCGGTTCTGAAAGATATTCGGGCGTAGCCACCAGCACCGGATCGCGCCCCGCCGTCAGGTAGCGGGCGATGATGAACAGCAGCCCACCCAGACCAATAGCCAGCGATAGAATAATGACGCCAATATTGAGCAGCGGGCGCACATTTTCGTCAAAGCTGCGCTGCTCATCAAAGCTGTTCTGCCATGCGGGTTTTCGCGCATTCGGGTTATGTGGCATCTGCACCCGTATGCTGAACATCTCATCGCCGGTGATCACTTCCTGCGCGC
>JACSRP010000034.1 GCA_014879665.1 Anaerolineae bacterium | reverse complement strand
CGCGGCGTATTGGTATTCGTCGGCTCCCGCGTATCCGTTGGACGCGGCGTATTGGTATTCGTCGGCTCCGGCGTGTTCGTCGGACGCGGCGTGTTGGTATTCGTCGGCTCCGGCGTGTCCGTCGGACGCGGCGTGTTGGTACTCGTCGGCTCCGGCGTATTCGTTGGACGCGGCGTGTTAGTGTTTGTCTCTGTTGGAATTTCAGTGCTTACTGGCTGGACGGTTTGCCCTAAACCAGCCGCAATAGACGTAGCCGTTCGGGCAAAGTCCTGTGCCAATGGGCGTGTTGCGGTCAGCTCTAATGATAAAACCGCTCCGGCAGCCGCTGTAGCCGTCGTTGCATAGTCCGGCGTCGTAGATGCCTCGGCGCTGGCAGTCAACAGCTGCACTATCTGTGTGCCGCTCTGCAGCGTTTGTGCAATATCTGGCGTTTCAGTGGCCGGTTCTCGCGTCGCGGTTTCGGTGTCTTCGTCTGTTGGAACGGCGCTTGGCGTCGAATCTACCTGCGTAGGCCGTCCGGTTATCGTCGGGGGGATCGTATTTGCAGGCGTTTCTGTGGCCTCTATCGTCGGCACCCTCGTTGGAGGCATCGTATTTTCAGGGGTCAGCGTCGCTGCTTCTGGCTGCGCGCTGGCGGTGAGCAGCTGCACAATTTGAGTGCCCACTTGCAGCGTCTGTGCAACGGCCGTATTCGTACTGCCAGCGTCAATCTCCGGGGTACTTTGCCCGGCAGTCACGCCCTCAAGCGTAACCTCATGGGTAGGTTCTTCCACAACCGTCGTCGGCGCTAACACCGCGCCCCGGCTGCCGGAACTAGATAACGAGAGGATAACGCCGAAGATAAGGGCAAACGCCAGCACCAGTACCGCGACGATAGCGACGACGACTTCGTTACCAATATCACGGCGCATTTATGGCTCCAGTACGGTGTCAATTTCTGCAGGTAGAACAAAGTTGAACGATGCGCCAGCGCCGGGCTGCGAATCAACCCAGATTTCGCCGTTTTGCGCTTCGATCAGCGCCTTAGCAATTGCCATGCCCACGCCAGTATCGCCAAGCCCCTGAATCAACGGGTTCTCGGCTTTATATTTGCGGGCGAATACGCGCGGTTGGTCTTCAAGTGTGATGCCGCCGCCGCGGTCTTCAAAACTGATATGCAGCACATCATAAGATTGCGTCACGCCGCTCACTTGTCGTGACAGCGTTTCGCGCCGCGCGCTCACAAAAATCTCGGTTCCCGGCGGCGAAGCCAGATACGCATTAGTCAGCAGTTGGCCGATGATCTTGGTCATCGCTTCACGATCAGCGCACACCAGCGGGGCATCATCGTCCAGTTGTAAATGAACCGTCAGCCCTTTTTCTCGCAGCGGCGCGGAAGCATTCGTAATCGCATCTTCCAGCACCTCAATCAAGTCAATCGCCTCTGGCTTTAGCGACACCTTGCCCGCGTCCAGATACGATAGCTCAATCAGATCTTCCATCATCGTAGACAGCCGATGCACATTTGCCGAAACGCGCTGCAAGAACTTACGCTGCATTTCGCCCAGAATACCCGCCGATT
Source organism: Anaerolineae bacterium (assembly GCA_014879665.1). GTDB lineage: Bacteria > Chloroflexota > Anaerolineae > Aggregatilineales > Phototrophicaceae > Flexifilum. The sequence goes on along the minus strand of JACSRP010000034.1, from coordinate 3,477 downwards.
CATTCAGCAGCAGATCGACGTAACCCACAATCGAAGTCATCGGTGTGCGTAATTCTTGCACCATACCCACCAGCGCATCGGGGTTATCCGGGCGATAGACCACCTGCGGCTGTAGCGATGCCGCCCGAATTTCTACAACCTGTAATTTATCTTCAACTGCTGCCAGCTGGCTCTTGGTTTCATTCAATTCGCGCTCAACTGTGCCGCGCTGTGCCGTCAGTTCTTCGATCATGCGGGTTAGCGCGCCCACACCATCTACGCCAAGCTGTTGTAAACGACTGCGATCGCCTTCAATTCGTGCCATCAGTTGATCGCGGTCAGTTTCTAACGCTTGTCGCTCCGCCGTCAGCCGGTCACGATCTTGCGTCAGCGTTGATTTCTGATCAGCAAGCGTCTGCAATTCGCGCCGCACATCCTGAAGATCGGCATGCGCTTCCGTCAATTCCTGCTCATACGCGGCGTTCTCTGCCAGCACCCGTGCCTGTACCGAACGCATCTCTTCCTGACGGCGCAGCAGTTCATCCCGCTCTGAGCGCAAGCGATCCTTCTGCTTGTTCACCGCCTCGCGGTCTGCCGCGATATTTGCTACTTCGCTTTGCAGCGCCTGTATAATTTTCTCACGATCTGTTTCCCGCTGCACAACCTCATCAGGGGTGCTTCCCGCAACAACCGCGATCCCCATCAACGAAAGACGGGTCTCCAGTTCGTTCAATTTTTCGTTCAATTCATCGCGCTGGCGTTCGGCTACCGCTTTTTCTTCGCCCATGCGCTCAACCATCTCGTTCACGCTCTCCGGCATCCAATCGCCGCTGGAACGCCGCAGTTCATTCAACTCCGCCCGCAGTCGATCGCGCTGGCCGTTTAGGTCATCCTTTTCACGGCGCAGCACGTCAATTAGCGAACGCAGCACGTCAGTCGTTTCATTCCCCGGCGTGCTCGAAATCGCCGCCTCAACTTCGCGCAGCCGCGTTGCCAGTTGGTCGCGTTCGTCAATCAGCTTTTGATGCGCCTGATTCAGGGTCACAATCCGCTGCGAAATAGAGAGGCTTTCCTGTGTATCGCCAAGCGATTTTGCCAGCCGGCTGCGCTCATCATCAAGTTGGATCTTGAGCGATGTCACATGCCCTTGAAGCTGTCCGATCTGGTCATGAGCCGCCGTTAGCTCGCCGCGCATCTCATTCCACAGAGTCAGCGCGCTGTCATCACCCAATTCTTCAACCGGGCGGCCCGCCATCATCGCTTCAATAGTGCGGCTTTCCGCGTTCATACGCGCCTTTTTCGCCGAGAAACTTAATCCCAGCAAATTGGCGGCGATGATCCCGATCCCCTTCAGCAGTTCCTGCTCCTGATCGGTTAGTTCCCGCGCCGTATAGGGCAGCCCCACCATCAGTATCGCCAGCAGTTCTCCATCGCTCACCAGTGGCTGAAAATACGTCGGCCCTACCGACTCAATATCGAGGCGCGAATACAGATCAGGCAGTTCTTCAGCATTGCGATCCGGAAAAAGCGGGCGCTGCAGCCGCCGCTCAACCGCATTTTGCAGCGTCGGTTGGCGCTCCATATTCACTGAAATCGCCTTGATGCTGCGATTCATCGTGCGGTCATAGCCAACAAAAATCTCAGCATAGCTGCTATCTTGCAAACTCAACAGCGCGCCAATTTCCGCTTTGAGGGTGTTCAGCGTAGCCTGAACAATACGCTCTGGAATCGCATCTGGAGACGCCTTCTCCAGCATAATCCCCAGCGCTTTCATCAATTGTGCAGACTCGCGCTCCGAAACAACTGGCGGCACAATCGGCAGCGGTTGCAGCGTTGAAGCATCCGGAATCGTAGCCACAGGCCGCGATTGCTGCGAAATGGGATTTTGCGCATCTTTTTGCGCCGGCATTTCAAACGTATCAAGCACCTGACGGTAAATTATCCCTAGCGTCAGCAGCATCGCGGCGAGGAAAGCAATCCGCTGAATACCGGAATAATCGCCCTCCAGCGTGCCCTGTGACGTGGTCATCAACGTACCTGCATACCCGATGATCAATACGCCGAAGAACACCAGCTTTAAGGGCGCATCCTTGATCTTCCGGAAGAAGACGAGGCAAATGCCGCCGCCAAACAAACACGCCAGCAGTGGAATCAGCGTCCAGGTTGAACCGTAGGTGAAGGAATTGAAATCTTGTGTGCTGTAAGCCGACGCCCACTCAATGCCGGTAACGATGTAGCCAATCGCCGCCCATGCCATCAAAATGAGCAGAAGTGCCGGGCCAGCGCGCCCGAATCGCTCATGATCTGCGGTTAGAAAGGCCCATCCCAACAGCAAAATGACCAGCGTTTGTACTAGACGGTCAATCGGCGGCAAAATCGCATCCGGTGAGGTGTTGCTCACCAGCGAAAACAGGGCGCTCAGCATCAGCAGCGTCCACGCGATCACAGTGCCCACGGTCGCCGTTGTGTAAATCTGGCCAACGCGCCCGCGTTTTCGTATGCCTAGCGACATGAACAGTGCGGCCAGCGAAATCGCGAACACCGCAAGGTAATAGATAAGATTACCGGGGGAAACGACCAACATGTTAGAAAAGTTGGATGAGGGCGTCACAGCGGCTCCCCTTGGAGGTACAGTTTTTGCAACAACAAGTATACTACATTCTAACCGTAGGAAACATTGATCCCATATGAAATTCTCGTACTCGGAAGAATACTCGTAGGAGAAGCGCTTAACGATCAACGTTGACGTGGCTTACGGGGAACTGTAGACTCGCTGTTCATTGTTAAACGAGTCACTTGCATTCTTATGGCAACAGGGTTAACCGGACTTGGCACCAAACGGCGTGGGCGGCGTCTGCCTATACTCACACTTGTATCATGGCTGTGCATTTTCCTCGCGCTGGGGTTGTTCGCGCTTGAACTCGTCCGTTTCAGCCAGCAAATTGACACGCTTTCCGTTGATGTGCAGGTTGGCGGCGTTGATGTTGGCGGCCTTTCCGCAGTGGAAGCCGTCACCCGCTGGGAACAGGCCTACGCCCAACCAATCACGCTCTGGTATGCCGACAGCCCGATTTTACTAGACCCCGCCGCCGTCGGTTTTCGCACCAATCAAGAATCCATGCTTGCCGCCGCCCGCACCGCCAGTCAGAGCGAAGCTTCTTTCTGGGGGCGTTTCGTTGATTATCTGACCGGCCAACAAAATCAGCAGACCCTGAATATCGAGCTTTCTGCCGATTATCAGGAACGCCTTCTTGAAGGCTTCCTGAGTGATGTTGCCGCCCGTTATGACCGTTCTCCCGGCGATGCCAGCTACGACCTGCAAACCCTTACCCTGCGCACCGGCGGCAGCGGTTATCAGTTGGATATTGATCGCGCCGTTCGGCTTGTTGACGCCGCGCTGCGAGATCCCGCCAATCGCCAAGTCACCTTGCCTGTCACCGGTCAGAACGCCGATCTACCCGATATTGATGCCTTGCGCACGATGATCATCGGCTATCT
>JACSRP010000099.1 GCA_014879665.1 Anaerolineae bacterium | reverse complement strand
TGGGAACGCATCATTTTTGACTGGGCGCAGCATCAGCCGGAAGGCCCCGATGACTGGAACCCCTTCAATGTGCTTGATGAATGGCTGCAAGCGGCGGCGGACTGTGATCGGGAAGTCGTGGCCATCGTCAAACATACACCAGCATGGGCCACCGACGGCACCCCCGGCATTGGCGTTCCGCGCGGGTTGTATCAGGATATAGATGACCCCGAAAATTTATGGGCCTCATTCATGCGTGAAGCTGCCGAATATTACGCAGCGCGCGACGTGAGCCGGTTCATCATCTGGAATGAGCCGGATATACCCGCTGGCACCTACGGCTACGAATTTGAAGGCAGTCTCGAAGATTATGCGCGTTTGCTGCAAGTGGCTTATTTAGCCGCGAAACAGGGAAACTCGGAAGCCGAAATCATTCTAGCGGGAACGACCTACTGGCATGATGTGAATGTGGGGCGGCGGTTGTATGCAGATCGCCTGCTGGAATATCTTAGTCAGCAGCCAGACGCCGCCGAAAACGGCTATTTCTTCGATGCTCTGGCGCTGCATATCTACTTTCGCACCGACACGATTTACACGATTGTGCATGAGTATGCCGTAGTGCTTGAGCGCTATGGAATGCAGGACAAAGAACTCTGGATTGTAGAGACCAACGCCTCGCCAAATCTCGATCCGTTATGGCCGGTGATTCGCCCACAGTATCAGATCACACTGGATCAACAGGGCGCGTTTCTGATTCAGGCGGCGGCGTTAGGGCTGGCCGCGGGTGCTGACCGAATCGGGGTATACAAATTCTTCGATTGGTCGCTGCCGCCGGGTGCGGAAGCTTTTGGACTGATCCGCGCTGACGAAACCCGCCGCCCGGCCTTTGAATCATGGCGAGCCGTGATTGATCGTTTTGAAGGGGTTCGTACCGCGCGGATCGTCCAGACCGATCTCTTGCAAGTGGTGGAATTGCGCCGGGGTGATGGCTCTACAATGCTCGCTGCTTGGGCGCGTACCGAAATGCCGGTGGAAATCAGTTTTCTTGCTGACGGTCAGGCGACGATCACGGATCAGTATGGTAATATCATGCCGTTGGCAATATCAGACAGTCATCAATTCATAATGCTCGCGGGAGCATTATGTAATCGCCGCGACGGCTGCGCGGTTGGCGGTAACCCGGTGCTGATTGACAGCACAGGTGAATTATCAGAAGTAAGTATCGGACAATCGGGCGAGCGCATATTGCTGGCCTTTGGCGAGGAGATTTTATTGCATGGCGGCGAATAGCAGCGCACCAAAACAGTTTTCATACGGCGGGCAGGCGGTCATTGAGGGTGTGATGATGCGCGGCGCGCATAAGGCGGCAATTGCCGTGCGCGCGCCTGATGGCAAGATCGCAATTCATGAACAGCCCCTGAATGCCACGCTGTATCGCGGCAAGATCGCTCGAACACCGTTTATTCGCGGCATGGTTGGCCTGTGGGACGCGCTCGGATTAGGCACTCGCGCCCTCATGTGGTCTGCGAACATTGCGGTGGGCGAAGAAGAAGATTCGAAGATTTTTGACGGCCCGTTAGGGTGGGCAACCCTTGGCTTTTCGCTGGCGCTAGGCGTCGGGCTGTTCTTCTTGCTGCCAACAGCGGCGGCCAGCGGCTTAGAATCACTGCTTGGCTTGCATGATAAGTCATTTCTGGTGAACTTGCTTGAAGGCGTTGTTCGCCTCGTCATTCTGATCGGCTATATCTCGCTGATTGCCCTGATGCCCGACGTAAAGCGTCTGTTTGGCTATCACGGTGCCGAGCATAAAACCATCAATGCTTATGAAGCCGGTGCCGAATTGACGCCTGAAGTAGTGGCAAAGTATCCGATTGAGCATCCCCGCTGCGGAACTGCATTTTTACTCACGGTGGTGCTGGTTAGTGTACTGGTATTCTCGTTTTTGGGGCGGCCTCCATTCTTGATCCTGCTGGCATCGCGCATTTTGCTGGTGCCAGTGATTGCTGGTATCGCTTATGAGATCATCCGCTTTACCGCGAAGCACATGGATAACCGGCTGATCCGGATACTTATCATCCCCAATCTGGCGATGCAGCATTTGACCACTCGCCAGCCCGATTTGACGATGATCGAGGTGGCGATCTCAGCCTTTAAGCGCGTGCTGGTCAGCGAAAATGTGCTGCCTGAGGTTGAAATTTCGCCGGTTATAGATGAACAGCTTGCGCCGGTTGGCGGGGATTAACGGCTATTTCCCCTCCGCGCACTTCTGGCATAGAAAAGGACCACCCCCGCCAGAATCAGCGTCCCTAAACTGATCATCATCCCGATTGTGAACGTGGGAGGGGCAAAAGACATCTGTACGTGGTGCGCCCCTTCCCCCAGTTCAATCCCCAGCAGCGCGCCGCTCACGCGCTCAACCAGCACTGCTTGACCATCTACCACAGCTTGCCAGCCCGGCGCCCAGGTTTCACTGATCACCAGCGTCATCGGTTCGGGTACCTCGATGCTTAAATCAAATAGGCCGTAGCCAGCCTGATGGATCGCCGCTGGAATGATCTCTGAGTCGCTCAGTGTTGCGGGGGCATCAGCGCTCAGGTTGTTTGTATTGGTCGCAAATGCGCGTGGTAATTCGGCAGCATTCAAATAGAGACGATGATCTCCATCTTGTGCGATCATCTGTAATGACGACGGCAAATTCTCTAGCGCAAAGGAAGCAAGCATATAACGCACATTCAATAAGCCTAACAGCGCCGGGTCTGGTTGCGTCAAAATCTGAGCATCCGCCTGTACTTCCGGCGAGGCACAGGAAGGGATAGCCGCAGTTATTGCTTCTATCGGGCATCCGCTGGCGGCGCGCATGAAGTCGGCGTAATGCGTAAACTGAAATGAATTCAGGCCATCTACCGACTGTAACTGGTTCAGGGTCAGAATGTGGTCTGGAAGCTCACGCTCTACGCTGAAAATTCTGAACAGTTCTCCATTCTGGTTGTCTTCAATCAGCCGGTCAGCAATCGGCGGCGTCTTGAAGATTTCCTCAAATGCTGCCACTCGCATATAAGAGGCGGCCAGCGGCAGCAATTCGAGGGCAACGCAAATCGCGAGGATTAGCTTAAGCGGATACCGCCTAAGGGCTAAGGCGATCCATGCCGTAATGACGCTGAAGCCAGCCAATAATCCCAACAGCCAATCAAGCTCTTCGGGGCGACGCATGAAAAATCGCCCGGCAATAGTCACCACTGTTAGCAAAATTGCGAGGCCGATCCAACCTTTGGAGATTGATGCCCGATTTTTCATTAACACATCAATGCCAGGTGCGCTCAAAGCGGCCAGTGCCATCACCGCGAACATCAGCATGCGTGAAGGCACGCGCATCAAGCTGAAGCCCGGCACCGTCTGAACGATGAGGCCATAAAGCGGCGTTGTCGTTCCTAATGCGAAGACCACCGAAAATAGCAGAATGCCAACCCACCACCAGAATTCGCGACGCGCAGAAGTGCGAAAGGAAAACAACGCGAAGGTGAGGGGAAGTAGCCCCACATAAAATGTCCATTCAGGGAATTTGAATGGGTTTGGCAGCAGTACCTCAAATAAGAACGGCAGGGGCAGCGCCAGATAATTTGCATCGGCCAAACTGAACGCCTGCCGCGATTGATAAGGTAAGAACGTGAGCAGGGGAAACAGCATGAAAGCGGCAGTGCCAATCAGCGTAACCAGCATAAGCGCCCCAACGCCGGATAATTTCAACAGCTCACGCGGGACATGCCGTAGCCTCACCACTTGAAGCAACCCATAAACCGCGACGAACAGCCCTAAATATAGAAAATTAACGAAGTTCAGGGTGAATAATAAGCCGTAGCATAACCCCGCCGCGATGGCCCACTGAAACGCACGTTTATTAATCGCCACGCGGATGCAAGCCAGCGTGAGCGGCGTCCAGCACAGCCCGGCGGTATACCCCATATCGCCAACGATATTGGCGCTGATGCGCGGCGTAAGCATGAAGATAACCGCCGCCAGAAATGCGGCATACCTGCTGGTTGGCATCGTCCAACACACCAGCAAATACATGCCAATTCCAGCGATCCATAGGCTGAACGCATTGACTCCGGCAAACCCCTGAAACAGTGATACCGGTAACAAAATAGCGAGCGAGATCGGGGGATAAAGCGCCCGTACCGATGGGTTGCCTACCAGCGGCATCCCGCCCATCGTAGTATCCCACCACAGGGGAAATTGATGGATGTCGGCAAACGACTGCCGCACATATTGCGCTGATGTCCAGTTATAGGTGACTAGATCGCTGCCCAGCCCGGATCGTGGCCACATTACGGAATCCGGTGCAGCTAAAAAAGGCGACATTAGCAGAACTGCTAACATAGCGAAAATGAGCGCCGCGCTCAAGTTGGGATGGCGTTGAAACCGGGCGAGAAACGCGTTTAGCGAAAGGCTATGGGCATTGATGCTGCGCATACATCTCCAAACGCATATCGGGCATATCCACCGGGATTTCGCATCGGATATAGCGGCTGTTCAATAATTCAGCCAATGCTGTAATTTGTTCGCCAGCAGCTTTATCCGGCACGGCGGCTACCCATACCCACGGCGCATTCCCTACAAAGTTGCTCAGGCGCTGCTCGAAGGAAGCATCATTTTCTTCATCTACGGTTGATAACAGTGAAATATGCAGCGGCGTTCCGAAGAAGTAATAATGCAAGGGCGCGCTCAACCAGTCCTCGATACTCGCATCTTCTAGGCGGAAAAGTATAGCATCGTCTGCCGTTGCCCTCTCATTGATCACCTCAATTGCTGCCTCAAACCCTGGACGGGAAATCGAGGGAATGGTTCCCGGCAGATTTTGCGCGAATTCGGCATTGTTCGAAAGATATATCCCCATCACTAGCCACAGAATACAAACGGTCACTTGCAACCAGCGCCAGCGCTTGAGTTCTAAAAGCCCTGCCGCTGGCAGCAGCAAGAGCGGCGGCAGAATCGCCATCATCAGACGAATATGAAACAGGAAGGGGACAAAATGATTGATGATCAACGTGATCGCCGTCCCCCCGAGCAGCCACCACCATAAATACTGTATCGGCTTTTTCCGCCAACGCCTTAGCGCCAGCGTGCTTAGAATGGCGACGATCAGCAGCAGCCAGTTGGTGAAAGCGGCGCTCGCTGCTGTAAGGATCATTTCTACGCTCAACCCGCGTGGCGCGGAAAGTTCCAGTGAAACATATTTGAGGATCACCAGCACCCACGGAAGGTAGATCGAGCCTGCAATCACAAACGGAAGGATCAGGCGCTTCCACCCCGGATGTCGCCGCTGAAACAGCAGGTGGAATCCGGCTTGCACGGCAAACCATATTTGCCCGAATGGGTGGCTGTACAAGAGTAATACCAGCGTCAAAGCCAGCCCGTAAGTGAGATGGCGGCCTGGCTTTCGCAGTGCCCGCCAGTATAAAGTGGCGGTGCTGCATCCGATTAAAATATGTAAGGTATAGCCGCGCAGTTCATGCAGGTAATACAAATAGAAGGCTGAGCCGCTCATGAAAACGGCCGCAAAAAACGCAAACCACGGCTTTTGCGGAAGCATTTCCCGCGCAAGGCGATAGATTATGGCTATCGAAAGCAGGCCAAGCAGCCATGAAAGCGCCCGCCCGGCTAATGGCGACCAGCCTGCAACGGCGCCCCACCCCGCCAGAGTGAAGTTGTAAATCGGCGGCCAGGTGCTGCTTGCTGATACCCTGAAAGCGATATCCAGTGGAGACAGCGGCCCAAAATAAGCCCCGCCGCTTTCATAGATGGAGTAGATCTCATCAATCCAGAGCGCATCTATATTTAAGCTGCGGGCGCTTAGCCATGCGGCAAATAACAGCAGCGGAATGACTGCCAACCAGATGTAACTACGGGGACGGGACATACTTAAACTTTACAATCAGCTCACAAGCGTATTGTAGGGGAGAAGTATAGGTTGAAAGGCTTGAGTTAATCGGGGTAACGCTCAAAAACGCGCGTTATTCGATAACCAGGACATACATTGGCCGTCCTGCGCATACAACTCAACCCGCATATCCGGCATGTCTACAACCATCGCGCATGGCTGATAGCTGTCGGCAATCAGTGCCCTCAATGTCTCCATTTGTGAATCTGCCACTAAACCCGGAATTTCCGCCACCCATAGGCGCGGCGACTCTCCAACAAATGCTTGTAAACGCTGTTCAAAAGGAATCTCAGTGAATGATCGATCATCAATTAGCACGTCATCACGGGCGTTTACCATCGAAAGCAGCGAGAAATGCAGCGGGCTGCCCTCAAGATAATAGTCCAGCGGCGGCGCATATAAATATTCCACGTCTTGATCCGCTAGCCGGAAAATAACTGCATCATCGGGATCGGCATTTTGCGCAAGAGCTTGCAATGCTGCTTCAAAGCCAGGGCGGGAAATCATGCGCAGCGCCCCCGGTAAATCGCTGGCAAATGTGGGATGAAATGAGAGGTATACGCCCATTATCAGCCATACCGCGCAAATCGCCGCTTGCAGCCAGCGGAAGCGCTGAAGCTGGATCAACCCTGCCGCCGCTAGCAGCATTAGCGCGGGCAGTACCGCAATGAGATGCCGGATGTGAAATAAAAACGGGATTATGCGATTGACCAGCAGCGTTAGCGCCACTAGACCGATCAGCCACCACCATAAAAATTGTATTGAGCGCTGGCGGATCAGCCGTAAGCTTAAGATACCCAAAATCGCAGTTGGAATCGTCAGCCAGTTTGAAAATGCCGCCGCCGCCGCGCCCAATATCAGCGGGGTGTCAATCGCGCCCGGAATTGAAACAGCCTGCGCAGTTTTAATCAGCATGAAGGCCAGCCATGGCGCGTAAAACAGCACCGCCACCAGAAACAGGAATAAGACCCGTTTCCACTGCGAGTTTCGCCACTCGAACGCGATATGAAAACCCGCCAGCATCGCAAACCACAACTGCCCGACAGGGTGGCTGTACAACAGCAGCACCAGCGCCGCTGCAAAACCAATTTGCGCTGGCCAGCGATCTGCTCTTCTGATCAATCGCCAGTACAGCATGGTTGCGATCAGGCCAAATAAAACGTGAAAGCTATAGCCGCGCAGCTCATGGAAGTAATAAAGGTAAAAGGCCGAACCGCTGATAAACACAGTGGCGAACAGCGCAAACTGGCGTTTCTGCGGCATCAATTCACGAGCAAGCCTGTAAATGACAGCAATCGCCAGTAAGCCTAGCAGCCACGATAGCACTCGCGCTGCCAGCGGCGTCCATCCTACCAGTACCCCCCATCCTGCCAGAAAATAGTTGTAGCCCGGCGGCCATACCGCGTAGCCCGCCACGCGCAAAGCGATATCTAAAGGGGATAACGGCCCGTATTGCGCGCCGCCGCTCTCGAAGATTGAATAGTATTCGTCTAGCCAGATCGCATCCACGTTCAGGCTACGCGCCCCCAACCACGCGGCGTAAAGCAGCAGTGGGACAACAATCAGCCAGTGAAGGTTACGGGGGCGTGCCATACAGCATATTCCAGATGTGGTGATCGCATCGCTTCGTTTTAGCCACCCGCTAATCGCTTCAGCTCGTACAGCTTAGTCAGCGCCTCAATCGGGCTTAAATTGTCTATCTCCATTGCTTGCAGCATGGTCACTGCTGGATTTGCCGCTTCCTGTTGGGTATCGGGACTGAACAGGTTCATCTGATCAGGATTAGATTTGACGGCACGACCCCGGCTGCGGGCGGGATGCATTTCATAATTACTGCCTTGCTGCTCAAGGTGTTGCAGCAGTTCGCGCGCGCGATCTACCACCGGGCGCGGCAGTCCGGCTAATTGCGCGACATGTACCCCGTAACTGCGATCTGCGCCCCCGCCAACCACTTTATGTAAAAAGACGATCTGTTCGCCGTCTTCGCTCACCGCCACGTTGTAATTTCTTGCGCGCGGCAGCACGTTGGGAAGCTCGGTCAATTCATGATAATGGGTGGCGAATAACGTGCGGCAGTTCAAACGGGGGTTGTTATGCACGTATTCAATCACCGAACGGGCAATCGCCAATCCATCATAAGTAGACGTGCCGCGCCCCACCTCATCTAGAATCAGCAGGCTGCGGCGGGTGCTGCCAGCCAGAAGCCGCGCAGTTTCGATCATCTCCACCATGAACGTGCTGTAGCCGGCATGAATTTCATCTTGTGCGCCGATGCGAGCGAAGATGCGATCCACCATTCCGATAGTCGCCTCATCTGCGGGGACGAAACTGCCAATCTGCGCCAGCAGCGTGATGATCGCTACTTGCCGGATATAGGTGGATTTTCCGGACATATTCGGCCCGGTGATAATATGAATACGGTTCATACTGTCGAAATGGGTGTCATTAGGCACGTAGCGCAGGCCATCGCTCAAGGTGTGTTCGACCACCGGATGCCGCCCGGCGCTAATAATCAGCAGATCATCTTCAGTCAGGGTAGGACGGCAGTAGCCTTCGCGGGAGGCGACATCCGCCAGCGCGCAGAACACATCCAGATGCGCCAGCGCGCGTGCGCTGTCCAGCAACGCCTTGCTTTGCTCGCACAGCTTCGCGCAAAGTTCTGCAAACAGGCGGCGTTCCACTTCTAGAATCTGTTCCTCAGCATTCAGCACCAGCGCCTCGTAATCTTTTAGCTCCGGCGTGATATAGCGCTCGGCATTGACCAGCGTTTGCTTGCGAATATAGTCGGGCGGTACCTTGCCCGTATTCGAATGGCTGACCTCAATGTAATAGCCGAACACCTTATTAAAGCCCACCTTAAGCGAGCTGATACCGGTTCGCGCCCGTTCTTGCGGCTCTAACGCGGCAATCCAGTCCCGCGCATCTTTGGTGGCGTGGTAAATGCCGTCTAGCTCTTCAGAATATCCGGGGCGAATCACGCCCATATGATTCAAGTTTGCAGGGGGTTCGTCGCTGATCCCCGCCCGAATTTCATTGACCACTGGCTCGCAGGGGTTGAGCCGGTCATACAGCGCCGGAAGGGCGGTGTTTCCGCTGATAATTTCACGAATGACCGGGATCGTCTCCAGCGTTTGTCGCAGCGCGGCCAGATCGCGGGGGGTGGCATTCTGAATCAGCAGCCGATTGGTCAGCCGTTCAAGATCGCTCACTTGCCGCAGCGTTTCCCGAATCTGTGCTCGTAAAACCTCATCCCTTGTCAATGCTTCAACCACATCTAGCCGCGCATTCAGGCGTTTCAATTCTAGCAGCGGCTGGGTAAGCCATGTCCGCAGCAAACGCGCTCCCATCGCGGTGACCGTGCGATCAAGAATGCCGAGCAGGCTGCCTTTTGACTGGCGGTTGCGGATGGTTTCCGTGAGTTCCAGATTGCGCCGTGTGAACGGATCCAGCACCATGAAGCTGGCCGTAGAGTAGGCCCGTAAGCTGGCCAACTGCGCCAGCGATCCGCGCTGCGTCGTTTGAACGTAGAACAGCGCCGCCCCTGCCGCGCCAACGCCAACGGTCATCTCGCCAATACCGAAGCCTTCCAGCGTGCGTACATTAAAATGCGTGCATAGCAGCGGCTCGGCGCTGCTGCGCTCAAAATGCCAGTCGTCCACTGGAGTTAGATGAATATGCGCCGGAAGCGAAACGCCGCGCTCAACCCAGCTTCGCGGCATCAGTACTTCTCGTGGCGAAAGCCGTGCCAGTTCTTCTAAGACCAGTACTCCGGCATTTTCGCCAGCAAGCTCAGTAACCGCAAATTCGCCTGTTGAAATATCGGTATAAGCCAGCCCCGCACGCTGCCATGCGCCGGAGGCAGAATCGCCGTTTGGGAATATTGCCATTAAGTAATTTTGATGCGCATCTGAAAGTAGTTCTGGCTCAATCACGGTGCCGGGGGTCAGCACACGGGTCACTGCGCGCTCAACCAACCCGCGCCCGTCCGGCTCGGTCACTTGCTCGCATACGGCGACGTGATACCCCTTTTCAATCAGCCGAGCGATGTAGGTTTCTACAGCATGATGCGGCACGCCGGCCATCGGCACACGCTCATTTTTGCTCACTGGCCGGCCGGTCAAAACGAGATCGAGTTCTCTCGCCGCGATCTCTGCGTCCTGATCGAACGTCTCGTAGAAGTCCCCCAGTCGGAAAAGCACGATGCAATCCGGGTGTTGTTGTTTGATGTTTAGATACTGCTGGCGCAGTGGGGTCAAAGTGACGTTGGACATTATGGCAAGACTTCCTGAAACAAGGCAGAATTGAACCTGAAAGCTATACGGCTCCTTGAACATATATTCTAACTTGCGCGCTGCGCTCACGCAATTTCAGGTGCAATCATGACTGACTACGTTATTGGCGTCGATTTAGGCGGCACACGCCTTCGCGCCGCACTCATGGACGATGATTTAACCATACATGCTCGCCATGAAGTGTTGACCGAAGCCAGAGATGGCTTTGATGCAACATTCGGCCGTATAAAACAGCTTGTTCGCGCCGTTCTGCCTGAAGATCAAGGCGGTAATGATGCCTTGTTAGGCATTGGCGTGTCCATTCCCGGCCCCACCAACCCCTTCAAAGGAATTGTCGAGTTAGGCACAAATCTGGCGGGCTGGCGTGATATCCCGCTGGCAAGCTTGTTACAGGATGAGTTCCATACCCCGGTATTTCTGGGTAACGATGCCAATGTCGCGGCGCTGGCAGAAGCCACCCGTGGGGCAGGGCGGGGCTATCGCCATGTCATCTTCGTCACCGTCAGTACTGGTATTGGCAGCGGTATTATCGTTGATGGACATTTGCTGTTGGGCAAAGATGGCCTTGCCGCTGAAGCCGGACATATCGTGATGCTGGTAGATGGAGAATTCACTACGCTCGAAAAACAAACTGCCGGCCCCTCTCTGGCGCGTCAGGCGCGCGTGCGTATTCAGGCGGGTGAAACCTCGCTCATTTCTGGGTTGGTCAATGGTGAATTAAGTAAGATAAGCGGAAAAACTGTTGGTGAGGCGCTGCGAGCTGGTGATGCGCTGGCTGCATCAATCGTGAATCGGGCTGGCACAGTTTTGGGTGGCGGCATGGCTAGTTTGCTGCATCTCTTTAATCCGGAAATACTGATCTTTGGCGGCGGCGTCAGCGCCATTGGTGATCCGCTGTTTGATCCGATGCGTGTGGCAATCGAGGTTAACTGTATTGACAAAGCCTATTGGCGCAATTTGAAGATTGAGATGGCGGCGCTTGGTGAAAACGTCAGCTTAATCGGCGCAGGTGCGCTGGTGCTCACACGCGGCGGCGTTGAAGATTTAAGCGCGGTAAAAGCGGCATTAGAGGACTGATTCCTAAAATCGGCTTGCATTATGTTGCTCTGTCGCCATGGTGTTTTTTCTCTGTGTCTTTGTGGCTTAATCGTCTCTAAAACTCTATGCGATAAATCTATTCGTAGATATGCAGCATGCTGCCTCGGTTTTTGGGCGAATATACTTATTCGCCCTACTTATCTCCCCTTTTAACTTTTACTGACCTTTCTCTCAGCACCATTCCCCTTTCGTTGTATTTTCATCAAAATTTAGTTTCACGAATTGTATAGCCTCTCGCCTGATGCTAGACTTGACGGCATGTTATCCCTACTGGATTTTCGCGTTCGCCAGCGTGATTTTTTGCTGGAAATTTCTAAAGCGATTACCTCGCGCCTTGACCTGAATGAAGTGTTGAAGCGGGTAGTGAATGCTTCTGTCGCCATGCTTGCTGGTCAGGTGGGCATTATTGCCCTGCGCGATGATCGCGGTGAATATCACATTCAAGCGGTGCTTGGTGTGCCTAAAGAACAGATTCCTGATCTAAACACGCGCTTGCTAGAAGTGATTCAAACCGCCAGCGCGCGCGATTCTGAACTAGTGAATACCCATTTGCGCGAAATGGCTGCGGTGATTGATAAGCGCCTGATCCAGTCTTTTGCCATTCCCCTCGCGTTCGGTGGAGAGGCGATGGGATTGATGCTGGTGTTCCGCAGCTTCCAGGGCGGTGCAACGCCAGATGATATTCAGGTGCTGCAAAGCTTTGCCGATCAGGCGGCTATCGCGGTACACAACGCCCAGCTTTATGAACGTATGAATTTTGATCGCAAGCAGTTGGCGGCGGTGATCCAGCACAGCGCCGATGGCGTCGTCATTCTTGATGACGCGCTGACGATTCTGAATTTCAATCATGCCGCCGAGCGCATGACCGGATGGACGGCATGGGAAGCGCTGGGTTTGAAGGTGGATGAGGTGCTGACCTTCGCGCATGTTGACAAGGGCGATCTTCATAAGGCACTGGAGAAGGGCTGGCCTTATCCCGATCAGCAGGATGCTGATGATGCGCTTTATGTCGAGGGTGATTTGCTGCGCCGCGATGGCCTGACCACCAGCGTTGGTATTCAGTACGCGCCGCTGTTCACCGACGATGGCAAGTTAGCGAACGTCGTCGCCAATGTGCGTGATATTTCCAATTTTCGGCAGGCGCAGCAGATGCAAAATGTATTCATTTCAACCGTCTCGCATGAACTTAAAACGCCTGTTGCCCTCATTAAAGGGTATGCTGCAACTTTGCGCCGTGAGGATGTGACCTGGGATGAAGCCTTTGTGCGCGAATACAGCGGCGTCATTGAAGAAGAATCGGATCGGCTTACCGAACTGATCGAAGATTTGCTCACCGCCAGCCGCATTCAGGCGGAAAGAGGCCTCACGCTGATGCCCGGCGATATGAATATCGCTGAAATAGCGCGCCGCTCTGTAGCGCGCTTTCAAACCCAGACTGATCAGCATAAATTCGAGATTCATTTCCCCGCCGATTTCCCGCTGGTACAGGGTGACGAAACGCGCTTCCGGCAGGTGGTGGACAACCTAGTGAGTAACGCCATCAAATATTCGCCCAACGGCGGTACGATTGCAGTTGGCGGTACGGCGGATGGAAATACGGTATCCCTGTATGTGCGCGATCAAGGCGTGGGTATGAAAGAAAGCGAAATGGATCAGATTTTTGATCGCTTCTATCGCGTGGATGGCGCGTTAAGCAGGAAAACGCAGGGTACCGGATTGGGGCTTTACCTGTCTAAAGCCATCGTTCAAGCGCACGGCGGTACGATTCGTGTCGAAAGTAGCCCCGGTAAAGGCAGTACCTTTTTCGTAACACTTCCAGTAAGCTAATCATGAAATGGAGGCGAAATGCCCAATCAAACGAATGTCCGCTGCCCTAACTGCGGAATCCAATTTACAGCGCCAGTTGAAACGGTCATTGATGTAGCGCAAAATTCGAATGCAAAAATGCTGCTGCTGGCAGGTTCGCTGAATGCCTTCCAATGTCCAAATTGTGGTAGTCCAGTTCGCGTTGCCACGCCCTTTCTATATCACGATGGCAGCAAAGAACTTCTGCTAGTGTTTGTGCCGCCGGAGCTGAATTTGCCAAAGACGGAACGGGAAAAGGCGATTGGCGATTTGATGCGTGAGTTGACTGCTGTGCTGCCGCAGGGGTCGTTCAAGAGCTATATGTTCCAGCCGCGTGAATCCCTGACGCTGCAAGGTTTGGTAGACACGATTTTGCAGGCCGACGGCGTGACCCCGGAAATGATGCGGGAACAGCGCGAACGCCTGTCCGTGTTGGAATCGCTGCTTGGTGCGCCCGAAGAAACCCGCCAGTCCATCATCGAACAGAACGATTCCAAAATTGACACCCAGTTCATGCAAACACTTAGCTTGCTGCTTCAGCGCATGGTCGCTGAAGGTCAGGTTGAAATGGCGCAGCAGCTCGCAAACGTGCAGGAAGACCTGCTGTCCTTTTCCAGTTTCGGCCAGAGCCTGCTGGAGGAAGCTCAGGAACAGGAAGCCGTCATGCAGGAAGTTGCGCAGGCCATCAATCAGCTTGGATCGCAGCCAACCCGCGCAGATTTTCTGGCGCTGGCAAAACAATATGCTGGCGATATACCGAGCTTACATGCATTGGTCGGGTTGATTCGCCCGGCTTTTGATTACGAATTCTTTCAGGGCTTGACTGCCGCAATCGGGCAAGCCCCGGCAGATGAACGCGAAGGGCTGGAAACGCTGCGTGATCAGCTGCTTCAACTGGCGCAGGACGTAGACGCGCAAACACAGGCCATGATTGCAGATGCAACGAAGCTGCTTCAGATTCTGGTCGGCGCGCCGGATGAACAGGCGCTGGAAGCCTTGATTCACGAAAACGTTGAGGCGATGGATGAGGCTTTCCTCAGCGTATTGTTGGCGAATTTGCAGCAGGCCGAGAACCAGAATAATACGGCAATGGTCACCAAATTATCTGGTATTTATGAACATGTGTTGGCGATGCTGCGCGAACAGATGCCGCCGGCGCTGCGTTTTGTAAACGAGCTGTTGGGCGCGCCATCGCCTGAAGAGCAGCAGCGTATGTTGGATGAGAACGCAAAGACCTTTGGCGAAGAATTGTTGTTCACCATTGATGCCGTCACTGAAGCGATGGCTGCGCGCGGCGAAGAAACTATTCTTCAGCGGTTGGCCGATCTGCGCAGCGCAGCCGAAACTGCATTGGATTAAGATGCGCCACAAGTATCGGCTGTGCTCTTCTTAATCCCAACGGTTGCCCTACACATCATGGTAAATTGGGCGGCTCTTTTGTAAGCTTTGCCTTTGCGGCGAACTGCGCTTGTGTAGTTTGCCTTCGTTAAGACACTTGAGGAGCAAATCTATATGGCAGCAGCGAACCATTCTACGCACCGCGCTTTTAAGGCCGGTCTTTTTGTCTTAATTGCCACGGTCGCCATGACACTGGTTCTTCTTGGTCAGTTCAACGCTGTTCCTGTTAACGCACAGGCTGCACCGACCTTTACACCGGCTGATCAGTTGACCCGCGCCTATGAAGCTGTGCGCTCTGCATTGGAACAACGTTTCAATGCCACGCTGCGCCCGGTGGCAAGCTATACTTGGGAGCAGATGGAATTCGTCAATGGCATTGACGATTGCACCACCAATGTCGAAGCCCCGCGCCCGCTGTACTATGGTTGGCGTTTTGTGCTGACCGGTTTCGATGGTCTCCAGTACGAAGGCCGTTCTAGCTTCGACGGGACAATTATCACCACCTGTGACGAAGTGACCGCAGGTACAGTAGCAGCTGCTTCACCTGATAGTTCACTGCCCCCGCCGGTTGCCGGTTCGGCCATGGTGGGCGGTTTTGAGCTTGGTGGCCATGCGTTGGAACTGAATTCCAATACCGTCAGCCTGATGCAGCGCTCAGGGATGACATGGGTCAAGATGCAGCATGAATTTCGTCTTGGCGAAGACCCCGGTGTGGTTGCCAGCATTATCAACAATGCTCACGCGCAGGGCTTTAAAGTGCTGGTGGGTATCCCCGGCGAACCTGCCGAAATGGGCGACTTCAACAGCTATATCAGCAGCTATGCCAACTTTGTCGCCGGCGTGGCCGCGTTGGGCGCAGATGCGATTGAAGTTTGGAATGAGCCGAACATTGACCGTGAATGGCCGGTAGGCAGCATCAATGGCGCCAGTTACACCCAGCTTCTGGCCGCCGCCTTCAATGCCATCAAAGGGCGCAGCCCCAGCACGCTGGTGATCAGTGGCGCACCCGCTCCAACCGGTTTCTTTGGCGCGGCAGGCTGTACGGCTAACGGCTGTAATGACGATGTGTTCATGCAGCAAATGGCCGCTGCTGGCGCCGCTCAATACATGGACTGCGTTGGCTTGCACTATAACGAAGGCATCGTTTCGCCAACCGCTACCGGCGGCGATTCTCGCGGTAGCTATCCCAGCTATTTCTTCAGCTCAATGCTGAATCGTGGTTATGCGCCGTTTGGCGGCGTGCCCGTGTGCTTCACCGAACTGGGCTTCCTCAGCCCGCAGGGTTTCAATGAACCGCTGCCCGGTGCATTTGCATGGGCGCAGAATACTACCGTTGCGCAGCAGGCGCAGTGGTTGGCAGAAGCCGCAGTCGCCTCTGCCAACAGTGGCCGTGTGCGTATCATGATCGTCTGGAATGTGGACTTTCCATTCTGGGGTACAGACCCTGCCGGTGGTTTTGCCATGTTCCGTCCGGATCGATCCTGCCCTGCATGCGATTCGCTCGGCGCGGTGATGCGATAGCGATACGATTGTAAATAATTCGAATCTTCAACTCAACGCAGGGCGCGGCATAACATGCCGCGCCCTGCGTTGAGTTGCCCCGCCAGAGGATGTTCTGATGAAACGACATCTGCCGATCTTAACGGCGCTGCTGTCTTTGCTGTTCGCCACGATGATCAACGCGCAGTCACCATCCGATCCTTCCCGTGTATTTGGCGTTATCGAAGCCTACTATCGCCCCGGCGAGGCTGGAGCTTTAGGCGCAAGTTGGGATCGCATTATCTTCAATTGGAATCGCTTTCAACCAGGCAGCCCTGAAGAATTTGATGCTTCTAGTATTCCGGATAGCTTTCTGAATGATGCGGCCGCCGCGAATCGCCAGATCGTCGGCTTGATTAAGAGTACACCGTTCTGGGCATCCACAACCGGCACTCCCGCTGGAGTCCCGTCAGGCTTAGATCTGCCCTTTGATGACCCCGCTAATTTCTTTGGTGCCTATGTCCGGCGAGTGGTCGAATATTACGCGCCGCGTGGCATCCATCATTGGGTGATCTGGAATGAGCCGGATATCCGCCCCGGTGAAGGCAGCGTCGAATTTGAAGGTGAGCTTGAAGATTACGCCCGCCTTTTGCAAACCGCCTATCGCGCCATCAAATCGGTGGATCCTTCGGCGCATGTGCAGTTGGCCGGGCTGACGTGGTGGTATGATGTGAATCACTACCGCGAACCCTATCTTGCCCGCCTCTTACAACTTCTAAATCGGGACGGGCAGGCGCGCGCTAATAATTTTTATTTTGACGGCATTTCCCTGCATATCTACTTTACAACCTCGTCAGTGAGAGAAATCCTCGATGCCAATCAGCGGATTTTGCGCGCCTTTGGGTTAGGCGCAAAAGACATCTGGTTGAGCGAATTTAACGCCAGCCCGCGCCGTGATCCCGCTGCCGCCATTGGCTCTCCATTTCAGGTATCGCTGGAGCAGCAGGCAGATTTTGTCGTGCAGGCTGCGGCCATTGCGCTGGCTGAAGGCGTTGACCGGATGGCAGTTTATCGCCTCTGGGATAACGACTTTGTACCCGGCCAAACCGAGCCGTGGGGCTTACTGCGAGCAGATGGTTCGCCGCGTCCGGCTTTTCATGCCTATCAGCAGGTTATTCAGCGCATGAACGGAGCAGGGCAGGTGACTCACCTTCAGCGCGGCGGTGGCGAAATGGTCATGTTCCAATTCCCGGATCGTACCCTCTACGCGCTTTGGAGCAGCGGCACAGAACCCGGCGAATTTATCATCAACGCTGCCGGAGTATCTGAACTCGGCGCGGTGGATGCGGCGCGTAATCCCGTTGAAATACAGATGGTTGATGGGCGCGTGGTTATTCCTGCGCCGGGCGCTGAGATGATTGATATGAACTTTGTCGTGGTTGCCGGGCCGGTACGTATTATTGAACTGCCGGGTGGGTCGCGCTCAGTCAGCTATCGTACCGCTGCTGGAACCAGCACGCTTTATTGATCGCCGCCGCGCCAACACTCTTTCTCCGCTTGCCCGTGAGAGGGGTGACGATAAACCTATGTTTAATCAGCCTCTTAGCGATCCCACTCCCACAGCCAGAGATTGCTGAAAGTGCAAGTTGTGTCCATCGAGACGTAATTGATCGCCGCCGCGCCAACCTGCCCGGCCTGTGAGGGAATATCGAGTGAGCCGGCGCTGATGCCGTCCACATAATAGTACAGTTTGTCGTCGTCTGAGATGATCAGCAGATGGTGTCTGCCGCGTCCCGCCCATGCCGGATTTTCACCAAATAAGTCGGGTTCAAACGTATCCTCGATACGCCGTGAAATGCCGAATCCGCCGGTTTCGTCCAGAAAAGCGAGCGTAAAGTTCGAATTATCCTGATAATGGAACATGAGGCCGCAGCCGACTTCTGCTTCCACTGATGATTGAATATTCACGGTGGCGCCCATGGCAAAGTTGCCGAACGATGTTCCCTGTCCTAGCAGCAGATAGTCGAATCCGGGGCGTGTCAAGCTAACAGTGGCTTCCGGTACAGTTAATACCATTACGCCGTTTGCCCCGGCAACATGGCGGCGAACAACCGCCTGAGACATGGTGGCTGCATCCCCTAAAGTTATCTCTTGGGGGATGATCGGCGCGCCATTGAGCAGGATTGGCTGCGTGACTCGCAGGGTATCGAACACTGCGGTCGTTAGGCTGGCGCTGTTGGATATTGTTCCCGCCGCCAACCCGATAGCGCCGGGGCCGTTGAGCGTCAGATCGCTTACACTGCCCACAAAGGCGTTATTGTAGAAAAAGTCGAAACCGCCGCCTTTCGCCATCAACATCAGTGAAAACTGAGCTTCGCCGGAACGAATCGCCGGATGTTCGCGCCAGTCGCTAAGCACCGTGCGCGTGCCATCTTGAATCAGAGAAAATCGCCAGCGCCCCTGACTGTTGACTTCGTATAAGTAGTAATTTTCGCCTTGCCGCCGGGCAATTATCCCCACCAACCAGCCTGCACCGTTGGTCACCGACACAACTTCGATGCGGGCGGCAAAATCCGCAAGATTGCTGGATTCCTCAACTGCGCCGCCGCGCGCTAATGTGCCGCCGACTTGCAATTCAAGCTGCCCATTTTCGACAGTCAGGGTAGTTTCCTCGCCAATCGCCGCCCAGCGCCCGCGGGTGTTGAAATCATCGCTCTTGATCACCTCAGCGAATCCGTTGGTCAGAAGGATTGCGTAAGCGCCGGAACTGCTGCCGTAACCTGCAACAGTGACGGTGTAGGTGTCTGTGCGTGGAATCGTAATCGCCTGAAGGACAGATGCCGTAATCTCAGGGTACGCGGCGTCATCGTTGCCGATAATCCGTTCGCCGGAACTGTTCATCAAGGTGATGATCGGGTCTAATGTTCCGCCCGGTTGAACAGCTATCGAGATGACTTCGCCAGCAACAGCCGGAAACGACCATTGATCGGTGCCCCCGCCTGCGATGCTGCCCTGTGCCGGAACGTAGGGCTGAAGTGTGCTGGATTGCCCCTGAACGACGCTGAGGGTGAATACCGAAAGCGTAAGGGCTGCGCAGATTTTTAAGAAAAGGATGCCCATTCTGGAAATTCGGCCTTAATCTGTTCTACAAAGCGAATGAAGTCGGCGCCGGTCATTTCGGCGCCGGATACCCATCTGAATTCTTCAGCTGCCCGTAAACGGCGTTCTTCTCCAGCAGCGCGCAAAGTTGTTTCCATAATCGGGTGCTGCTGCTTGCCGGGTTGTTTTTTCTTGCCTTCCAGTAGTTTGAATTCAGGTGTTAGCGTGTAGGCTTCAGCCTCTTTTGGTGAAAGAAAGGTGTAGGCAGTAATCACCGCGTTATCGCCTTCCAGCCCCAGCGCATACATCCACCATCCCTTAGGGATTCGTGCGCGTTTGCGTACTTCAAATCGCCAGAATAATGGTGTAACCGTCTGCCCGGCAAGCAGTTCGGATTCGTTTACCCCGTGCTTAATCACACGGACGGTATTCGTGGTAACTTCAATGACGCGCCCGCTGCGCCAGCTTGTCTTTAAGCGGCGATTGATTAGCTCAGACAGGCCATAAGCGCCGAAAAATCCGATCAGTATCGCCAGTAAATTTAGGCCATCGGAGGAGAAAATAGCGCCAGCAATCAGGCCGATAACCACCCACAGACCAATAAATGCCAGCAGAATGACCAGTCGCAAGTTGCCATGTTCACGGTCCACATGGTAAATCGCCGTGTTTTGGGGACTGTTTTTTGGCGGGATGCTGCTCATCAAGCTTCTCCGCCGCCGGGTTTACGCGCAACAAAGACGACGCGCTCGCCTCGTGAGCTTGTGGGATCATAAGGCTCAAAATTGGGATGGGTCAATGCGCTGAGCGTGAAACCTGCTCGCGCCAGCAGCGCAACCACAGCCTGTACTGGAAATCCACGCCTTGTCTGGTTGGCGTCATAGCGCATCCAGTAGCTTTGCTGGCGGCTGAAGATGACATATTTGGTCAGGCTGGCCTGTCGGTCAAAATCGAACTCTCGCGTTCCATAAACCAGAAGATCTTCGTCGCTAAAAATTTCACCACTAGCATGCCTTTCAGCGGCCAGTCCTTCAATCGTAGCCATATCAAACATGAAGAGTTTGCCCGGTTCTAGCACCCGGAATGCTGTTGTAAATACAGCCTCAAGGTCTCTCAGGCTGTTTAAATCATTGACCACATCCAGTGCGACCACTAAATCGGTGCCGTCGAAGCTGAGATCAAGCCCGCGAATGTCTGCCTGCCGCCACGTAAGCCCAAGCCCGCTGCTGTCGCGGGTGCGCTTTGCGTGACCTAGCATTTCTGCCGATTGATCAACGCCGATCACATTCAGTCCGGATTGCGCCAGCCACAGCGCGGCAGCGCCGGTACCGCTGCCCAGGTCTAATGCGCGCCGTCCTACCCAATCTTGCGTAGTTTGCGCGTAAGAAAACAGCTCCGGCGTAAATAGCGTGGTTGCGCGGGAGAGTCCAATCTTATCGTAAAGCGGGGCTAGAACAGCATAATCTGCGGGCATTCACGTCCTCGCTTATCGTAGAGAGAGCGTTAATGGTGCGATAGTATAGATCATTTCGACTATCGGGCTGTAAATGACGATGCTGGCGTATTGGCTCAGGTCGGTATCTGCCGGGATTTCATAGTTCTGATTGCCAAAAGTGCCGGCTAGTTGGCCTAGATCAATATCGAGATTATTTAGCTGCATTTCGTCTACGGTTGCTGGCCTTCTGCTGGCTGAAAGCACCACACGTAATGATGGGCCGTTAGCGACGCTGAAATTTTCAAAGCGCAGCAGTTTGCTATTGTCAACTTGTTGAAAAATGACGACATCACCCTGACCCCAGCGTATCGCGTCAATTCGCTCAAACCTACCGCTGCCAACTTGCACCGGCCCGATCAAAGAAGGCAGTGCTTCCATATCTGAGGGGGCAGGCACGGGGGGCTGCATCGCCGCGTTAAGTATCGCCGTTGCATACTCAGGGTTTTGCCCGCCAATGGCACGATAGGCATTTTGCTGATCAGGGGGAAGCGCCGCAAAGATATCTTGAAGTCCTTCCGGAAGAAATGGGGCGATAAGGCCAACCTCTCCTGAATTGCCTTGAAGCAGAGGCTGCCATAATGGAAATGTGAAGGTGAGCGCCACGGCAATGGCGCCCAACAGCATGAAGATGACGCGAAAGCGCATAGGCTCAATCAATAAAATTGAAAACTGTGAGGGTAGGGTAACAGACAAGTGGCTGTGTTGCCAGTGCGGCCTTGCTTACGTTGTTCGCCGCCCGTTCGCATGCATGATGTACCCCTCGCCGGGCACGGTCATGATATAGCCGGGGTTGCGCGGGTTGTCTTCTAATTTCTGGCGCAGGCGGGAAATGTTGACCCGGAGGACTGAATAATCACCCTCATAAGACGCACCCCAAACCGATCGAAGAAGTTCGTCATGAGTGACGGTTCGGTCTGCGTTGCGCATCAGCGTAGCCAGAATGCTGTATTCAATGGGCGTAAGGTGCAGTCGTCTACCGCGCAAAGTCACGATACGCCGGGTTAGATACAACTCAAGATTACGCATGATGATACGGTCATCGGGTGGCGGTGTACGGTCAATACGGCGGAACAGCGCAAGTACCCGTGCCACCAGTTCCTCACGGGCTATAGGCGTACTGATGACATCATCGGCTCCGGCTTCCAACGCAGCAACACTGGAACGGGGCAGCCCTTCGTTCACCGCAATTAAGGGCATAGTCGAATTTGCCCGCAGCTGCCGCAAAAGCTCTATACCTGCTTCGTTAGAAACATTTACAACCACAAGATCGGGATTGGTCGCAGAAACCCCGTCAGCAGCCGTAGATATATCTGCAATGATGGCAGAAGTGAACCCGGCGCTTTCAAGCATTCCACTCACTGTTTCGGTGATGTCGTTTTCACCTTCAACAATGAGGATATTTCGTGTATCGGCGCGCATCCCAACCATAGTCATTTTTCCTGAGCTATTGCAGGAAACAAACCAAATTCCAATCCATCTCTTATTCTATGCAAACTTTCAGTGAATGCAAGCTGTTTATTGTTTACACACCGTAACTTTAGCAAAAAAAGCCTCAGTTTACGACATTTTGTGCTGTTTTTTGCACCTAAAACATCCATCAAATAAAAGAGGCCGCATTACACTGCGGCCTCTAATTGTAACAATTGTGGGTAGTACAGGACTCGAACCTGTGACCCCTCGCTTGTAAAGCGAATGCTCTAACCAACTGAGCTAACCACCCGCATCTACTAGACTACACCAACCCTTGTTGCGTTTCAATCCTCACTCGAAAGTGATTAACGAAAGTCAGGCGGTGGGCTATCGAAAAAGAGGCGCCACCACAAAGCCCACGTGTCGGGTGCCTCTATTGGAACCACAACTGGCGAATTTGTTAT
Organism: Anaerolineae bacterium; assembly: GCA_014879665.1. Taxonomy (GTDB): domain Bacteria; phylum Chloroflexota; class Anaerolineae; order Aggregatilineales; family Phototrophicaceae; genus Flexifilum. Next base: position 519 of record JACSRP010000099.1, on the reverse strand, counting down.
CGGATCTTGGGTTGCCTGAACGGCAGCTTCAACGCGAGACGGCACCGGAATCACCAGAAGTTCGCCGGGTAGTGCCATACGGCCTTCGCTGCGCGCCCACCGAGCAACATAGGCATCGCTGCGTACATAATCGCGCTGCTGGATCAGACCTTCCTGTTCACGCCGAAGTTGATCGATCTCGCCTTCAACGCGCTCATGCGCTTCCGCTAGAGGCTGGCTGGAAGTAATACGCCCACTGAAGTCAATTGCTAGAAACAAACCAATCGCCATGATTGCGGCAAATAGCACTTGAACGCCTGAAAATTGTCCGGTTTTGCGGGTAAGGTCAGGCGGATGAAACTTCCTCTGGGTCATTTCGCTTCAGACTTCTAGTGAATGCAGCAGCCAACGAAACATATTTACACAGTATAGCGTAAACAAAAAGCCCGGACATTTAAGCCGGGCTTTTCTTGGTGCCGAAGGTGGGAGTCGAACCCACACTCCCTTGCGAGAACTACGCCCTGAACGTAGCGCGTCTGC
>JACSRP010000215.1 GCA_014879665.1 Anaerolineae bacterium | reverse complement strand
GCCTGTCACCGGTCAGAACGCCGATCTACCCGATATTGATGCCTTGCGCACGATGATCATCGGCTATCTCGACTCCGAAGGCTTCATTTATGACGGTCAATCTTCGCTGGCTTCAGTGTTTGTTATGGATCTCGAAAGTGGCGCCGAGGTCAACATTCTCAGCGATGTTGCTGTTTCCGCCGCCAGTACCATCAAAGTGTCCATCCTCACCGACTATTTCCGCCATCTGGTCACAGCGCCAAGCGAAGATGAAGCCTTCTTGATGGTACAGTCCCTACTGTGCAGCAATAACAGTTCCTCAAATCTACTCATGCAGCTCATCGGCCGTGATGACCTCTACACAGGCATCGCCGATGTCACCAATACCATGCAGTATGTTGGTCAGCGTAATTCCTATATCTCCGCGCCGCTCTATCTTGGTGGCGACCAGCAGCTTGGCTCAATTCCTGCGCCAACCACCGCCCCCAATCCAAATTATTCTACCGGCGCCGATCCCTATAATCAGACCACAACTGAAGATCTTGGCACCCTCTTTAGCATGATTTACGACTGTGCGATGTATGGTTCTGGCTTGATGGCGGTGTATCGTGAAGGTGAATTCACTCAGGATGAATGCCGCCGTATGCTCAATATCATGAGCGCCAACGATCTAGGCCGCCTGATACAGGGGGGTATACCCGCCGGTATCCCGATTTCCCATAAGAACGGTTGGCTGGATAACATACACGGGGATGCTGGCATCGTCTTCCCGCCCAATGGCCGCAATTATGTGATCGCTGTCTTTCTCTGGGAAAATGCAGATTTTTTCAGCTATCAGCGCGCATGGACGCTCATCGAAGGCATTTCTCGCGCGACATGGAATTATTTCAACCCTGACAGCCCGATGATCCAGCCGCGCGCAGATATTGCGATAGATCAACAGGCGCGGGATTGCGCAGAGTTCTCCCCACCCTATGGCGATGTCAACCTCGACAGCATCAATAATTGGCGCGAAGATGGCACATCAATCACATGGCCGGCAGCCTGAATCATGCTGGCTGTATTCACAGTTAATTTCATAGGGGCAAAGCGCCTCTTGTTTCCCTCACTCCGGGGGGAACGGGTCTTGGTGAAAGTTTAATGCAATGATGGACGCAGGCATCACACTGCTCTTTACGCTAATTTTTAGCGCAATTCTATTTATCATCCAGCGCACCGAACGCCGCCGCCGGCTGCTGGTGATCATTATCTTTCTGATTGTTGCCGAATTGCTGCGCTGGTTCGTGTGGTCACGCGGCTATCATGCCGAAGCATGGGCGGCCTTGATCCTCGCGCTGATCCTGAATTTTGGCTTCTGGGTTCTCATCGGGCGTTATAACCCGCCCGGCAGCAGCAGCGATATTCAAGTCATCGGCATGGATGACTAAATCCCGACCAAACAGACTGATATCGCCTTCTTAAATCTACGCGGCCATCCCAAACGGTCTGTAGGGGCGATCTGGTAGATCGCCCCCTCGCCCGAAACTTGGCGTGCTCTGGGTCTTTTGGCAGTTCAATCTCTTTAGTGAACTATGCCCTTTGCGCTAACCCGTTTTTCAGCCTCTTTCACGGGGCGCAGCTTTGCCCCCGGCAGGCTTTTGCACGAGTACCCCCCGGCAGACGGGTTCGCGCTATCCAACCACCGACACTGAAGGTGTTTCCGCCGCTTGCAGCATCACCACGCTCGCGCGTGCCGCAATGCGCTCTGCTAGCGCTTGAAATGCTGCGCCCGCCGGTGTATCTGGCTTATCCGCAACCACCGGGCGCCCATAATCGCCACCCTTACGCACCTCAGCATCCAGCGGCACGCTGCCCAGAAATTCCCATCCGCGCTGTTCCGCCAGCCGTTCACCGCCGCCTTCACCAAAGAAATCGCCGGTCATATTCTCAACGATGCCCAGCACCGGCACATTTAGCGTCTCAAACATCGCTGCGCCGCGCAGTGCATCCGACAGCGCCACTTCCTGCGGCTGCGTAACGATGATCGCGCCGGTCAGCGGGAAAGACTGCGCCAGTGAAAGCGGCGCGTCGCCAGTGCCCGGAGGCAGGTCTACTATCATATAGTCCAGATCGCCCCAGTTCACATCCATAAAAAACTGGCGTATCGCGCTGTGCAGCATCGGCCCGCGCATAATCAGCGGCTTGTCCGGGTCCATCAGAAAGCCCGTACTGATCAGTTTCACCCCATAGGCCTCAATCGGGATCAATTTCTGGTCAACAAGGCGTGGCCGCCCATTACCTACCCCGGCCATCATCGGAATATTCGGGTTCAGGATGTCCGCATCTATCAGCCCGACGCTCGCGCCAGCCTCCGCAAGCGCCACCGCCAGATTGATCGCAACCGTGCTTTTGCCTACCCCGCCCTTACCGCTGGCAACCGCGATGATACAGCGCATCGGCACATCCAGTCGCCCCTGAATATTGCGGTCTGTCGGCACCTCCGAATCCCACGAAATATCCAGCTGCTCAATTCCCGGCACCACGCCCACCACCGCTTTATTGCACGAAGCCACAAACACGTGTTTCAGCGGGCATGCCGGCGTTGTCAGCACAATCGTGAATTTCGCCGTGTTTCCTTCAATTTCCAGATTCCGCACCATATTCAGGGATACGATATCGCGGTGTAGTTCAGGTTCAATGACTGAACTTAAAGCAGCCATCACCTGTGATTTTAGGTCTGTCATCAGATCTCCAGTGAACGACTTTACGCTAGAACGATAATTATTATAGCGTTTATCTTAAAAATTCTCTTGTCCAAAAATAAGTGGGAGTGATCAATATCTAGAATGTTTTTGTAGTGGCTGTGCGCGCCCTGCCCACTTTTGACCATAATAATCCTCAATCCCACCATTAGGATTATAAAAGCAGCGGGGCGACCTGCAAGGCCGCCCCGTGTGAATTAAAAACGCAACCCGGCAGTTAGCCTTCGCCGTCCTGTTCTTTCGCATGCTTTCGAGCAAGCGCGGCCTCACGCTTCTTGCGGCGCTCTTCTTTCGCAGCATCTTCCACAGGCATCTCTGTAGCCGCAGTCGCAGCTTCAGCCGCCCCGGCCGCAGGCACTCCTGTTGCTGCCGCTTCCGCAGGTGCTTCTTCCTTCACCGGCACAATCGGCGGCACATACGGTGAATCCCATGCCGCGCCCGGTTTGGCAACGGGTGCGCCGGTCTTCTGCTTCTGCTTGATGATGTCAATATGTTCCCAACCGCCGCGATCCACTGCTTCTTCCCATGCAGTCGTTGGTGCAATCGAGCGCCAATAGCTGAACGGTTTGGACAGCTTATCCTTATCGTGAATATGAACGCCGGTGCGGTCATAGTCTGCCAGTTCGTAGTCGTGATCCATCTTGATCGCGTCGAACGGGCAGAACTCAGCGCAAAAACCGCAGTTCATGCAAATATCAATATCAATGAAGAAGGCTTCTGGTTGCGGTATCGGGCGCTTCGTCACCGGATCTTCCATACGCACAATCCAGATACATTGCGGCGGGCAAACTTTGGCGCAAATACCGCAGGCGGTACACCAGTCATGCCCCGGTCGCTCCGGATGATCGTCATCTTCAACCACCAGAAACGGCACGAAGCGGAATCGCTCTGGAACGGCGATCTTCTCTTCCGGGTACTGCACCGTATAAATGCCGGAAGAACCAGCGCCCTGTCGGCGTTCAAATTCCTGCGTGCTGTTCAGCTTTTTGCCAACGTAGCGCAGGTCTTCTACATACGTATTGAAAAAGTGGCGAATGGTTACGCCGAGACCTTTTAGGATGCCAACTCCATACATTAAGGCGTCTCCTTACAAAAAACGGCACTCGCTCAGCCTTTGCTGTGCCGCTGGTTGATGGTTTCTAGCGATCAGTCTCGCCTAATACAATGTCAATACTACCCAGAATAGCGACCACGTCGGCCACTTTCTGCCCCTTGCACATCTGCCCCAACGCCGTCAGGTTGATGAAGCTTGGCGCGCGCACATGATACCGCCACGGGTTTTGCGGCCCTTTCGGATCGCCCTGCGAAACCACATAATAGCCAAGCTCGCCCTTCGGGTTTTCAACGCGGCCATAGGCTTCACCCAGTGCCACGCGCGGCATATAAACCGCCTTGTTGCCCGCGAAGAAGCTCTCGCCCTTCGTATGCTCAAGACGTGGCAAAATCTGCTTCAAAATTCGCAGGCTTTCGCGCATCTCGTCAATACGGATGAGATAGCGATCATAGATGTCGCCGTTGTAACGCACGGCCACGTCAAAATCTAGCTCAGGATAAATACTGTAGGGTTCTGCCCGGCGCACGTCATAGGCCACACCGCTTCCGCGCAATAATGGCCCCGCCGCGCTGTAAGCAATCGCCGTTTCGGCGGGAAGATAGCCAACCCCGATCGTTCTGGTCTTGACAATCTCGCTGTCGGTCAGGAAACGATCCAGTTCATCCACCGCGCGCGGCAGCGCCTCTGTGATCAACTCGGTGATATATTGCATCGTATCGAAGTCGCGCACCTTGTCGTTCAAAAGACTGGCAGTGCTGTGAATCCGTTCCGGTAGGTCTTTGAACACGCCGCCAAAGCGCATGTAATTGCACATCAAGCGTGATCCGGCTGTTGCCTCGAAGAAGTCGAGAATTTTCTCGCGTTCGGCAATCGCATACAGCGCTGGTGTGAAGAACGCGCCGAGGTCGTTCAGCAGGAAGCCAATCGCCCACAGGTGATTCACAATGCGCGTCAGTTCCACCATCAACACCCGTATCACTTCCGCGCGATACGTCGGCGGCGTGTAGCGCATGCCGCGTGACATCAACTGCTCCACTGCCAGCGCATAGCCAAGGTTATTGCTCATGCTGCAAATGTAATCAAGCCGGTCAGTGAACGCCATGTTGTACAGCCACGCATTGCGCTCGCCAATTTGCTCATGATTGCGGTGTAGATAGCCCATCACCGGCTCAAGCGTCTCAATAGTTTCGCCGTTTAGCGTCACCACCATTCGAAACACGCCGTGCGTGCTCGGATGATGCGGCCCAAGGTTGACAACCAGACGATCAGTTTTCAGTTCATCGGTGTTGTCCAGCGCCTCAACATTAACACCCAGCCCCATGCCCGCATACAACGACGATTCGGTATCGTCACTCAGGCGGCTCAGGTCAAAATCTGCCGGGTATTCTACGTTCTTGCCATAGACGTTCAGTTCTTCCGCGCGGCGCACCATTCCCTTCGGCCAGCGGCTGTCGAACGGCTTGTGTTCTTCCTCGTAATAAGCTTCTTTCCAGTCTTTGCGCATCGGGTGGCCATTGAAGCCTTCCCACATCAAAATGCGCTTCTGGTTCGGGTGTCCGGGGAATGCAATGCCGTATAAGTCGTAAGCCTCGCGCTCTTGAAAATCCACGCCCGGCCATATATCAATCAGTGAGGGAACGCTCGAATTTTCACGCGGAGTCTGCGCCTTGAAGACCAGCGGGCTTCCGCCAGTGGTGCGATAAGCGTGGTAAACCATCTCCATTGAATCTTCAATGCCCAGATAGTCCACTGCCGTTGCGCTGGAAAGATAGTCGAATCCTAGTTCATCGCGCATCACAGTCGCAATTTCAACCAGCTGGCCGCGCTCCACAATCACGCCGCCGTACCCTTCGCGGGTGTCATCCTTCACGGCATCCGGAAATCGCTCTTTCAAGATGCCGATTGCAGCATCTATATCAACAGTCTCAGGGCGAACAGGTGCAATCATTTGATCGGTCATGATTTAGAACGTCCTAACTCTTCGCCAGAAACGCGCGCTTACGGGCCACAGCATCTTGGCGTCGCGCTTTGCGGTCAGCTTCTGCCGCTTCATCCACTACTGAAATAGCATCAACTTCCACCATCCCCGCCGCAGATGCAGTCTTCGACACAATCTTCATGGGCACCGTTGGCAGTTCACGCAGGCCATAAGGCTGCCCTGCCGCTGCCGCCATTGCCTGCTGGCGAATTAACCCCATCTGCCGCGGATCGATAATATCCGGCCCCAGAATCGGGATCGGCACAGGGTCAGATGGCCCCACGCCATACCATGGCACATCGTCCATATTAGCAAGCGATTGCCCATCAATCTTCTTTTGCAGGGCGATCAAACCGTTGATCAATGCCTGCGGCGTGGGCGGGCATCCGGGAACGTACACATCTACCGGCACATACTGGTCAATGCCCGAAACCACGTTATAGCCTTCTTTGAAAGGCCCGCCGCCGCTGGCACAGGCGCCCATCGCCAGCACATACTTCGGTTCTGGCATCTGGTTGTACAGGCGCACAATCGGCACCACCATCTTCTTGGTCACCGTGCCCGAAACAATCATCAGATCGCTTTGGCGTGGGCTGGCGCGCATCACCTCCATGCCGAATCGCGCAGTATCGTACCGTGCCGCCGCCGTGGCGATCATTTCAATCGCGCAGCAGGCTAAGCCGAAAAGCATAGGCCACACGGAAGAGCGGCGACTCCAGTTATAAACCTTACTTAAACTGGTGATCGCAAGGTTTCCCTGCATCTCATCCGGGATCGGGAATTCCGTATCATGCAGTTGGCGCAAATCCAGACTGCTCATCTGGCGCTGACCTCCTCATACCACTCACGCAAAATTTCCATGAGTATTGCTTCGTTCGCAAGTGCCGGCTCGTCGGCAAATCGTGGGAGCGAAATCACCCACCCATTCAGTTGTTCAATCCCGACCTGATCAAGATCAATATCAGGATATTGTTCTATAAGTGCAAGCACTATTTCGTAGGTCGCTTCCCAATAAAGCGGTTGTGGGTTAACGTCCATCGAACCCTATTTTAACACAGGTATCAGTCGAATTTCATGTTCTGCATACATCAGCCTTGAAAACGGCCTTTCACTCACGATTATCAATCTGCGCGCGCTGCAGTTGCCCGCTGTAATCCACGTAGATCGATTTCCATTCTGTGAATGAATCTAACGCAGTCTGCCCGGCTTCGCGCATCCCGTTCCCGGTGCCGCGTGTGCCGCCAAACGGGAACTGAATTTCCGCGCCGGTCGTGCCATGATTAATGTACACGATCCCCGTGCTCAGATCGCGTATCGCCCTGAACGCCGCATTCACATTTTCGGTGAATATGCTGCTCGAAAGGCCGTAAATCACTTCATTGTTCACTTCAATCGCTGCTTCCAGCGAATCAACAGCGATCACTGAAAGCACCGGGCCAAAAATTTCTTCGCGGGCAATCCGCATATCGCGCGAAACATCCGCAAACAGCGTCGGTTGGTAGAAGTAGCCTCGCCCTTCCGCTCGCGCCCCGCCAAACGCCACCCGCGCGCCTTCATCACGGCCAATCGCCACGTATTTTTCAACTTTATCCAGCGCCTTCTGGTTCACCAATGGGCCAACCTCAACACCGTTCTCGATGCCGTAGCCCACCTTCAGAGTTTCCGCCTTGGCTGCCAGCGCCTCAATCACCTGCGAAGCCACCCCGCGCTGAACAATCAGGCGGCTTGTCGCTGTGCAGCGCTGGCCGGTCGTGCCGTAGGCGCTCCACGTAATCGCCTGCACTGCCAGCTCAAGATTAGCGTCATCCATCACGATGATCGCGTTCTTGCCGCCCATCTCCAGCGCCACTTTCTTGCCCAGCGCCGCCGCCGATGTATAGACCTTCGTGCCAGTTTCCGTAGAACCGGTGAACGAGATCACCCGCACGCCCGGATGCTGCACCAATGCACCACCAACTGCGCCCGCCCCTGTCACCAGATTCAGCACGCCCGCCGGCAGCCCGGCTTCCTCAAATACTTTCACGAATTCTGCAGCGGTGTACGGCGTCTCTTCGCTCGGTTTCCAGATCACCGCGTTGCCCGCCACCAGTGACGGCAGCATTTTCCAGCTTGGCACCGCCACCGGAAAATTCCACGGTGTAATCAGCCCGACCACACCCACCGGCTCGCGCAGCGCCATGCCAAATTTATTCGGCATTTCCACTGGCGCAGTATAGCCGTGCATCCGCCGCCCCTCGCCGCCCATGAAGTAAGCCATATCAATGGCTTCCTGCACATCGCCGCGCGCTTCCGTCAGCACCTTGCCCATTTCCTGAGTCATCACGCTGGAGAGGGCTTCTTTGCGCTGCTCCAAAATCTGCGCCACACGATATAAAATCTCGCCGCGGCGCGGCGCTGGCACCAGTCGCCATTCTTTGAAAGCTGCTTTCGCCGCTTGAACGGCAGCTTCTATATCTTGGCTGTTGCTGTCAGGGGCAAAAGCGAGAACTTCTTCAGTCGCAGGGTTAATACTATTGAATCTTTCGCCGGATTGAGAATCAACCCAACGACCAGCAATGTAGTTTTTAACTTGTTCAACCATAAGGACTCTTTCAGTGCCTAATCACGCAAAAAAACCCATTTTGCGAGAGGTGAAGTATAGAAATTCCACCTCCCTTTGTCAACAATTTCACAAACGGGAATGGTATTAATGAGGCCGAATAAAAATGTCCACCTATGAGGCGCAGCCTTAATCAGATGGCCTCAACTCCGGCGCTCTGAGGCTTGAAATAATTTCCCATTCTCCAACGCGCTAGCGAACGTAAGCGCCGCTTTCCAGAACACTTCCTAGCCTGCTGTCCGCGCCAATACCCGCATCGTCATACAATGCCGTCACCGCCATCATAGTCAAATTTGCCGCGTCCACATGATCGCAAACCGCGCACAGCGTCGGCCCCGCCCCGCTGATCACCAGCGCCAGCGCGCCCGCCTCTTTCGCCAGCGCTCGTGCCTCGGCAATCTGCGGAATCAGATGCGAACGCGCCGGTTCAACCACGCTGTCGGTCTCCATCGCCGCCGCCATCTGCGCAATATCGCCCCGATAAATTGCGCTGATCAATCGGGCGACCCCTGCGGTCTGTTTCACCATCGTTTTCAACGGCACCGTCGCCGGAAGCACCGCCCGCGCTTTTGCCGTCGGCACCGCAATGCGCGGCGTGATCAGCGCCAGATACAGCCCCGCCGGAACCGGCAGGCGCGTAATTTCATGAGATTTAATGCCATAAGAAAGGGTGATTCCGCCATACAAGCACGGCGCAACGTTATCGGCATGATAGCCGCTAACCGCCGCCTCGCCCTCTAAGGCGTGTTCCAGCAGTTGATCGCGCGTCAGCGGTTCGCCCAAAACAGCGTTTGCCGCCGCTGCCCCTGCCACCGCACTGGCCGCGCTGCTGCCCAACCCGCTGGCAAGCGGCAGCCCCTTATGGATAATCAGCGCCACGCCCTGAACCGCATTGACGGCTTTCAGCACCGAAGCCGCCGCAATACTAGCTGTATTCTTCAAAGGATCACGCGGCAGCTTGCCCCCATCGCCCGTGATCTCGCGGATACTTACGCCGGGTGTATCCGTCAGCTCAGCGCGAACCGAATCCCCTGCCCCATCCACCGCCAGCCCAAGAATGTCAAATCCTACGCCAAGGTTAGCAACCGTAGCAGGAGCAAACGCCTCTGCACTAGACAACGGCATCAGCAATGTTATCCTTTACTTTACGCAAACAGCAGCAGGCATTTCGCCACAGCAAACACGAGGAACTCATGGGCAGCATCTTACAATGTATGGACTGTGCTCAGCAATACCCAACGACACAGGTCATTTATACCTGTCCGGCCTGCGGCGGCTTGCTGGATGTAATCCATGATCTTGATGCGCTCCGTTCGCAGGTTTCACGCGAATTTTTCGATTCGCGGCTCGGCTCGCTCGATTTCCCCTATAACAGCGGCGTCTGGCGCTATAAAGAAATGGTCAATCCGGAAATCCCGCCAGATCTTATCGTCAGCCACCCCGAAGGCAATACCAATCTCTATAAGCATCAGGGCTTGGCCGATTATGCCGGCATCAAATCCCTGTATCTGAAACATGAAGGCGAAAACCCGACCGGCTCATTCAAAGATCGCGGCATGACCGGTGGCGTCTCTCAAGCCCGCGTGCTAGGCATGAATCGTGTCGCCTGCGCCTCTACCGGCAATACCTCCGCCTCGCTCGCTTCTTACGCCGCTTTCGCCGGGCTGCAAGGCATCGTCCTCTTTCAAAATAAGCAGATCGCCATCGGCAAGTTGGCGCAGGCGGTTGCTTACGGCGCGGCCTGCATCCGCGTAGATGCCGACTTTGATCGCAATATTCAGTTGGTGCGTCAGCTTTCGACTGAACTGGATATCTATGTCCTCAATTCGGTCAACCCCTTCCGTCTGGAAGGCCAGAAGACCATCATGTTTGAAATCATGCAGCAGTTACGCTGGCAGGCGCCCGATTGGATCGTGTGTCCCGGCGGCAATCTCGGCAATAGTTCGGCGTTCGGCAAAGGGCTGCGTGAGCTTTACGCGCTCGGCCTTATTGACAAACTGCCGCGCATCGCCATCATTCAGGCCGAAGGTGCTAACCCGCTCTACCGTGCCTATCAGAACGGCTTCTCGCATTTCAACTCGATGCACGCCGAAACCATCGCCACCGCAATCAAGATCGGTAACCCTGTCAATTACCCTAAGGCCGTGCGCGCGGTTCAGTGGACAGAAGGCGCTGTTGAAGAAGTCACCGATCAGGAAATTATGGACGCCAAAGCGAAGATTGATGCTTCCGGCATCGGTTGTGAGCCAGCCTCTGCCTGTTCAGTCGCCGGCATTCGTAAGCTGGTCGAAAAAGGGGAAATTCGCCGCGGCGAAACGGTAGTCGGCATCCTCACCGGCCATGTTCTCAAAGATGCCGAGGCCACCATCAGCTATCATCGCGGTGAACTCGACGGCATCGAATCGCATTACGCCAATCACATCCACGATGCCACCGACTCTATCGAAGCCATCCGCGCCATCATCGAAGGCATCCACTTCGCCCGCGCCTAATTACAAATCCATCCCGCCTTACATGTAGGGGCGCAGCGTGCTGCGCCCTTTTATGACCATACCGTAAGGTGAAGGCATTACGTCCGAAAACGCTGTTCCCACATCGCCGCTAACTGGCGCACATGTGTCTTATACGTAGGTACTGCCGCCAGCGCCTGCTCCAGATCGTTCAAAATATCGTCGGTGTCCTCAATCCCCACCGCGAAGCGCACCAGATTGTCCTTCATCCCCAGCGCCAGACGTTCTTCCGTGGTCTTGTCGTAATAGCTCACCAGCGCCGGCTGCTCAATCAGGCTTTCCACACCGCCAAGACTCGGCGCGATATACGGGATTCGCATCCGGTCAATGAAATCGCTGGCAGTTCTTAGGTCGCCCTTCACTTCAAACGTAACCACGCCGCCAAAGCCAACCATCTGCTCGGTAGCCACCTCATAATCTGGATGCGAAGGTAAGCCCGGATACCACACCCGCTCAATCGCCGGGTGGCTCTCCAGATAGTGCGCCACCGCGAACGCATTGGCGTTCTGCTGCCCCATCCGCACGCCCAAAGTTTTAATACCGCGATCCAGCAGGAACGCCGCATGAGGATCCACCATGCCGCCCAGAATACCGCGCCCATCGCGCAGCGCCTTCATCCGATCCCCGCGCCCCGCAATCACCCCCGCCAGAATATCATTATGCCCACTCAGGTACTTGGTGGCGCTGTGGATCACAAAGTCAATGCCCCACTCCAACGGACGCTGGTTGATCGGCGTCGCAAACGTGCTGTCAATCATTGTCAGCACCCGGTGCTTTTGCCCCAGCGTTGCCAGTTTTTCCAGATCGGCAACCCGCAAATACGGGTTCGTCGGGCTTTCCGAGATGATCATCCGCGTGCGTTTAGGGATGATCGCCGCTTCCATCGCCTCATAATCGCCCATCGGCACAATCGTGGTTTCAACCCCCAATCGCACCAGAAAGGTCTGGCAGAACTGGCGGGTCCGGCGGTAACAGTCATCGGTCATGATGATGTGCGAGCCAGACGACAAAATCGTCAGCAGCGCCGAAGTCGTCGCGTTCATCCCCGAAGCGTACAGCACCGCATCATCGCCGCCATCCAGTGCTGCCAAACGGCGCTCCACAGCATTCACCGTCGGGTTGCCGTAACGGCCATATTCCTCGCGGTCGTCGCCATCCCCCCACGTCTTTCGCTCCATAAAATCAATCAGATCTTGCGTATCCCGAAATGTATACGTCGCCGTTTGTACCACTGGCTCGGTCAGGCTGTTAGATGCCTTATTCCGCCGTGTTCCCGCATGCACCGAACGGGTGCTGCTGCCATTGTCCGGCGTATTATTTTCAGAAGCATTCAGAAAACTATTGAGTTGTTCGTCCATCTGAGCCTATCACCCTCTCGACTAGACTATCTGTGCCCCCATTTTTGCTCATTTCGGGCACTAGCTAACAAAAAAGACTTCCCAAAGAAGTCTTTTGATGTCGCGCCCGGCAGGCAGTTATGCTTGTAGAACGCTCTCATCTTTCAGACATCTCTGTCGGAGTTAGCACCGTTCGTCGCAAGGACGAGGTTGCCGCGGTTTCAAAGGGCCGATCCCTCCACCGCTCTGGATAAGAGTGAGCAGATATTCATTTGTAAAGTTGCATTAGAGAGAAGATAACACAGCCTGCTAAACTGGTCAAGCATATCATCGCCAGGGACAAGGTCATCACATCAAAATGAACCGGGGTTTCCCCGCTCCCCCACGCTATATCGTAAGGGCAAGGCATGCCTTGTCCGCCCTCCCCGCCTTTTGCTGCGCCCCTCTCCCTGAAGGTATCTAGGGGCGCGGCGTACTGCGCATCCTTCGCGCCAGGATGCGCGTGCCTACACCCGCCCCTTTTTAACTTTTAACTAGCCCTCAGCCCACTACGCCACACACGGCGGCGCGGTTGGCAGCGGGCCTCCCCCCATATAGGTGCTCACAGCCGGAATACTCGGAAATTCAGTGAAACGGTATACGAAAAACTTGCCCTCTTCGTCCGGCCCTGCATTCACCTGAATTACGCCGCTTGGCAGTAGATAAGCAGCTGCCAGCCCATTAGCCGAAGCCGCGATCACGCAGGTTTCTTCCACGTTCTCCGGCAGCGCATCAAATTCTTCCGGCGTAATCTCAAAGGCAAAACGCCCTATATCAGCGCCGCGATGAATGAAATATGTCACCATGCCGTCTTCGCCATCATAGTCAATCGCGTAAATCGCCAGTGGCTCGCACATGAATATGTTCAGCCGGCCATCGTTGCACCGCCGTATCGCCATCACCGTATCCACCGCCGGAAGCGATGTCGGGCTTGGCGCTGGAGTGGTGCTTGGCGCCGGGGTATACGTCGCTGTAGCCACCGGGCAAGATACCGTCAATTGACGCATCGAATAGGCAGAAGCAAAGCCCCCAAAAAATGCAAATACACTTGGTTTGCCCGCCTGTATTTTGGCACCACCTCGATACAACCGCACTTCAATAACCAGTTGATCTCCATCTTCAAGTGCCGGGTCAAGCGGGCCTTCAACGAGGCCGGACGAACCTTCCCCATTTTCATCATAAAATAGCGGTGTGCCACCAGCCTGATAAATCATGACGTTCCAGTAACCGCCATTCCCCGATTCGCCAAATTCAACCGAAACCGAATCGCAGTCAGCGGTAATATTCAGAGGGCTAACTTCTGGTACCGGATTTACGCCGGCAAATACCGGCAGGGCGAAAATCATCACAATCAAAAATAAACAAACGCTTAAAAATCCAATTCGCTTCATTGTCGGCAGCAGCTTTCTCCAAAGTTAGGTAGTGAACTTCATTATATGAGAATTTTCTTTCGCGCAACTAAATCCCAATAACAAAAATATATAACCCCGGGGCATATCCCCCGCGCTGTGCCGTAGGGGCAAGGCATGCCTTGTCCGCCCTTTCCCTTGGCGCGCTCGGCATCTTGGCGGTTCAAACTGATCTTTATGAGATAGGTCAGATGTTGATGCGATAGCCCTGAAAATTGAAGATGAGGGCGTTATGCGTAAGGTGAGTTATCTACTACAATCTCCCCGTGCTTAACCATCTTTCTCAACACAAGGACAGCTTCATGAGTACAACCCGGAATGTTTTGCTGTTAATTTTACTGGCATTGCTCAGCTTTTCGTCGGTAATCGCGCAAGATGCCGCGACCCTTATTGACGATTTTGATGCAGATTACGGTGACGGTGGCTTTACTTCACAGTGGTGGACATACAGCGACGACGCGGGTTCAACATTTAGCGCAGCCCTCGATACGGAAACAGTTTTCAACGGTTCAGCATCGCTCCGCTTAGAAACTGAGCTTGTGGCAGAAGGTTATTCGGGCATTGGTTTCGATTACGGGTTCCCTCATGACTGGCAAGCGGGGCAAGGTATTATCTTCCAAATGCGTGCCAGTGAAGTTGGCCTCCCCCTGAACATCGTGCTGCATCTTGCCGATTCAACGCAAACCTCATCAGCGTCTCCAGGTGTAACGCCGTTCGGCTGCACCTTCACAACCCCGGAAGGCAGCGTTGAAGATTGGGTCACCGTTACCCTTGAATGGGGTTGCTTCCAGCGGCTGATGTGGGTTGGCGAAGAAGGCATCATGGAATTCTTCGCCAACCCGGTCATTGGCTTTGAAATTGCCTTCGATGATCCAACCGCTCCCGGCGGCACCTTCTGGTTCGATGATCTCCGCGTAATTTCCGATACCAACCTCAATCAGCCGCCGGACGCCGGCGATCTATTCAGTGATTTACCCGTCGTGCGCGCAAGCCAGATCGGTTATCGCCCACAAGATCATAAGCTGTTCGTAGCGACAGTTCCTGTCGGCACATTCACAGTGGTAGATGACACGACAGGCGAAGTTGTTTACGAAGGGCAAGGCGAAACGTGGGGACTTGACACAGATACCCAACAGGAAATTTCTTGGGGGCGTTTTGACTCCCTTGAAACGCCTGGTACATACCATATCGTCCTCGATACAGGGGATGTCAGTTATCCATTTACTATCGCCGAAAATATCTACGCGGAGCCTTTGAATTTGGCAGCCCGTGCGCTCTATTTGAACCGCAGCGGCATTGCCATCAACGATTCAGCGATTAGCGGTATCAATCTCGAAGCCGGCCATCTTGAGCCTGCAATCCTCTGGGGCGACACCACAAATACCCCTATAGATGTTTCCGGCGGTTGGTACGACGCTGGCGACTTCGGGCGTTATATCCCCACAGCCGCATTCGCTGTAGGGCAGATGTTAGTGGGCTTTAATGCGAACCCAGAATTTTTCGCTGATGGCGCGCTCAACATCCCTGAAAGTGGCAACAGTCAGCCTGATTTATTAGACGAGATTCGCTGGGAATTAGATTGGCTGTTGAAAATGCAGCGCGAAGATGGCGCTGTACACCACAAGGTTACAACACGCAGTCTCCCTTACTACGGCGCGCTTCCCGCAGAAGACACTTCGCAGTTGTACGTATTTGAAGTGTCGAGCGCTGATACAGCATATTTCGCGGCAGCAATGGCTCAAGCCGCGCGTGTTTACGCCAGTTATGATGCAGCATACGCCGAAACCTTATTGAACGCGGCGCAGCGTGCGTGGGCGTGGCTGGAGCAGCATCCCGAACAGGTTCCAGAAGGGGGTTTCCAGAATCCACCTGTCAGCGAGTATCCAATGCAAGGTGGCTACGATTTCGTGGGAACTGAAGATGTGCCGCGTATGTGGGCGGCAGCAGAATTGTTTAACACAACAGGCGATGCCGCCTATGAAGCGGCGTTTGCAGCCTATTTCGCGGCAGTTTCGCCAGAGCGCAATCAGGCAATGTCATGGGCAAACGCCTATCCAATCGCGCTGTTTGCTTACCTGACAGCAAATAATGCCGACGAAACAACGTGGTCTAGCGTGGCTGAAGTATTCCAGGCGCAGGCGCAGCAAATTCTTGACGTATCGCTCATGTCCGGCTACGCGGTGGCGCTGAACGACAGCGTTGGTGGTTTTGAGTACGTTTGGGGTTCAAACCAGGTGGCATTGGCGCATGGATTATACCTGATGATGGCCAATGAACTCTTCCCCGACGAACGTTTTATACATGCAGCGCTGCAGCAAGTGCAGTATGTGATGGGCGTGAATCCACTGGCGAAAATGTACATCAGCGGAATCGGCTCAGACCCGATGTTACACCCGCACCATAATGTGAGCTACCACAATCAACAGGCAGTGCCGGGCTTTGTAACTGAAGGCGCAAACAGCCAGAACACGGGCGGCGATGCGGCGTTAGAAATGCTGTGGGAAATTGGCGTGCCGCCTGCCCTGCGCTACACGGACAATTGGGAATCGTGGGCATCAAATGAGCCGACGATTGACGCAAACGCAACCTTTATCGCCCTTCTGGCGCATTGGGCGCAGCGATAAACTAAATTAGGCATCTAGGATGAGTTACGGGCGGTGAATAATCATGGTTCACCGCCCATAGTGTTTTTTGCGTAAAGCAACTCCCCCATCCTCTTCGCTCCGCACTTTCCTCCAAATTGCGGGTATACTCAATGAAAATTGTGCTGAATTTTCTCTTAAGGTTCGCTTGCTATCTATGGATCTCTCCGTTGAAATAATGTTTATGAGCGGCGTCGAAGACGGCCACCTCATCGCGCTGTCTGCTGAAAATGGCGATGGTGTCTCTAACGAAGGGGTCTGGATTATCCGCTTTGGCCGCAAAGAAGACAACGAAATCTGGCTGCGTTACGATAGTTTCGCCTCCCGCTACCACGCCAGAGTCTATTTTCGCGCTCAGCGTTGGTGGCTGGAAGACTGCAACAGCAAAAACGGTACCTTCCTTGAACTCGATGATGATGACGAAGCGCGCGTCAGCGGCAGCGTCCCCATTGATCTAGGGCAGTTGTTTCGCGTTGGGCGCACATGGTTTCGTATTCAGGATGGAGCGCCGAATGAGTGACATCACGCTCAAAGACATTCAGATCAACGCCCGTCAAGAATCGGCGCGCATGCAGCATTTTTTCATCGGCGTTGAGCATCTTTTCATCGGCATGTTGAAAGCCCGTGAAAGTCTCGCTGCCAGCATCGTAGAACAGCATGGCCTGACCACCGACTACGTGATTGATGAAATTCGCCGGCGCACTGGCAAAGGCACATCTCAGCGTATGTTTGCCGGCGCGCCTTACACCCCCCGTGCTGATATGGTCATGAGCATAGCCAACGACCTGATGCTGGAGCGCGGCGCCGACGAAATTGCCGAACAAGACCTCTTAGAAGCCATCCTCGAAGAAGGCGATAGCATCCCTGTTCGCGCGCTGCATTCCCTCGGCATTACCACGCCCGCGGCGAGAAATGTGCTCGCTAATCCGCTGCCTGCCACTATGCCAACGCCCACCTCACCGACCATCCAGATTGAATTCGCCAAAAACTATAGCCCATTAACAACCTTGCGTGACGAACATTATGCCCTCTTACGCCGCCTGTTCTATGGGAGCGGGCGCATCCGCATAGACGCGCAGTTGCAGGGTGGCTACACCACTGCGCTCATCCTCGTCGTCACCGCGTTCGGCAATGACGGCCTCGAAAATGCGCCCGTAGTCGTGAAAATTGACCGGGCAGATACCATCCTTGATGAAGCTCAGCGTTATGAGCAGATCATCAAAGAAACGCTGCCGCCCTTAACCGCGCGCCTTGAAGATTTCCCCGCCACGATGGAGTCTAGCGACCTTGCCGGTCTGAAATATACCTTCGTCACTGGCGAAGATGGCGCCGTGAGTGACATGCGCGCAGCCGCGCAGAATCAATCTGCGGATGTTTTCAGCCAGTGGATTTATACCGATCTTTATCAGCGATTCGGAAAAACCTGGTGGATGCAGCGTAAGCCCTACCGCTTTCAGGTCTGGACTGAATACGATTGGCTGCTGCCCCCTCTGGTCACGCTGGAATATGAAGCGCAGGACGACCCCGCCGCAGCGGTCATAAAAGACCCGGTGCGGCGTTCTAAAATTAGAAAGGCGGAATACGGCGCGCGCATCGCCATAGAAGATTTCGCCATCCATCGCATCCAGCCAGATCGCGGCAGCATCATCCTCTCCAGTGGCCGCGGCTTCGAAGCCGCCAAACGTGCCTATAAAGTGGAGCTGCGGGGGCTAAATCTGGAAAAAGACGCGCACTTTCGCGGCGAAGTCGTTGAGCGCATCTCCGGCCGCCTCTGGAAAACCCGCGATGAAATCCTGCAAATGTCTGTCGCCGGGCTTGCCCCTGACTTTGACTTGGCCTCGCCAGTGATTCCCGGCCTCGCGCATGGCGCTTATCTGCCCAACCCGCTCGTGCTTTACGATGATTTACTAGATCGCTACGTCAACGGCTCGCTTAGTCGTATTCATGGCGATCTGCACCTCGGCAATATCCTCGTCGGGCATCATCACGCCGCCTTCCTGATTGACTTCGCGCAGGCGCGTAACGGCCATACCTTATTCGATTGGGCGTGTCTGGAAGTCAGCTTGCTGGATGCATACGTCATGTCGGCCTACGGGCAGGATTGGGATGATGCCCGCGAGGCCGTACACGAAATCAACGGCTCTGCAGGCGCAGCCTTCACCGCCCTGCCCCACGAACTCAAACCCATCTTTTCTATCCGCAATATCGTCAAGGAAAACTTGGAACAGGCCGGAAACTGGTCGGAATATTTCATCGCGCTGGCTTTCTGCGCCCTGCGCGCCTCCACATGGGACACCATGTCCATCGCCGGGCGTCGCGGCGCATTCTATCTATCAGCCTCAGCGATGGGCGAAGTGATCGCCACATCCCGCCCCTCAGGTCAGGACACCATCTCCAGCGACGGAACCGAAGTAGATATCCCCCGCCCCTAATTCCATCCACCTCGTAGGGGCGCAGCGTGCTGCGCCCTTCGCGCCAAAATATGAGGAACTAAATCCCCTCAATCACCGCCTGCGCGTATTCCGTCGTACTCACATAAGCGCTGCCACGCGGCGTAATATCCGCCGTGCGCGCACCCGATGCCAACGTCGCATCCACCGCCGCCTCAACTGCCTTCGCCTCTTCTTCCAGTTGCAGGCTGTACCGCAGCAGCAGCGCCGCGCTCAGAATCGCGCCTGTCGGGTTGGCCTTGCCCTGCCCCGCAATATCCGGCGCGCTGCCATGCACCGGCTCATACAAGCCCATCGTCCCGCCGCTTAGCGAAGCCGAAGGCAGCATCCCCAGCGATCCAGCCAGCACCGAAGCCTCATCCGTCAAAATATCGCCAAAAATGTTGTTGGCAACCAGCACATCAAAGCTGGCAGGCCGCGTCATCATGTACATGGTCATCGCGTCCACCAGCACATGCTCCAGCGCCACTTCCGGATAATCCTCATTCAGCCGCACCACCGTCCGCCGCCATAACCGCGACGAAGCCAGCACGTTCGCCTTATCAATCGAAGTCAGTTTCTTGCGCCGCCCTTCTGCCGCGCGGTAGGCCACCGCCGCCACCCGCGCCACTTCCGGCACGCTGTACTGCTCAGTATCAAACGCCGTATCGCCGTCGCCCTGTTCCTGACGATGACCAAAGTAGATGCCGCCCGTCAGTTCACGAATGAACAGCATATCCACATTTTCCAGAATTTCCGGGCGCAGCGGCGTATATTGCGCCAGCGCCGGGTATGTTTTCACCGGGCGCAGGTTGGCAAACAGGTCAAAATGCTTGCGTATCTTCAACAGTCCCTGTTCTGGTCGCACCGCCGCCGCCGGGTTATCCCACTTCGGCCCACCCACCGCCCCTAGCAGAATCGCGTCCGCGCCTTCCGCCAGTGTGATCGTCTCATCCGGCAGCGCGCTCCCCGTCTTATCAATCGCAATCCCGCCAATCAAGCCGTCCTCAAAGCTGAATTCATGTCCGTATTTCGTCGCAACTTTTTGCAAC
Source organism: Anaerolineae bacterium (assembly GCA_014879665.1). Taxonomy (GTDB): domain Bacteria; phylum Chloroflexota; class Anaerolineae; order Aggregatilineales; family Phototrophicaceae; genus Flexifilum. The sequence goes on along the minus strand of JACSRP010000215.1, from coordinate 3,310 downwards.
ACAGCAGTCGCCGCGTCCGTCACTTCCGGCCCGATGCCATCGCCAGATACCACCACAATCCTAGCTTTCATGCACTTCTTCCCTTAACGCCCTTTTACTCAGAACTCAAAACTTCCCTTAACTTTCCATTCTGTTCTTTCGTCTCTTCGCCCTTCGGCGCAACGCATAGGCCGTATTCCACGCTGTCCACCAGCGCCAGCCACGAGGCGCGAATGATATTCTGCCCCGCGCCCACCGTGCTCCAGCGTTGGCCGCCATTCTGCGTGTCAATCAGCACCCGCGTGGTGGCTGCCGTGCCGCTGCCGCTGTCCAGAATACGCACTTTGTAATCCGCCAATTGGAAATCAGTGATCTGCGGGTATCGCGGCACCAAAGCCTTCCGCAGCGCGAGATCAAGCGCGTTCACCGGCCCGTTGCCTTCCGCCGCCGTATGCACCACGTCGCCATCAATATCCAGTTTCACCATCGCCTCGGCCAGTTCGCCGCGCCCCCGCCGATCTTCCACGATCACCGTGAAATCAATCAGCGTAAACAGCGGCTTGTAATCCGGCATGGCCCGGTGTAAGCGTACCGCCACCGAAGCCTCCGCGCCTTCAAACACGTAGCCCCGGCTCTCCAGCAGCTTGATCTCGTCCAGCACGCGAACTGCTTCCGCCTTACTCACATCCAGCCCGAATTCCTCGGCTTTGCTCAGCAAATTTCCCTGCCCCGAAAGGTCAGACACCAGAATCCGCATCTCGTTGCCCACCAGCCCCGGATCAATATGCTGGTAGCTGTCCACGTTACGTCGAATCGCCGCCACGTGTATTCCGCCCTTATGTGCAAACGCGCTCTTGCCCACATACGCAAGGTGGTTATCCGGCGCAAGATTGGCGATCTCCGCCACTGCCCGCGAAACCCGCGTCAAATGTCGCAGGCTGCCTTCTGGCAAACAGCGAACGTCCATCTTCAATTCCAGATCGCCAATGATGCTGATCAAATTCGCGTTGCCGCAGCGTTCCCCATAGCCGTTGATCGTGCCTTGCACCTGTATCGCGCCTGCTTCTACCGCCGCCAACGAATTGGCAACCGCCAGTTCGCCGTCATTATGGGTGTGAATCCCTAGCGGCACATCCGGAAACGTGCGATGCACCAGATCAACATACCGCGCCACTTCCCACGGCATCGAGCCGCCGTTGGTATCGCACAGCGTCACCACATCCGCGCCGCCCTCTACCGCCGCGCGAATGGTATCCAGCGCATACTCAAGGTCCAGCTTCAGCCCGTCAAAGAAATGTTCAGCATCGTAAATCACTTCTTTGCCTAGTGATTTCAAATAGGCGAGGCTCTCGCGGATCATCCGTAGGTTTTCTTCAGGCGTGGTTTGCAGCACATCGGTCACGTGCAGCATCGAAGTCTTGCCTACCACCGTCACCACCGGCGTTTTCGCGTCCACCAGTGCCTGGATATTGGAATCCTCCGCTGGCGGCGTATTCTTGCGGCAGGTGCTGCCAAAGGCTGTAATTTTCGCAGTTTGCAGCGTCATGCCCTGCACGGCCTCAAAATAGCCGGCATCTTTCGGGTTGCTCCCTGGCCAGCCGCCCTCAATATAGGCAACCCCAAGGTGATCCAGCATCTGGGTCACGTGCAGCTTGTCCGGCAGCGAAAGGGCAATCCCCTCTCGTTGGGTTCCGTCGCGCAGTGTCGTATCATAAATTGCGACGTTTCTAGCAGTTTGAGGTGTCATAAAGCGAACTCCTACGCCGGTTCAAGCGTATTGATACGCGCCGGATGCGCGCCTTCGTAGGCTTGAATCCCTTCATCCATGCTCAACACATAACCCAGTTGATCCACGCCGTTTAACAGGCAGTGTTTCGAAAAGCCATCAATCGGAAATTGAACGCCCCGCCCATCCGGCAGCGTCACCGTTTGCGTCGCCAGATCAACCGTCACCGTCGTTTCCGGGTCTTCCTGCGCAAGGCTGACCAACTGCTGGTGCGTTTCGGCATCCACAATCACCGGCAGCAGCCCATTCTTCAGCGAATTATTCTTGAAAATATCGGCAAAGTCGGTGCTGATCACCGCCTTGAAGCCCGCGCCCATCAAAGCCCACGGCGCATGTTCCCGCGAGCTGCCGCAGCCGAAATTGTTCCCGCCAATCAGCACCACCGCCCCCTGATGCTCCGGCTTATTCAGCACAAAATCAGGTTTCGGCGTGCCGTCGCTTTCATAGCGCCAGTCTGAAAAACAGGCCGCGCCCAGTCCCGCCTTGTCCGTCACCTTCAAATAGCGCGCCGGAATGATCTGGTCGGTATCAATATCGTTGATCGGCAAAGCAATCACCTTGCCGCTAAATGCCTTAATTGGTTCCATTGTCCCTATCCTATGCAGCTCCCACCTTCATCAGGCGTTTAATATTCATCATTGTTCTCGTAGGGACGAAACATACGTCTCATCCTGTTTTTCCTCCCCTCTCTGTGTACGGAGAGGGGTCGGGGGGTGAGGTTTCTTCCTCGCCCTAAAGAGTGAGGAATTACGTGAGGTTTCTCTAACTCACAACCTCTCTTGGATCCGTAATCACTCCGTTAATCGCCGTCGCCGCAGCCGTCAGCGGGCTGGCCAGAAAAGTGCGTCCACCCTTGCCCTGACGCCCTTCAAAATTACGATTGCTGGTGCTCACCGCGTACTGCCCCGGCTGTAGTTGATCGCCATTCATCGCGATGCACATCGAGCATCCGGCCTCGCGCCATTCCGCGCCAGTTTCCTTGAAGATCACGTCCAGCCCTTCGGCTTCCGCCTGTGCCTTCACCTGCTGCGAGCCGGGAACCACCATCACCCGCACGCCTTCAGCAATCTTATGCCCGCGCATAATCTTCGCCGCTTCGCGCAGGTCAGTGATCCGGCTGTTGGTGCAGCTTCCGATAAACACCACATCCACCGGCTTGCCCAGCAGGCGTTCGCCCGGCTGTAAGCCCATATACGTCAGCGCCTTGTCCAGCGCCATCTTATGGCTCACGTCCGCCGCCCGATCCGGATCAGGCACGTTGCTAGTGATCGGCATCCCCATCCCAGGGTTTGTCCCATAAGTAATCATCGGCACCAGTTCATGCGCTTCTAGCACCACTTCACTGTCATACATCGCGCCATCGTCAGTTGGCAGCTTGCGCCAGCCCGCAGTCGCTGCATCCCAATCAGCGCCCTTTGGCGCATGCGGCTTGCCATACACATAATCGAAAGTGGTGTCATCCGGCGCGATCATCCCCGCGCGCGCGCCGCCCTCAATAGACATATTGCAGATGGTCATCCGGCCTTCCATGCTCAGGCCGCGAAT
>JACSRP010000112.1 GCA_014879665.1 Anaerolineae bacterium | reverse complement strand
CTAAGGGGATTCGAACCCCTGACCTCTTCAATGCCATTGAAGCGCTCTCCCAGCTGAGCTATAGGCCCGGGTCCGTGATCTGATCACGTTATATGTTAAGCGAACGGGATTGTAGAGGCAGCTCCCACCCGTGTCAAGATCAAGCATACTACGGAATTTTTATTTATGTCCAGACATTAACAGAGTTCTAACACTGAAACGCGGAAATGGTTACGGCGCTGCGGCGTGTTTGAAGCTGATTGATTCGGATAACCACTCGCATTCTCAAGAGAACTATACGCGCTCGAAGAAGACGAGGATCACCAGACGCCCCAAACGGAGTTCGTCGCCATCGCGCAGAATACGCGGCTCGTTGGCAATCAACTTCTGCCCGTTCAGGTAGGTGCCGTTCGGGCTGCCGAGATCTTCCACGTATATGGAAGCCGTCTCTTTACGAAAAACTTGCGCGTGGCGGCGCGATACGCCCTGCTCTATGGCTAGAGAGTCGGTTAAATCAATTTCCGGGGCTTCACCCGTATCGGGGTCTTTTCGCCCCATAATGATCTGGGTAATCGTGCTGGGGTCATATACAAACTTCTTGTCCCGTCCACGCACACTCAATACCAGACTCATTTTGCCCGTAAGGCGGGCAGTTCCCCATCGTGGGATGGTGTCTTCATCATCAGCATTGGACAGCGCGCGGGTAGCATTTTGAATCAAAATCAATTCACCGCAATAAGGACATATTTTGGTTGCGGGCGATATTTTTCGATGACAGCTGGGGCATTCAATCATTCCTGAAACCCTATCTGGATTCCACACGGCATTAATGAGAGAATAAGATCGTCTAGAATTGTAACACCATACGTCATAATTTGTTATAGAAGTGCCTCGTAGAATTAGCTTAAGTTGATGTTGAGGCAAACAAACGTTGGTGAAGCGGCGGCAGTTCTAATGAGGATTTTATAGCCACTGCTGCTGAATCGCCGTATAATTAGGACGATATGGTCACAATTTCCGCAGTTTATCGTATATCCTCGTAAGTCAATTATCCCATACCGATAGGGTTTTGGAGTATTTCTGGCGTGAATAATAAGCCTGATCCTTCTAATAACAGCAATAAAGAGAGTGGCCCCAATCAAAATCCGAATCCAAATTCACCCTTTGCGAACCGTAACGCGCAAAGGTTGTGGATCATCTTGGGCATCGTAGTACTGGTGCTGTTCGTGGTGATTTTTGGGCAACCGAACAATGTTCCGCGCAGCAACCGCATCACACTTGACCAGGTGGCGGCGCAGATTCAAGCTGGCAATGTGGATACGATCACAATACGCGGCGGCAGCGATGTCTTTGTAGAACTTTCCAATGGCACGACTGCTTACTATTTCAAAGAACGCGAAACTAACCTGTTTAGCGCGCTGGAAACTTTCGGCGTAACAGCCGAAGAGTTCAGCCAGATCGAATTTTCGGAACAGCAAGGGGATAACTCCTCGGGGCTGATTCTTCAATTATTCATCGCCGTTGTGCCAACCTTGATTATCGTCTGGCTGTTATGGCGGATGATGCGCTCGGTACGCAGCGGTCAGGATCAGGCGCTCAGTTTTGGCCGCAGCCGCGCCCGTGTGGTACGCGATGTTGAACGCCCGCAGGTTACTTTTGCTGACGTGGCAGGCGCGGAAGAAGCCAAGCAGGAATTGGCGGAAGTGGTCGAGTTCCTGAAAGAGCCGGATAAATTCATCCGTCTGGGTGCGCGTATTCCGAAGGGCGTGCTGATGGTTGGCCCTCCGGGGACGGGTAAGACGCTGATGGCGCGCGCAGTGGCTGGCGAAGCCGGAACACCCTTCTTCAGCATTTCCGGTTCTGAATTTGTGGAGATGTTCGTGGGCGTTGGTGCAAGCCGCGTGCGCGATCTGTTTGAACGCGCAAAAGCGGAAGCCCCGGCAATTGTGTTTGTAGATGAAATTGACGCAGTTGGCCGCCATCGTGGTGCTGGTCTTGGCGGTGGTCACGATGAGCGTGAACAGACCCTGAACCAGATTCTGGTGGAGATGGACGGTTTCGAGCAGGGCACTAATGTGATCATCATTGCCGCCACCAACCGCCCCGATATTCTTGATCCGGCGCTGCTGCGCCCCGGGCGTTTTGACCGGAAAGTGATCATGGATAACCCGGACGTGCGCGGGCGCCACGATATTCTAAAGGTACACACCAAAGGCAAGCCGATGGCTGCCGATGTCGAACTGGAAACGATTGCCCGGATTACCCCCGGCTTCAGCGGTGCCGATCTGGAAAACCTGATCAACGAATCGGCTATTCTGGCGGCGCGGCGCAATAAGAAAACCATTGGCATGAGCGAAATTCAGGAAAGCATGGAACGCGTGATCATGGGGCCGGAACGCAAGACGCGCGTGATGTCTGAACATGAAAAGAAGAAGGTAGCTTATCATGAAGCGGGCCACGCGGTGGTACAGTTTTTCCTTGAACACACCAACCCAGTGCATAAGATCACCATCATTCCACGCGGGCGCGCTGGCGGCTACGTGATGTCGCTGCCTGAAGAGGATGTTTTTCTGAAAAGCCGCGAACAGTTTGAAGACGAACTGGCCGGATTGATGGGTGGGCGCGCTGCGGAAGAACTGATTTATAACCAGTTCACCACCGGCGCCAGCAGCGACTTGCAGCAAGCGACCAGCCGCGCCCGCATGATGGTAACCCAATTTGGGATGAGCGAATCGCTTGGCCCGCGCGCGTTCGGCGGTGGCAGCGGATCCCTGTTCTTAGGGCGTGACCTATATGAGCAGCGTGATTACAGCGAGCAGGCTGCGGAAGATATTGACAATGAAGTGAAGCGCATTTTGCAAACGGCGTATCAACGCGCCAAAGCGACGCTCACTCATAATCGCAAGAAGCTCGATGATCTGGCGCATGTGCTGATCGAACAGGAAACACTGGATCGCACGGCCTTCGAGGAGATTATGACCAGAGTGGCGACCGAGGACGGCCAATCTAGCGAACCGATCGAATCAGCAGTCTAGGTTTCACCGAACTCACAGGTAAGATGAACGCGAAGGGGCGCGGCCAATGGGGCTGCGCCTCTTTTGCTTAGGGGGAGAAGTGGGCGAAAGAGGAAAATGCGGCGAAATGAAAAACCTATTTCCGTTCGCATTTGAAACCCGCTGAGATGTAAAAATAGATTTTACACTTCATCAATGTTTCACTAATGTTTGTAGTTCAGAATAGTATCGTCGGGTTCTGGCAGCGTATATGAGGCCGCGCTATTGCCCGAATGTACGATGGGTTTCGCAAATATTCAGGAAAAAAGTCCATGAAATCTACAATTCGGCGCTTGTCGCTAGCATTTCTCGTCGTTACGGCAGTGGTTATCGCCTTCGCCAGCGGCACCGCTGTCGTTTCCACCCGCGCAGATGGTTCGGTCAGTGGCAGTTTAAGTGTGTTAAATGCGCCTGCCGCGGAACCCACCTATACCACCGATAGCGAACGACTGCTGAACAGCCTTTACGAATCAGTATCGCCTTCCGTAGTATTGATCCATGTCAGTATAAACACGCAAAACGGATCCGGCGAGGCGACAGGTTCCGGGTTTATTTACGATCAATCGGGCAATATCGTGACCAATAACCATGTGGTGGATGGCGCGAGCGATATTTCGGTGATGTTTTACGATGGCCGCATTGTACGCGGCGAGATTGTAGGGGTTGACGCAGACTCAGATCTCGCCGTGATTCACGTAGATAATGTTCCAGCAGAATCTATGCGCCCACTGCCGCTGGCGGACTCAGGTACGCTGTTCGTTGGTCAGGAAGTATTCGCGCTGGGCGCGCCTTTCAATCAAGCATGGACGATGACAACAGGCATCATCAGCGCGCTGGATCGCAGCATTCAAGGGCTAACCCAGTTCTCAATCGGTTCGGCTATTCAAACCGATGCCGCGATTAACCCCGGCAACAGCGGCGGCCCGCTGCTGAATATGCAAGGTGAAGTGGTCGGCGTAAACAGCCAGATTCTGAGCCGGAGCAACAGCAGTTCAGGAATAGGCTTTGCGATTCCATCTTCGCTGGTTAGCCGCGTGGCAGAGTCGCTGATTGCGAATGGGCGCGTAGACTACAGCTATCTGGGTCTAACCGGCACGGATATGAGCCTCGGCCTGATTGAAGCATTAAATCTCCCGAATACTACTCAGGGCGTGGTCGTCTCCAGCGTTGAGCGGGACAGCCCGGCAGCCAACGGAGGACTATTGAACCCGACAGGCACACAAACCCGGTTGGATTCGATAGATATTATCATCTCGGTAGATGGTATTCCGGTCAGCGGCATGCCCGACCTGATTGCCTACCTGGCCAGCAGCACACAACCGGGCCAGCTCATCAATCTGAACGTTCTGCGTGACGGCCAGACTATTACGCTGCCGATTACCCTGACCGCCCGCCCGCGTAACTAGACTCATGTGAATGATTCGGGCGGCCTAGTGGGTAGCAGGTCACTTCTACAGACACATTCACCCTCTCCCGAGCGTTAAACAGGCGGGGGCATTGCAAAGGGCGAGACAAAGAATCTCGCCTTTTGCGTCTTTAGCTCATCACCCGGCTCGCCTTAAGGTATAATGGGATTTGTTTTCGCGTATCAAGGATAAGCGCTGCCCGATGCGGCGATTTATGACGTGGGCGACGATATTCTGCATCTTCGCAACCGCCCTTTTTGCCGGGACTGTCGTCGCACAGGAACCTACCCCCGAACCTACTATTGGAACGCCTGCCGGTGAAGGCATTGGCATCGCATATGGTGCGCGCCGTCAGGGGGAGATTTCGGATGCCAGCCCGCGGGAAGTATTCGTTTTTGAGGGCTTAAGCGGGGAACTGCTGCGCCTGACGCTGGATATTGCTGAAGGCGATCTTGCGCCGGTCGTGCTGATCGTAGATCAGAATGGGCGCATGGTGAAATCAGCCGAAGCAGGCGGATCGCTGCGGCTTGATCCTTTGCGACTTCCCGCTAGCGGCGTATATACAATCATCGTCTCACGGTTCGGCGGGTCATTAGGGACTACGTCTGGCCGGTACCAGCTTGAATTAGATCGGCTTGGCGCCAGCGCCGATTCAGGCAGCGCGCTTCGCTATGGAGATTCGGTCATTGGCGAAATTAGCCGCGGAGAGCCGCAGATATATTACACCTTTCGCGCCAATCGCGGCGACGTGCTGACCATGCAAATGCAGCGGCTTTCCGGCGATCTTGATCCATTTTTACAGGTGACAGATGGCACAGGCCGCATACTGATTGAAAACGATGAGATTATTGGTTCTGGATCACTAGATGCCGCCATCAACTCGATGATCGTTGATGCCAGCGGGGTTTACGTGATCATCGCTTCACGCTGGGGCGGTGAAGCTGGAAACAGCGCAGGCGATTTCTTGCTCACGCTGGATACCGCTGCCAACAGCGCGCTTGGCACCAGTGCCTTACTCGCTGTACCTATTGAGCCGGGTCAAACCGTCAGCGGTACGCTTTCGGATGAGCGGTACGCCCAATTTTACCGTTTTGAAGGCCGCCGTGATGATGTGGTGAGCATACGGATGTCGCGTACTTCTGATGGCAACCTTGACGGGTTTCTCGCGATTGCCGATGCTTCGCTGCGCGAGTTGAGTTCAAACGATGACGCTGGCAGCTCACAGAATCCAGCAATTGAAAACTTCGTGCTTCCCGCCGATGGCATCTATTACATCATCGCCACACGCTATGAGCGCGCGAATGGGACCACCCGCGGCGGCTATATGCTGCAAATGGAAAATACGGGCAGCGTCTTTTCGAGCGTGCAAACTGGATCGCTGCGGCTGGAATATGGCACCAGCGTGGTGGGCTACGTTGATGACAATGCGCCAGAAACGCTCTATGCTTTTCAGGGGCAGCAGGGCGATATTATCACGCTGGCAATGAGCCGCAGCGATGGTAATTTAGATCCATTCTTGAGCCTACTGGATGGCAGCATGAATGTGCTTGCCAGTGACGACGATGGCGCAGGACAGCAAAACGCCCGTATTGATCGCTTTACCCTTCCCGCTACCGGGGTTTATTATGTACGCGCGGCGCGCTTCACCAATCCCGATGGTGGAATACCCACCAGCGGCACCTATTTGCTGGTGCTGGCGCAGCGCTTCGATTAGGAAAGCAGATGTCCCGTAAAACAGTTCTCATTCTCGCAGGGATTTCGATTCTCGCGCTGATCGTGATCATCATGACAGCGCTGCTCACGCCGACGCAAACCAATCCGGCGGCGGAGGTAGCATTGACCTTCACGCAGGCTGTGAGTCAGGGAGACGACAGCGCCGCCATGCCACTGCTGAGCGATCAGGCGGCGGCTTATGTGGCTGAAAATTGCCCTGATGGAAGTGTTTCTGCCTGCGTCGCCCGGCTGATCCCTGAAGATTGGGGTAATTACATCAGCACGGTGTTTCGCCGCGCTATGCCTGATGGCGATCATTGGAATGTTGATCTGATTTCGACGTATGAACATGATCTAGGCGGCAGCGGCGTGTGCATTTATGTGCGCGCGGAACAGGATGAGGCGGGCAATTTCAAAGTGGCGCAGTTCGCCGGTTTCGTCAACTGCGGCGATCCTTCAACGCGGAATATGGCAACCAACCCGGACGCGCCGAACCGCGTACCGCCAACGCTGGAATGATGCGGTTACGGGGGCGCAGCAGCAGACGGGTAGCTATCGTCGCATTTGCGACTCTGGCTCTGCCGCTTGCTGCCTGCTCCCCTTATCAAGCGCCAGCCTTTTTGCAGAACACGCCCGGAGCGGCGGTTACAGTATACGATCAAACCTATGCAGGCGAGGCTTTCAGCGTTGTTTACCCAAACGACTGGCGGGTGATCACGCCGCCGGCTGAAGCCCCGGAAGCAGCGGTATTTGCAGGCGAAAACTGCCAGATCGTGTTCATTTCTACTATCGCGATTGAGCCATCCAGCCCGGCAGAATGTACTTCAGAGCAAATGCGCTTTGAGACTCTGGAGCGTGAAGGTCTCTTCTTGTATGGCGGCGCGCCCTCTGAACAGTGGCCGTCTTTCGAGCCGGTTTTTGCGCAAATTGCAGATCTACTGATCGCCAACCATGAATGAGGATATTCGCACAGTAACTGCTTCACCGCGCAGTTTATGGCTGGCGCTGCTGGTAGTACTGCTGATCGCGGTTGTTGCGCGGGGGGTGCTGCTGGCGGGCGATGCTGTGTCTTTTCACGCCGATGAAGCCGTTGTCGGGCTGATGGCGAGGCATATTTTGGAAGGCGAGCGCCCGGTTTTCTTCTACGGGCAAGCCTATATGGGCAGTTTGGATGCGTGGCTGATCGCGGGCGGCTTTGCACTGCTAGGCGAGTCGGTGTTGACGATACGCATCGTGCAATCGGCGCTGTATCTGGGAGTGGTGGCGGCAAGTTTCCTGTGCGCGTGGCTGTTTACACGGCGGGTTACGGCATCACTTGTGACCGGACTGCTCTTCGCCATCCCGCCAACGCTGGTGGCGCTGTACACCACCGCCACACTTGGTGGGTATAACGAAACCATGCTGTGTGGCACGCTGATAATTATTCTGGCCTACACGCTGATGCAGAAAGACCTGCGCTCATGGTGGCGCTGGGCGGGGCTAGGGCTTTGTGCTGGTTTCGGCTGGTGGACGAACGGGCTGATCGTCATTTATGCCGTTCCCGCGGCGGGGCTGTTGCTGTTTGGGTGGGCGCGCGCCTTTCGCAAAGGACGCGGGTGGCCGATTTTCAGTGGCGCTGTAGTGGCAACAGCGGCATTTTTGATCGGCAGCGCGCCGTGGTGGATTTATGCTTTGCAAAACGATCTCGCTCCGCTGCGCTTTTACCTTGGGGGCAGTCAAGGACTTGGCGCAGATATAGTCGTGATTCCGTTCGGGGAACGTTTGATCGGGCTGTTCTTTCTCGGCCTTCCGGCGCTGTTCGGGCTGCGTTTTCCATGGTCGGCGCAGATATTTTTGCCGCCTGTAGGCATCATCGTCACTATCCTGTTCACAATCGCAGTGATCGCCTCATTCCGCCAGCATACGCTTTCAAAAACTGCGCGCGGGCTGCTGTTTGGGATGATCGGCTGGTTCACACTGGTCTATCTGGGGACGCGCTTTTCCAGCGATCCTACCGGGCGCTACTTTCTGCCGCTGACACTGCCCTTGTTCATTTTCTTCGGCACGTGGATCGCTAGCATCAGCCGCCGCTGGTTGCAGATTGGCTTAACTGCAATCGCCGTCAGCTACTTCGGATTAGGACAAATTACCGCGATCAGCACACCCCCCGGCTTAACGACGCAGTTCAACTTAACGCAGCATATCGCGAATGATCATGATGCTGAATTGATCGCATTTCTAGAGGAAAATGACTTAACCAGAGGCTATGCGCCCTACTGGATCAGCTTCCGATTGGCCTTTCTAAGCGGAGATGAGCTGCAATACAGCGCGGCATTACCGGACAAGCCGAATGCCGAATATCGCCCGATGGATGAACGCTATCCCCCATATCGCGCGGCTGCCGATGCGACGACTCGCTTTGCGATCATCACCGCTGAACAACTGGGGCTGGATGAACGGGTACTGTCTGAACTAGAAGCAGCTGGCGTCATTTTTCAAACACAGACGGTAGGCAGCTACAGGGTATATTATAACTTTGAGCCGCAAAGCGCCGCCCCACGCCCCCCGTTTTAGAAAAGTGACTGTTACAAAACTACCGCCAACAACGGTTTGATCCGCAAAGAGCGCCGAGAAAAGCGCGCAGTTGAACATTTCTGGCAGGATCGGATTAAGATAGTCATACAGCATAGACTCGATCTAGAATGACAGCACATCTGACAATAAGCGAACAAATTGCAGCCCGCCTGCTTAAACCTGAAGCGCGAGAGATGGATCGTGCCCTGCCAGAATGGGCGCGGCGCACCAACCCGGTTGTGAAACGACAGTTAGGCATGTACTGGAAGTTGATGCCGGTCAACATTCCGCGCATCATCCGGTGGTACGCGCTGCAAGCGGGATTGATTATCGCCTCAATCTGGCTGCCATTTTTGTTCACCATACTTATGCCGCTGGCCATCATCTCGCTGATCGCGCTGCCGCTGGCCTTCGGCTTATTCATCTATGTGCTGCTGCAAATTGGCATGGCAGCGGCGAACAGTATGGTAGATGAAAACCGCTGCGATTCGCTGGATCTGCTGCGCGTGTGCCCACGCCCGTTGAATGAAATTCTGTATAGCAAAGGTGCTGCGGCGATCTGGCGACAAATTGAGAACCTGGGACTGGTGTTTGCGGTGGCGACGTTCACCAGCCTGCCGATGATGGTGATCTTGTTTGATCGCTGGTTCGAAGGCTTCGATCAACTGGCGCTATCGCGAATTGCGGTGACGCTGGCCTTAGGTTCATGTATTTTGCGTGTGGGGCTAGAATCGGTGATGGCTGCGGCTATCGGGCTGGCCATAGGATCAGGGATGCGACGGAGAGTGCCGGCCAATGTGACCACTGGCCTGCTGCTGCTGGCCTATTTCGCCTTTATCAACTTAATTCGACTGCCCGGCTGGAGTGTTGAAATACGCCTACTGGTTGAAATTGTGATTCCGGTCGCGCTGCCATTGATGATCATCCCACTTTGTATTCGCGCCGCTATCCGGCAAATTGAACGCGCTTGACGCTGAACCAATCCTTCCATACGCCAGCGGCGTTCCCTAAGAACCGCCATAACAGCCGTCTACTGTATCCTGTACAATACGTCAAAACGCTATCATTGGCGCTCACAGGAGTCGGCATTCATGAGGGTTGGTTTAATCGGATTTGGAGTTGTCGGGCAAGGATTTGCGGCGCTGATCAGCCAGAAGACCGAACAGTTACAGGCGCGCCACGGCTTGAAGATTGAGATTGCCGCGGTGGCTACCCGTTCACGCGGGACGCTGTATTCAACGAATAAGCTCGATCCTAAAACCCTGCTTCAGGTGATTCAATCGGGCACGCTGGATAACCATCCGGATCAGGCTGGCCTAGAGCGCGGTATTTCACCGTTGAGGCTCGCCAGTGAGGCGGATTTCGACGTTCTGATCGAGGCCAGCCCGTCTAATTTGCAGGATGGCCAACCGTCTATCGCTATCTGTGAGGCGGCGCTTAAGACTGGCAAGCATATCGTGCTGGCGAATAAAGGCGCGCTGATCTATGGCTACAACACCCTGAGCCAAGCAGCCAGAGCAAACGGCAAACGGATGTTGTTTGAAGCCTCGGTGATGGCGGGAACGCCATCGCTGCGTTTGGGGATGCAGGCACTGGCAGGCTGTACGATCAGCGAATCGCGGGGCATCGTCAACGGCACCACCAATTTTATCCTGACGCAAATGGGCGATGGCCTGAACTATGCGGATGCTCTGGCCGAAGCACAGCGCCTGGGTTATGCCGAAACTGACCCGACAGCCGATGTAGAAGGTTGGGACGCCGCGGGCAAAGCAGTCATTCTGGGTGCGGCGTTGTTTGGGAAACAATTTGCATTCGATCAGATGCAAGTTACGGGGATCAGCCAGCTTACAGCGCAGGATATCGTGGATGCAGCAGCGGCGGGCGAACGCTGGAAGTTGATCGCACGGGTGACGCCAGATACAGCTTCGGTTCAGCCGATGCGGCTGCCGATCAGCCACCCGCTGGCAAACGTGAGCGGGGCGACCAACGCTATCACCTATACTACTGACCTGATGGGCGATATTACGCTGGTGGGCGCGGGCGCGGGCGGCATTCAAACGGGCTTCGGCATTTTGAGCGATTTAATCGAAATACACAGAGAAAGCGGCATTTAGCCGACCATTGATATTTTTCATTGAGGCGTATTTTTCGTGCGTAAACTAATCACCCTTCTGTTATCGAGCATCTTCATTTTCGCCGGGGCGTGCCAGACACAGGTGACTATTCCGCCGGGCGCGCAGCCCAGCACCCCGATAACAGATCTCCCCGCTGGCGCGTCTTATCATTCGCAAGCGATACCCACCCCGGTCAGTGAGGCGGTGATTGCTGAAGCTGATGCAGAATATTTGCTGCTTACTAATCTCTATGAGCGACTGGCGCCCTCGGTGGTCAATATCGAGGTGGTCTTGAACGATCCGGCGCATCAATTTTTAGGCCAGCTTGCCAGCGGCAGCGGATTCGTGCTGAACACTGACGGCTATATCATGACTAACACCCATGTGATCAGCGGCGCAGACGAGATCACGGTGACGTTTAGCGATGGTTATGTGACGCAGGCGGAACTGGTGGGTACGGATAATTACAGCGATCTGGCGGTGATTCGCGTGAGTGTAGATGAATTACGCCTGCGCCCCGTCACCTTTGGCGATTCAAATGCTGTGCGCGTCGGGCAGCGCGCGGTGGCTATCGGGAATCCGTTCGGGCTGGCAACTTCGATGACGGTGGGCATCGTCAGCGGATTGGGGCGGCAGCTTCCCAGTGCCCAGATGATCACTGAAGCGCCGGTAGGGTTTCAGAATCCGTCGATCATTCAGGTGGACGCGCCGATCAACCCCGGCAACAGCGGCGGCCCGCTGCTGAACTCGCAGGGGGAGGTGATCGGGGTGAACACCGCGATTCGCTCGGAGTCTGGCATTTTTGAAGGTGTCGGGTTTGCTGTACCGGCGGCTACGGCACTGCGCGTGCTGCCAGATATGCTGGAGAATGGCCGCGTTTCCTATTCGTATATCGGAATTTCCAGTGAAGCCGCAAGCGAGGGGTTCAGCGTCGCTTCTCTCGCAGAGCCATTATCCCTGCCGGTAGATCACGGCGTGCTGGTGGCGGCGGTGAATTTAGAGTCGCCAGCGGCCAACGCCGGAATAAGAGGCGGCTCGCGGGAAACGACGGTTCGCGGCAGAACGATTTGCGTGGGCGGCGATATTATCGTGGCGGTCAACGATACCGTTGTGAACAATATGGATGAATTGGTTTATTATCTGGTGGTCAATACACGCCCCGGCGATACCGTTAGCCTGCGTATCGCCCGCGAGAACGAAACATTTGATGTGCTGGTGCAATTGAGCGATCGTCCGGATAATGTGGAAGCAGCGCCGGGCTGCGGCGAAGCGTAAATGTAAGGGGATTTATTGAGTCATTCGGAACTGGCAAATGTCGTACTTGAAACCGAACGGCTGATCCTGCGCCCGCCGCGCCTGGACGATGCGCCATTGATCTGCGCTTATCTGAACAATCTGAATGTAACGAGCCATTTGCTGCGCCCACCCTATCCATATCATGTATCGGATGCGAGAACTTACCTGCTGGCGGCAATTGAAGGCCGGGCTACCGGGTACTGGTTCCCCAACGCGATTGAACGCAAACAGGATGGCCTGTTCATCGGCACGATGGGCTTAAGTTTGATGCCGGACTTCAAGCGTGGGGAATTGGGCTACTGGCTGGGCGAGCCGTTCTGGAATCGCGGATATACCAGCGAAGCCTTAACCCCGCTGATTGATTTCGGGTTTAAGTATTTCGACCTGATCCGCATTCAAGCTAACCATTTCACCGATAATCCAGCTTCAGGGCGAGTGATGCAGAAAGCGGGGATGACTTATGAAGGTACGCTGCGTCATTATTTCGTGCGCTTCGACCAACCCAAAGACGCGGCCTTCTACGGCATTTTACGCGAGGAATGGCAGCAGCTATCGAACACCTGATACAGGCGCATAGGTTTCGCTGAAGGTGACCGGGACGAGCGCTTCCAGCGGCGCAGGAAGCTGCCCGTGATAGCTGATGACCAACCGGTAGCGCGAGCGAGTGAGCGCGGTGAACACTTTACGGCGAACCGCAGCAACGGTTTCAGCATCATGAGCATCATCAAAGGCGCTGCCCAATCCCGGCACAAACACATTCACAAATTCTAGCCCCTTCACCCGCTCGAAGATTTGCACGTAAACACCGCGGTCGCTGAGATGCCGCCAGCGCAGGAATTGATCGTAGGCATGGCAGAGTACGGCAATCTGGCGCGGCAAAATGCCATCTGCCAGCAGCCCGGCTACCTGCTCAGAGACAAATCGCATTTCAGATGCAGCGTCAGGACAGGCGACCAACGCGGGAAGTGGGCCGCGCCCAAGCTCATAGGCCATCAAATCTAATTCGGAACGTTCTTCAGCACCGCGCAAAATATCGTCGGCTTCGATCAGGCTGTGGGCGGCCTCGCTGATCTCCATGGTTGAGCGAAACGGCACCCGAAGCTGCACCGTGCGCCCGATCACCGACACCCCTTTTTGCAGCCAGTTATAGTTGTGGAAGATAGACTGTGAGGGATCGTCGCAGAGGAACAGCGCCCCGCCCGGCCTGAGCAGGCGCTTGATCACCCGCAGCCATGAGGGGGTGAAGTCCTGCCCCTCATCTAGCAAGATCGACTCATATGCCCCCACCAGCGGATGATCGGCACGCTCAAGCTCGGATTCAACCAGAAAAGCCACGTCATCCCAATCAAACCATGACTTTCCGGCAGCGCGGCGGCGCTGTTTATCGGCTTGATAGCGATTGAACATGTTGTTGATCAGGGTGCGACGTTCAGAATCGAGCGCATAGCCCCGGCCTTTGCGGTCTGCGGTTAGATAGGCGCTATCCGTCAATAAATTACGCTCACGCCGCCACGCCAGTTCTTCGGCCACGACTGCGGAGGACAGCTTGAGGGCTAGCAGTTCAGGCGCGGCATGATCGCTCAACCAGCGGCGGGCATTGATCGGGCGCAGCCAGTGATCGATCAATATATGGCGGCACAGCTTGTGAAAGTTGGTAATCTCCAGCCCGGCATCCGGCGTTTTAGCGTCCATTCCCAATCGCTCGCGAATATCTCGCGCCAACTCGGTATTGAAGGTCAGCACTAGAAAGCGCGCATCGGGATATTCGGTATGCAAGCGAAATGCTCGCCGCGCCAGCACCAGCGTTTTTCCACTGCCAGCCACGCCGCGCACCAGCCGCACTTCGGCATTTTCGATCAACTGCTCATGTGAAGAAGGCAGGCTTTCGGCACTAAACAACGACGCCTGTTTGGGCAGCAAAACGCTGACCGGCTCACGTACCAGCGCTTCCTGCTGACGGGTCAGCGTGCCGATGGGGCTGCCGCCAGCATCATCGACGCGTAGCGAGGGATCAATGAGTTCGCGGATAATGTCCAGCATGTCCAGCGAAAGCGGGCGTTCAGGCTTAAATTTCCAGGGCAGTTCGCGTACCGCTTTTTCAAGGCTGGCGCTATCTCTTACACCTTCTGCGCCAATTACAACTCCGCGCGGCCAGATGCCGACTGCTTCAAAACGCGCGATTTCTGACTGGGGGATAAACGGCAGCGCCACCAAAACTGCCCACGGAAATTTAAGCGCCTGCCTGCCCTTGCGCTCTTCCCACAGTTCGGCGCGGGTGGCAAAGCGATCTTTGAGATCGTAGGCATAATGTTCGGCTTGCAATACAGGATTTGGCAGTTTTTCGATGCTGCCGCCAGCGGTATGTACGGCTATCGCTTCCTGAGTACCGCCGGACAGCTTACGCCAGTCTTTAACTTCGATAACCAGCACGCCCAACAGCGAACTGACCAGCACAAAATCCGGCTTACTGGCACCTACCGCCGTCACAATTTGCGGCTCGTAGCGAAAGAAGAACTCACGTTTGGGCAAGCCATTGAGCAGGGCAAACAATCTTTTTTCGCCAGCGGTTGGCCGGTGTGACGGGGCAACTTTCATAGGGAGACGAACGTTCCGTTATAAATTGGTTTGTTCGCATTATCGTACAACGGTTTTGGGGTTTGAGGTGACAGCTTAGAATATAGAAGCCAAAAATCATACTCTCAGCGTAATTAGCGCGATTTCCGGTGGGCAGTTGAAGCGTATCGGCGCGCTGGTCATGCCCAAACCCCGATTCACATACAGCAGCATATCGCCCACCAGTTTCAACCCTGCGATATAGCGTTCGCCATACATAGGCAAGCCAAAACGGGTCAGATAGGGTATACGCACCTGCCCGCCATGCGCGTGACCGGAAAGCTGAAGCGCAAACCGTTTGGTTGGCGCGGCAATATCGGCAAAGTCGGGTTCGTGGGCTAAAAGCAGCGCAGTTCCCTCATGTGGTAATTGCTCTAGCACCAGATCAAGCCGCGCTTTTCGTCTATAGAAGCTGTCTACTCCGCCAATGTGCAAGCGCGCATCGCCACGATTTAGGGTCACAACCACGTTCTGCAATTCAGTCACGCCGCCGGATGCCAGCGCCTTGCGTACCGCTTGCAGATGCCCGCGCCGATCATGATTGCCCAACACCGCAACTTTGCCATCAGGGGCGCGCATCGCGGCGAATAAGGCGCTCAAGGCGCTGGCGTCAAAATGCTTCCCGGCAGTGACAAAATCGCCGGTCAGGGCGTATAAATCGGGTTTCCAGTCGTTGGCGATCGCCACCACTTCGTAAAGACGTTCTGGCGTGGTCACTGAATCAATATGAAAATCGCTCAGATGGGCAATGCGATAGCCATCAAATGCCGGATCAAGGCGGGGAATCCGCAGCGTGAATTGATTTACGTCCCAGCGAAACGGCTCTATATAGCGGGCATAGGCCAATAATGCAGCGCCAAACCCGGCCACCGCACCCGCGCCACCAATAATCAGGGATGTATTCAATTTACGCATGGCGACTCACAAAAAGAACAACAGACGCAGCTATTGAACCACGAAGGTACGCAGTTCATGAAGATGAAGTTTAGATTCGTGGTGAATCAGCGGCTCAGTTCAACCCCAACGCAGCGATCAACGCTTGCGAAAGCGTTTGCCCTGCCAGCACGCCAAGCAGGGTTGAAATCAAGGTTAATACAAAATTACTCAAAATTATAGCGATGCAGCCCATAGCAGTGCCATAATCATAAGCACTACCGGTGCGCACAACCACCTGAAGCACCATATAGAAGCTGATCACGATCATCGGCAGGGCAAGGCATAAGACGACAATCGAACCCTGCGCGATGAACAGAACCGCAATCGTGACGTAACCCAGCAAATAGATGATGGGTACCCAGCGGTTATAGACGCGCAAGATCAGCGTCAGCATGTTGGGGAACGTCCCCCTGCCCCCCAGTACGCCGGTGGAGATCAGGTGTATTAGGCCGCCTTGAATAAACAACGCTATAACGCTGCCAACCGCCGAAAACAACCCCATTAGCAGCAGCGGGGCAGCAGCAATCGCGGTGAAATTCGCTATTTCCGGGGGCAACGATGCCATAAAGTCAGCATTGCCGGTGAAATTTCCGAACAACCCGCCAAGACTTTGCCCGATCACCAGCACCAGAAAAATTGGACCAAAGAGCATGATCAGGAAGTAGATAAACAGCTCAAAAACGACCGCGTTCCAATCATTCTGGCGGACTTCAGTCAGATGTTTTTCATTACGCTGCTGTTTCCGGGTTTGCTCAGCGTTTTTGACGAACGAACGGCGCTGCCCTTTATCAATGATCACCCGCAGGGCGCCATTGCCATCCAACCCGGTGACCGAAGCGGCGATGCTGGTGAAATAACTATCATTGATCAGATTGGGATCGAAACTTAAGGCCTCGGTCAATAATTTTAACGATTTACCATTTTCGCCGCGCATTTGGAGGGTTAGCGCCGATTCAATGGCGGCCTTTGCGCGTTCCCGTTCCTCTTTTGGAACGTTGTATTCACGCCCGGCAACCGGGCCCTGCTGTCGTAGTTCATCTTCAATGTCATCGGCAGCGGTACGCGGCGCAGAGGGCTTATCGAGCGCCTCTATACCGCGTTTGGATGCGCCGGCAATTCCCGCGGCGGCTGTCACCTGCCCAATCAATAAATCCAGATCGGGTTCTTCGATTGACTCGTTGGCGCGATACGGATCCATTGCCGATTCAGGGACATCGTCCAGCGAAACGGTAAAGGCGGGCGAAGAGGCCGAGGGTGGCGGCGATGTGGGAGGCGGGACAGCTGTCCCGGACATGCCGGGATTGCGCTGGCGGATAGCCAACCCGGCATGTCGCGCTAGATCGCGCAGTTCAGGGTCAGGATCTGTACGATAGACTTCGGCTAACAGGGGCATCGCCGCGAAGTTGCCCAGTTTGCCGAGCGAAATAATCGCCTGCCTGCGCTGCGCAGGATCGGCACTTTTCAATTGAGCGAGATAGCGGTCGAACATCGGGCGTCCTATCGTTCAGCAACGTCAAAATCGTGAAAGGCGCGGGTTGCTCCCGTTGTTCCTAGACTCTACAACTGAAATCCACCGCTTACATGTACGATTTTTTGCTGGTAGTTCTGGACGAACTCTTGAAGCCGATCATGAAGCGTTTGCCATTCATCACTAGATAAAATATCGCGCATCGAATCCAGATCGCCAGCTATGCCCTCGGTCATGATCTGAGGCGCGTCTTTATCACGGCTGTACACGGTATACCATGCGCCGGTTGGCTGCAATCCAAGTTTCTGAATACCCGGAACCCATTCCCGTACCACAAATTCAAAGTATTCCTGATCACGACCCGGCTTAATATCCCAGTGGAGTAAAAGCTTCACGGTCATGGGTTTTCCTTAGACCCCGCTGTTCATTTGCGGTATGAGAACAACAACTTGAGGCTGTTCGGGCAGTTCGCTGGCAGACACCTTCAGAATGTCAACTTCCTGAATTTTACTGACACCCATTTCCTTCAAAAACCGATCTACCGACTCCAGCTCAATGCCTAGCCCCGGCAAACCATAGTGCATTGGCACGATATAATGCGGCTCAATCATCGCCACGACTTCAGCAGCCTGAGCTGCTTTCAGGCCACCGCCACCGCCAACAGGTATCAAGAGTACATTGACTTCGCCCAGATTTTCGGTCAATCCCTGTTCCGGAACGTAGCTTAAATCACCCAGATGCAGAACGGTCAGGTTATCGTAAGCAAACAAGTAACCCACGTTCGACTGTGGGGGTTCGGCTTGCACATTATTCATTGCAGTCGCAGTGATAAAAACGCCGCCAATTTCATATTCGCCCGCGCCACCCAGAACGTAAGGTTCGCCCTGCACCGCGCCAACGGCATTGTGCCCCGGCGTATCGTGGCTAATCGTGACAATATCCGCTTTTAACTTTAGCGGCGGCAGTCCGATTTTTTCCGAATACGGATCGGTCACGATATTAGGTTTTCCGCGCTCGCTAATTTTGAAACAGCTATGACCGTACCATGTAATATCCAAAACACACATCCTCTGACTTATCTATCACTTCGGGAAATCGCGCAGCAATAGGGTGTAATCACAGTATGATTATACCTGAGAAGTGAATTTCTGAGTAGCGGAGATTAGAACATTAATTCTAATAACAAACCACCTGTGCACCCGGTCACTGCCGGGCAAGGAATAGTACAGGCGGGAGACAAGGGTTGGCTACTAAAACTTCCGCCTATGCAAAGCGG
Source organism: Anaerolineae bacterium (assembly GCA_014879665.1). GTDB lineage: Bacteria > Chloroflexota > Anaerolineae > Aggregatilineales > Phototrophicaceae > Flexifilum. The sequence goes on along the minus strand of JACSRP010000112.1, from coordinate 4,746 downwards.
CTATCACAATGCCCAATTGTGGAATTATGTTCAACGGTCCAATTTGAACAGCCCGGTGCAGTTGGAAAACCAACCGCCTTTACGCTTGTCGCTAAGCGCCTATTGTATTGGCGAGCCGGGCGAACTGGTTGGCACCGCCGGTTTCGGATTCTGGAATCATCCCCTTTCGCCAGAACGCCGCCGTTTTCCACGCCTGCCCCGCGCCGCATGGTTCTTCTTTGCCTCAAAACGCAGCAACATGGCGCTCGATTATGATGTTCCCGGCAGCGGTTGGAAATGCGCGGTGATTGACGCGATTAACCCGCGCGCGCTGGCACTGATACCTCTGGCGCTTCCCGCTGCGCTGGCGATGCAATCAAAGACGCTCTATGCAAAACTTTATCCGGCTGTTCAGCGCGCCCTAAAAATTGATGAGCACCCTCTCGATCTAGAAATATTACGCGAACATCACCACTATCAGATTGATTGGCTGATTGATCGGGTCAGCTTCTCGATAGACAATCACACCGTTTTTGAAACGCCATTCTCGCCTGCTGGCCCGCTTGGACTCGTGATCTGGATGGACAATCGCCTGGCAGTGGTCACGCCTCAAGGACATTTCGGCTTCGGCGCGGAGGCTGTGCGGCGAGAGCAGGGGATGGTGGTTGAAAAGATAGTGATGAGTGATGGGTAAAAGCTGCGATCTAAACTCATCCCTGTTCGTTCACATTACCCACAACCATTCAGATCATTTGCATATTGCATGCGTGTATAAAAATCACGTATCCTGTAGCTTGCATTGACGGAGACGATTTCCAATGTTTGATGCCCGCATATTCAAGAAGGCGAAGAAGCAGAACCTGAAAGCAATTTCCGGGTAAATTCGCTTTCGCCATGCGCGAAGACAAGATGCGAACGAAAACCTGCCCGGCGGCAGGTTTTTTTGTTCTCTAAACAGCGTGTAAAGGCAGCAAAAATGTTTTTCAAATCGTTCGACAGCAAGCGCAAGCAGAGCAAAAAGCCAACCGAAGGGTCTGGATAGCCGCGTATTGCCTGAATGTTGTGAAGCGCGCCGCCGTCTGGATCAAACCAATCAGACGGCGGTTTTTGTTTTCTTAGCCATTTTCTAGCCCGCACACAATCGTATTTTGAAAGGAACAAACTCATGACCTACATTTCGAACTGCCCCGACTGTGCCGCCGAAATTCATCTACCAGCCGACACGATGCTGCACGAGCTGCTGCCCTGCCCCGACTGCGGCGCAGAGCTAGAAGTGCTGAATCTGAACCCGGTAGAACTTGATCTAGCGCCGGAAATGCAAGAAGACTGGGGCGAATAAGCATGTCCGATTTGCGAATTGCGTTGCTAGTGACCCTCGTTCGTCCTGAAGAGAAGCTGCTGATTGAAGCATTTCAGGCGCGCGGGGTTGAGCCGGATATTATCCTTGACCGCAGCGTGAATATTGATCTGACTGCCGGGGCAGATCAGCTTGCGCCTTCAGGCGTGGCGTGGTCGGCTTACGCAGTGGCGCTGGAACGCTGCGTCAGCACCTCGCGCGGCATGTATTTACAAGCAATCTTGAACAGTTGGGGTATCGCCACGATTAACAGCTACGCGACAGCAGCAGTGTGCGCAGATAAGCTGCTGACCACGCTGGCGTTGGCACAGGCAGGTATTCCACAGCCCAATACCCGCGCGGCCTTCGATGAAGAGTCGGCCATTGAAGCGATTGAAGACCTGCATTACCCGGTAGTGCTTAAACCGGCAACCGGCTCATGGGGACGCCTGCTAGCACGGGTGAATGACCGCGCGGCGGCAGAAGCAATTATTGAACATCGCCTGACGCTGGGAGGTTACGCCCATCACACCTTCTACGCGCAGGAATACGTCCAGAAACCGGGGCGAGATATTCGCGCATTCGTGGTGGGCGATGAAACTATCTGCGCTATTTACCGCACTTCCGAACACTGGATCACCAACACCGCGCGCGGCGGAGCTGCCAGCAACTGCCCGGTCACGCCGGAATTGAATGATCTGTGCGTTCGCGCGGCGCAAGCGGTGGGCGGCGGGGTGCTGGCGCTGGATTTATTTGAAGACCCGGATCGTGGGCTGCTGCTTAACGAAATCAACCACACCATGGAGTTTCGCAACAGCAGTAAACCCACCGGTGTAAACATCGCCGGGTGTCTGGTCAATTACGCGATCAATGCAGCCGAAAATGTCGTGATGAGTCCGGAAGCGGCGGTGAGCACACGATGACCCGTATTGCCATCGTCGGCGCGTCCGGCTATACCGGCGGCGAACTGCTGCGATTGCTGCTGGAGCATCCTCACGTTGAGATCGCGCAGATCACTTCGGAGAGCTTCGCGGGCAAATTTGCCTATCAGGTGCATCCGCATTTGCGGGGGCAAACCCAACTTCGCTTCGTCGGGCAAGATGCGCTGGAAGCCTGTGATGTGCTGTTTCTGGCGCTGCCACATGGTGAGGCGCAGGGGCATATCGAGCGTTATGCCAGTTTAGCCGGGCGCATGATTGACCTGAGCGCAGATTTCCGCCTGCGCGATGCCAGCATTTATCAGCAGTATTACGGCGAAGCTCATCGCGCGCCGGCATGGATGAATCGCTTCGTCTATGGGCTGCCAGAGATCAACCGTGCGGCGCTCACAGGCGCAGATTATGCCAGCGGAGTCGGTTGCAACGCGACTGCGGTCACGCTGGCGGTGTGGGCGCTGGTGCGGGCTGGAATCCTGAACGCCGATCAGCCGCTGACTGCCGATTTGAAGGTTGGCAGCAGCGAAGCGGGACGCAGCCCCACCGAAAGCAGCCATCATCCAGCGCGCGCGGGCGTGGTGCGCCCCTTTCAGATGACCGGCCACCGCCATGAAGCAGAAGTGCGACAGTCACTATCTGCGCGGGGCAATTTTGATGCACGTATAGCCGTGACCAGCGTGGAGATAGTGCGCGGGGTGGCGGCGGCGGTTTACGTCACACTGCCGGGCGTGCAGGAAAAAGACATCTGGGCAGCCTACCGTACCGCGTGGAATGAGTCGCCATTCGTGCGCATCGTGCATGAAAAAGCCGGCATCCACCGGCATCCAGAGCCACGCCTTTTGGCCGGCACTAATTACGCCGATGTCGGCTGGGAATACGATCCAGTTACCGGGCGAGCGGCACTGCTTTGCGCGATTGACAATCTTGGCAAAGGCGCGGCAGGAAGCGCGGTGCAGTGTATGAACCTGATGTGCGGCTTTGAGGAAACGACAGCGTTGAGGTTTGGCGGGTTCTATCCATAAAAAGAGTTCTGAGTGCCAGGGTCTTATAGATGAGCAATCTACAGGTTTTGAAAATTGGCGGCGGCGCGGGTATTGACCCAGCGCAAACGCTGGCGAACGTAGCGGCGCGGGTACGGCAGGGGGAGCGCTGGATCGTGGTGCATGGCGCCAGCGATGCCGCCAACACCCTTGGCGAGCGAATGGGCGTGCCGCCGCAGATGATCGCCACCCCCGGCGGGCACAGCAGCCGTTATACCAACCCTGAAACGCTGGAAATTTACTGTGCGGCGGCGGGACTGGTGAATACGCGAGTGACGGCGGTTCTCGGCTATTTCGGCATGCAGGCGGCGGGGCTTTCCGGCGTAAGCGTGCTGCGCGCGGGGCGTAAAACTGCGATTCGCGGGCTGGTGAACGGGCGGCAGGTGATCATTCGCGACGACTATTCGGGGGCGCTTGAGCCGCTGAGCGATGGCGCAATCCGGACTCTGCAAGCCTTATTACAGGCAGGCGTGATCCCGGTGATTTCGCCGGTGGCGCTCGGCTTTGATGGCGAACGCTTAAACGTGGATGGCGATCTGGTCGCAGCGCTGATCGCCGGTGGTCTGCGCGCCGATACGCTGGTGATTTTGAGCAACGTGCCTGGCCTGCTTAGAGAAGTCGGCCAGCCCGACTCCTTAATCACCAACTTTAGCGCAAATGAACTAGATCACTATGCCAATTTCGCGCAGGGGCGCATGAAAAAGAAGCTGATCGCCGCCAAACGGGCGCTAGAAGCCAGTGTCAACCGGATCATTCTGGCGGATGCGCGGGTTGAAGCGCCGCTGGATGCAGCATTTGCGGGAAATGGAACACATATTGTCAGTTCTGAGTGCCAAGTTCTGAGTGCTGAGTAAAAAGAAAAGGCCATCCGTGATAGCAGGTTTCATTCAGCGCTCAAGACCAGAGGGTTCTTCATCATGATTGAGCAAACGGTTTCGCTAAGAGAACTAGAAGACCAGCACAGCAGCGGCGCATACATCAAACGCGATCTGATGATAGTGCGCGGAGAAGGCGCAGCGCTGTATGACGAGGCAGGGAGACGCTATATAGACTGCGTGACCGGGCGCGGCGTGGCGAATTTCGGGCATGGGCATCCTGTGATTCAGGCGGCGATTGAACGTCAATTAAGCGCGTTAGTCGTCTGCCCGGAGATTTTCTACAACCCGGTGCGCGCCGAATATCAGGCGGCATTGGTACAGGCAGTAGGCGAACCCTTTGCGCGGGCGTTTCTGTGCAACAGCGGAACTGAGGCGGTGGAAGCCGCGCTCAAAATTGCCCGTCTGGTCACAGGGCGACGCGGCGTGATTGCGACTATGCGCGCTTTTCACGGGCGAACGATGGGCGCGCTCAGCACCACATGGGAAAAAGCCTATCGCGAGCCTTTCGAGCCGTTGATCGAGGGTGTTAGCTTTGTGCCGTTCAACAATCTCGAACGCCTGCAAGCCGCGCTCACGCC
>JACSRP010000266.1 GCA_014879665.1 Anaerolineae bacterium | reverse complement strand
TCCGGCGCAGCTTTTGCTCAAGCGCGATCTGATCAGCGAACAACTCATCCGGCTTGGCAAAATCGAAGATCCTGTCGTGCTGCCCGTCGAACCCGCCCTTGAGCAGTGGCATTATCTTTCGCAGGTCATGTGGCTCATCACCGGCGGCGCTTATCCCAAACTGCCGGGGCGCGATGGCAGTCCCGTTCGCCATCGTGATTGTGCGCTCATACACCCCGATATTCTGAACCTCTTTGATGTCTTGGATTTTGGCGAAGGCGGCTTATCCGGCATTTCCCGCCTCCGTATTCAGCGGGGAAGCGATGGCGCTATGATGCTCATCCTTCACGCCGAAACCGACTCCGCGCCCGAATTGGAACTGGACATTGATGCCAGCATTAACCTCGTTCTGCCAGATAATTCCCCCGTCAATCTCATCGGCAGTTCCTACACTCAGGCGCAGGTGAAAGATCTTCCCCTGCGCGCAACCGTCGGCGCTTTCTTCCGCCCCAATCTAACCATGATCGCGCCCCTCGTAGAGGCTGTCCTCTCGCAGCTTGACCTCAAGGGGCATGAACGGGTGCTGGATTTATATGCCGGCGTTGGCGTCTTTAGCGCCTTCATCGCGCCGCAGGTTTCCGCGCTCACGCTGATCGAAAGTTACCCGCCCGCCGTCACCGACGCCGATGTCAATCTTGAAGCATATGACCATATTGACATTATCGAAGGGGGCGTCGAAGCCGTGCTGCCCGAACTCGAAGGCCAGTATGATGCCGCTGTTGTGGATCCAGCCCGCGGCCTGAATGACTCCGTCATCAGCGGTATCAATGATCTTGGTGTGCATAAGCTGGTCTATGTCAGCGATGATGCCGCTGATTTAGCGCGTGATGCCCGTATTCTGGCGAAAACCGGTTGGAAGCTGCAAGAAGCGCGCCCGATTGACACCATGCCCCAGACCCCATATTTCGATACCGTCGCGCTCTTCTTACGGGAAGGTTAGCCGTCCCTGTTTCGTTATGGTTTGAATCGCTTGACATTCCTTCAAAATTTCGCTTATTCTGTGTTTGTCTAGCCATGCACAACCGCAGTGACTGGTTTGTGAATGGGCGATACTCGTATTTTTTCAGCGATTTATGGAGTTGTTGCATCATGTCAGCACGGATGCGCGGCACGGTAAAATGGTTTAGTGCCGAAAAAGGTTATGGCTTTATCACTCAGGACGATAGCGGGCAGGATATATTTGTCCACTTTTCCGCTATTCAATCCAACGGTTATCGCAAGCTTGAACCCGGAAAAAAAGTTGAGTTCGAGATCGTAGAAGGCCCCAAAGGTCAGCAGGCCGGCACCGTCGTGACCGTCTAATCATTCCTATTACATCAATCTAATAAAATCAAAAAACGGCGCAAATTGCGCCGTTTTTTCTCTCAAATTTTGAGTCCATTTTGTTAGCAATATAGTCACCAATTTGCAGAACAATTGTGTTACGCTGTTCCTATCTAAATAGAACATATGAGCGTAACTACCATGAACCAGTCACACCCCATCACCCCGCGCAATCCGCTTTTCCGCGCCTCTCCGTACACCGGGGAGGTTCGTAGGGTCCGCTGCCCCCTACATCCCCTCATACCCCGCCACCCAATCAGTGGAAAATGGCGTGATCGTCACTTTCTCGCGCCATGGCCGCCCCGTACTGCAAATCGCATCCAATTCGCGCACTCTGCCCGCGCATACGTTTCGCAGCAGATCGCGCCGTGCCGCCGGATCGGGCATTTGCACCGCCTCATTCCAGACCGCCCGCCCCACGATCACCCCGCTGGCGCCATTTTCGCAGGCCGCCGCCGCCTGTCGCCTGAACACATCATAGCCCGCGCCCGCGCTCAGCAGCGCCCACGGAGTCTTACAAGCGTCGTCCAATTCGCGCAGCGCCGCCCGCCATTCGCGCTCATCGCTGCTGTGAGTCACATCAACCGGAAACTGCGTCTTGATCACATCCGCGCCAATATTCGCGAAGGTGATCGCCGCCTCCAGTACCGCATCGCGGTAGCCGCTAGCCGAAAGTGGCGCGGCTGTTGGCGAATACACAATCGGTTCCAGAAACAGCGGAATGTCGTATCGGGCGCAGTCTTTGACCACCGCCGCCGCAATCGCCTGTTGGGTAGCCGCATTTTCCGCCTGCGGATGATAGAACAGCAGCAGCTTGACCGCGTTCGCGCCCAGTCGCTTAATTTTGCCTACCGACCAATCGGGGATCGGCTGAAATCCGCGTTGTCCCGGATGCAGCGAGTAATCGGTCACTTCCAGCGGGCACAGCAGCCCTACATGCCCCGGCAGCCAACCCGCTTGCAATCCCGGCGCGATCCCGTAAATCGGATCCAGCAAAATCGCGCTGGCATAAGGCGACAGCAGTTCAATCGCATCCCGTTTGAACGCTGTGAAAAAAGCGTCGTCAACCGTCGTGTGTTCGGCCAGCGCATCCCATAAATTGCCGCGATGATCAATCGCCAGCACGTTGAAATGTCCGCCATTTGTGCTGCATGCGTCCAACGCGCGTAATTTTCCGGGGGTGGTCATAGTGTTCAGTTTCCCTTTGTTCTCGAACGGCTGATCAAGTAAGCGGGTAGCAGCGCAGCCAGGCAAATGATAGCGCCAGCAAGGCTGATCTCGCTGAGTACCTGCACCGTCAGCCGTGAATATACGTCAATCGCCGCATACGGATCCACCGACGGATCGCCTAGCGCCGCCGAAGCCAGCGTCGCCAATCGTTGTGAGGCTAGCGCCGTCATCAGCGACACGCTGATCGTCATCCCTAGCAGTCGCATGATGATCACCAGCGCCGAAAATGTACCCAGTCGATCAGCATCAGCGGCATTCAGCACCGCCGCGCTGATTGGAGAAAACGTGAGTCCCAAACCGATCCCCACCAGCGCCATTTCCAGCGCCACAAGGCTGTTCGGAATGTCCAATGTCCATGTTTGCCAGATCAGGAGGAATCCAACCAATGCGATCCCTAAACCAAGCATCGTTGACCAGCGGTAGCCAATCTTATTCGCCAGCCATCCCCCCGGAATCGCCGCCAGCGCCATCGGAATCGTCAGCGCCGAAAGCAGGATGCCCACTTCTAGCGCCGCCGCGCTCAAGTTGGCCATATCCGCCGTCCGAATATTCACCAGAATCGGCACGCTCACCAGCCCGATCATCAGGCAGAAGCCCACCGCCAGATTCACCAGCGATCCCATCGCGATCCCGCGCCTTGCCAGCGCCCGCAGATCAAACAGTGGATCCGGAAATTTCCATTCCACGAATAGGAATCCCGCGAACATCGCCGCCGAAAGCAGCAGCAGCGGCGCGGCATACGGGGGAAATCCGCCCACATCCTCAAACGAGGCGGTTGAGGCCGCGATCTCGATATTCGCGCCCAACCCTAGCACTAGGCAGATCAGCGCCCCCGTGATCAGCGCCGCCCCCGCAAAGTCGAAACGGCCTTTCGCCCGTTCCTGCTTCACGCCGCGCAGCGCCCACGCCGTGATCACAATCGCGATCAGCGTGATCGGAATATTGATCCAGAACAGCGTCCGCCAGTCTGGCGCGTCCCAGTTCAGCCCGATGGACGCGAAGAAATCGCTGAATCCAGCGGCGTTCACGGCGAAGAATCGTACCATGATCCCGCCGTATAAGTGGCCTAGCACCCAGCCCAACGTGTCCACCGCGCCAATGATTCCCAGCGGTTGCGCCCGTTTTTGCGGCGGGAACAGATCGCCCGCCAGCGCCAGACTCACCGGCACCAATGCGCCCGCGCCTAGCGCCTGCACCACCCGCCCGATAATGATCACCATCAGCGCCACGCTGCCAGGATCCGGGCGCTGCCCGCTGAAACGGTAGATCAGGTTGTACAGCACGCCGGAAAGTCCGCTCCGCGCTTGCACGTCTACTTCCGCCACGATCAGCGAGCCGATCATGAAAATGATCAAGCACGCGAAATACGTGCGCCGCCGTCCGATCAAATCGCTCAGCCGGCCCATGAAGGTCATGCTGACCGTATACGCTAATAAATAGCCCGTGATGATCCACGCGGCATCGTCAATTACATCCGTAATCGGTAGTTCCAGCCGGACGATAATTTCCGGCAGAAAGGCAGAGACAATGGTCAGGTCAAGCGAGCCGATGAACACAGGGATGCAAACCAGCGTCAAAATCAGCCATGGGTTAGGGCTGCGGCGTGCCGGTGTTAATGCCGCCGCGCCAGTCGTGCTGATCATGGTGTTTCTGTCGTTTCCGGCGTGGCTTCAGCAGTGGCCTCGTGTGTGGATTCCGCCGTAACTTCTGGCGTCACTTCCGCTGTGCTTTCTGGAGGCGCTTCCAGCGTGACCGGAATATTGATGTCCGTCACGTCAATGATCCACAATCGCGGTTCCCGTTCCGCTGTGCCGTCGGCATCAAAAACTGTTTCCGTCAGCACGAAACGTACCGGGTAGCCGGTTTCGCGGTCTACATAAAGATCAACGCCAACATTGCCTTGCGTCTCGATCAGCCCCACCAGCAGCGCGTTCACGGCAGACCCTTCGGCGGTGCCGTTGATGTGGTAAACGTTCGCGCCATTTTCCAACGTCGTTTCGCCTACCAGCTTCAGCCCAATCACCGCGCTCATCGCCGCCTGAAATCCGGTGTCCTCGGCGATCAGCGTTTGCGGGTCAAAGCCCGGCGCAAAAGTTTCGTGCAGCCAGTTTCCGCCCGTCCAAATCGCGCGGTACCACTGGTCTTGCCCACGTGAAAATACGGTCACATCCACGGGCAGCCCGGCGGCGCTTACCCGTACTGCCGCCTGCATCGTACCCGGTGAGGCATATTGCGCGGTTGCCCGGCGAAAAAGCACGCTGCCATAGCCGGTGTTAATCCCATAATCCGGCCCCGTCAGCGTCACATCCAGCCGGAAAGTATCCGCCGAACGAATATTATTAGCGGCATCTTGCACCAGTGAAATCGGGTCTTGGGTGGGAACAACAACGGTTTCAGTCGAAGTACAAGCCGCAAGAATCAGCAGCAAAAATAACGCAGCAATACGGAACAATCGTCAACCTCACAGTGTCAGCAGTCATCGCGTAATTATAGCGCATGATCTTCTACGTAAGCGGAAGCTGGCTGGTTGTACGTTGGGCAATCGCCGCAAATGAGAGCGGTCTACCAATAAA
>JACSRP010000054.1 GCA_014879665.1 Anaerolineae bacterium | reverse complement strand
TTTGTTTCTTTCTGTTTCCCTTCTCTCTCTCGTTCGCTCCGGTTTCTTAAATATCAAGTACAATTCAAAACAGATTTTCGCGGCGGTTGGGTATACTTCAACCGCTTTTTTGTTTTATATCGCGGGGAATGTCATGTCTTCCATTCAACCTAATGCGGCGTGGAATGTAGTCTATGTTGCCGGCAGTTTGCCTGAAGCGCATATCATCTCAGGTCGCTTGCAAACAGAGGGCATCCGTTCATGGATTGCCCATGAGCCGGTAGCCTCTGCGTATGGTATTACCGGCGGAACATTGGGGGATGTGCGCGTGCTGGTGCTGCCAGAAGATTATGATCGTGCTAAAGAAATTCTTGATAGCGATCCAGATGATCTGGAATTTGATATGCTTGATGAGCCTGAATCATGAGTGGAATTTGGGAAATTTAACAAAACACCACTGCTTTGTTAAACTATCACTCGTAAAGGTTAACCTTTATTTAGCGTAGTCTTGATAGATTTCACAATGTTAAGAATTTAACAAGGCAGTGTGAATGATGGCGAAAATTCTGATTATTGAAGATGAGGAAACGCTAGCTCGAACGTTAGCCGAAAAGCTTCGAGCAGATAGTTTCAATGTAGTAACCGCTTTCGATGGCGAAGATGGCCTCGAAAAAATACGCGAAGAGCACCCCGATCTCATTGTTCTCGATATTATGCTTCCAAAGCTGGATGGCCTCAGCCTGTGCCGTATCGTGCGCCGTGATGCCTCTACCGCGCACATCCCGATTATCATGTTAACCGCACGCGGCTCTGAAGTTGACAAGATTGTTGGGTTGGAAAGTGGCGCCGATGATTATGTGGTGAAGCCGCTGGCATTGGGCGAGTTTCTGGCGCGTGTGCGCGCGGTGATGCGTCGCGCACCGGGCAGGCCAACGTTGCAAGATGAGATGGCATCGAATGACCTACGCCTGAGTTTGACCGGTCGCCGGCTTTTCCGGAATGACGAAGAAATAAAGCTTAGCAACAAGGAATTTGATCTACTCACTGAATTGATGCGGAATAAAGGCGTCGTCCTGTCCCGTGACCTTATCTTAACGAAGGTGTGGGGGTACGACTATTTTGTTGATAAGCGAACGGTTGATGTTCACATTCGCTGGTTGCGAGAGAAAATCGAAGATGATCCGTCCGATCCTAAGCGGATTGTGACGGTTAGAGGTGTTGGCTATCGGTTTGAAGGTTAATGTGACTGTGCAAAATATGTCTTCTGAAAATACCCCGTCGAACGAGATTCTAGGACGCGAAAAGATGCTGTCTAAGCTTCAGCATCTGCTTGAAGATCGGGAGCAGGCAGCTCAAGCCTTGCGTGTATCATTGGGTGATCATGAACAGGCGATGCAGCAGCTTCGAGAGAGTATCGCCGCGCAGGAAGAATCGCTCAATGCGATCCGTGTGCAGTCGGAAACGCCGGCTGAAGACGCCGCCGCCCTGTCTAAAACGGCGCAAAATAGCAGCGCCTACAAGCTTGCTCTGGCGCTTATATTGGCGAATTCTGCCTATAATCCCCTGTTTGTGCTGGACGCGAACTGTAAGATTATCGCCATTAATAACGCCGCTGAAGAACTATTCGGCGCGCATCGCCCGATTGGAAGGGCGATCACCGAATTAGCCGAGAAACCAGAATTAGAATTCCTGCTCGAAGATGTGCTGACTAATCGGGATGAGCCGCTTGAAGAGCAGATGAGTTTTGGTAAACGTATCTTTCTGGTGCGCGCGCAAGTTATTCAGCGAGATGACTATACTTTTATCGGTTTGGCGATGCAGGATGTGACCGATCTGGTTCGCTTAAATCGCGCTCGCCGGGATATGGTCGCCAATATCAGCCATGAACTGCGCACGCCTATCGCCAATATTCGCTTGATTATTGACAGCCTGTTTCATGAGCAGGATAAGCCTAAACGAAAGCAAAGCACCTCGGCATTACACGCCATTGCCCGTGAGACTGATTCTCTGCTGTGGTTGGTGCAGGAATTGCTCGATCTTTCGATGATTGAGTCCGGTCAGGCAATTTTGCGAATGCTGGAAACGCCACTGTCCGGGATAGTGAACGAAGCCATTGAGCGGATGGAAGATCAGGCATCCGCGAAAGATGTGACCATCATTTCTACCGTCTCTTCTGAACTACAGGTTCTAGCGGATGCGGATCAGGCACGCCGCGTGCTTCTGAACTTGATCCACAATGCGATTAAGTGGTCTCCGCAAAACGGAACTATCACTATCACCGCTGATTTACGCCCTGACGAAATTGTCGTCAGTGTGCTTGATAATGGTTCAGGTGTGCCTGAAGATCAGACTGAGCGAATTTTTGAGCGTTTTTATCAGGTTGATCAGGCGCGTTCCGGCGGGGAAGGCACTGGATTGGGATTGGCAATTTGCAAGCATATTATTGGCGCGCATGGCGGAACTATCTGGGCGGAAGGCAACCAGAATGGTGGGGGAGGAATCTTCCGATTTACGCTTGCGTTAGCGTAGGGGACGCAAATTTTGCGCCCCCGTTTGCGATTAATTGTGTGCTTTATTCGCCGATAGCCTGCACAAAGTCGTTGGTAAATGCCAGCGACGTATCAATTGGCGCGCTCATAAAGCCCATCCCCAGCACCACATTTTGGGTTGCTTCCCATGCTTCTGGATGAGATATACCCACCTGATCGGCATCCCATAATTCAATGGTTGCGAGAAGCACCTGAAACTGCATCAGATCTTCAGGCGCAAATAAGGCGCTGAGCGATACCCACATATCGGCACGGGTCTGAGCAATTTCCTCACGGCTAACTTCTGGATGTTCTTGCAAAAAGACTGCCTGCTCAACTGCTGCGACTTGCAGCGCCTCTTCCAATTCGGCTGAAAGGGGCAGATTGTCAATAAAGCGGGCACTGAGCAGGTATGCTTCTGCTGGATTATTGATCGCATCCCGTAAGCCGAGATCAAATGCGGATACGAAGCCTTCTACAAGTTCGGGCTGATCGCTAATCGTCTGCTCGTTAGTCATGATCACGTTGGAAACCATGTCTACATAGTCAGTCACCGGGAAGACGCTCACACTGTGAATATTGCCGCAGTTACCCGCGGCAGCACGCTGTGCGATTTGCAGCGGCTCATTGTTGATATAAACCGAAGCTGCCTCAACCCCACCTGTACACATAACATCCGCAGCGTTGAAGCCGATTTCCTGAAGATTAATATCGGATTCGGTCATATTATTTGCATCTAAAATAGCAGTCAGGCCGCTGTAGCTGGCACCAAAACGCCCCGGAATGCCCACTGCGCGCCCTGCCAGATCGGCAGCGGTCTCAATTCCGATATCCTCCGCATAAACGATCCCTACCGGGTAATCTTGAAACCACTGATACACAGAGACCACGGGAAGTTCACTTGCACGGGCTGCGATGACTTGTTCGCCGCTGATCAGCCCGAACTGGCGTTGATTTGCGGCGATCAGGGTCACACCTACCGGCTCATCGCCATGTTCGAATGTAAGGTCAATGCCATTTTCAGCGAAATAACCTTTTTCATAAGCGATATAGACCGGCGCGAATTGGACGTTGGGAACAAACGTAAGGAATAAGCTAACCGTTGTATTGCCCTGAGCGTAGGCGCCAAGCGTGCTAAACGCGAGTAAGATTAAGCCGAAGATAGTGAATCTTACTTTCAAGATATTCTCCCTAGTGATTAAAAACGATAAGCTAACTTAGTTATCACGCCAGTGAAGCCAACGATGTTCAATGAGTGAAACGATGCCATACATGGTTCGGGCAAGTACAGCCAGCATAATTGCGGCTACTGCTACCAGCGGTGTATCGTATTGATCGCGGGATAACTTGATCCAGAAGCCTAATCCCGCATTTGCGCTCAAAAATTCACCGACGACTGCGCCAACAACCGCCAGCGTAGCGCTCACTTTAAGCCCGCTGAAGAGAATGGGCATGGCCGCTGGAAATTCTAGTTTCCACAGCATTTGCCAGCGGGAAGCGCTGAATGAACAGATCAGTTCGCGTTGATCAACGGGCACATTACGTAAGGCAACCAGCGTATTCATTAGCATCGGGAAAAACACGATTAACGCGCAGATGAACACCTTACTGGTAGTGCCGGTCCCGAACCAGATGATCAGGATAGGCGCATAGGCAACGACTGGCGTGGATTGTGCGGCAAGAATTAGGGGGGATAGCAGCGTTTCCAGCGTCTTGCTGCGCCACAATAGATAGCCTAGAGTGACCCCTAGCGGCACACCAATGCTTAAACCGGCCAAAATTTCGCCCATTGTGGTGATCGTGTGAAACCATAGGCGGCCGTCTGCCAGCACCTGCAAGAATTTTTCCCAGACACTGCCGGGTCTTGGGATAATGAATGGCGGGTACAGCTCCATCCGGGTGATTAGCTCCCAGACGAGAAGCAGCATAAGCAGCCCCACAAGGGGAAGCAGAGATCGCAACCGTATGCGCGGCAAAAAGCCTATTTTTTGTGATCGGCTTTTTGCCGGTGCTTGCGGGCTGTGTTTGAAAATACTGATCTGCATAAAAAGCCCCGTACACGAACGTAATACGGGGCAGGGAAATAAGCACAGACTCACCAGATGGGCGCAGGAAACGAAAAATAACCAATGCGCGTAACATCGTCTGGTTGATACTGTGGCTAAATACGCCAGCATCATCACAGGTGCTTACCCCGGTGATGCGGCATATTCTCTTCTTCCATCCAGACTCTACTGTCGGCTCTGGACTTCAACCAGATCCACCGGCGCAGTAACAAAGTTTCTTACTGCGACTCGCCTGAAAGATGCTGCTTAAGTACTTCAGCACCGACTTCATCAGGCGAAACGGGTCGCGGGCTTCCTGTGCAATTACAGGTTACCGCCGGTCGGGAATTTCACCCTGCCCCGAAGAAACGCCATATTCAGTTACTAACAGTTTACACTATTTCTCGCTTAGCGGCAACGCGGCGGCCTGATAAGGCAGGACGAACGCAGGAAAATTTGACCCACTAAGAACATTCTGAACCACAGAAGCACTGAGGACACACAGAGAAAAGGTTAAGCCGCTAAGCGCGCTGTTATAGGGGTATTGATAGGGGTGGATGCCCCCGGATGTGGATGCTACAACTTTCGTGACGATATGCTAGTGAGATGACTTGAGGCGACCCCAAACGAT
>JACSRP010000035.1 GCA_014879665.1 Anaerolineae bacterium | reverse complement strand
ATATTGAACTGTAATTCACCAGCCGGGGGAAGCTTGCATGAGCGATTCGAATACGGATGCATTAAAGCGTGCATATGAGTTAGTTGAGGCAGGCCAACCAGAAGAGGCACGTGCCATTCTCAATGCGCTGCTTGCTTCTGATCCGCGCAACCCGGATGCGTGGTGGATTTACGCATATGCGGTTGATGATCCTGTCGAGGCACAGCACGCGCTGAACACCGTGCTTCAACTCGATCCTGATTATCCTGAAGCGACTCAGTTACTGGAAAGCTTGCAGGAACAGTATCCACAGCTCATTGAAGCGCAAACCGTGGAATCGTTGGCTGAAGGCGACATACCCCCACTTCCGGCAGATATTCCGCTAGGCGATGAAACAGACTCACTGCTTGAATCGGATGATTCACCAGAATTTTTGCCACCACCGGCAACCGCGATCCCTGAGCCGCCAACAATGCGCGCCAAGAAGGGAAAGCGTGGAAATTGGCCAGTTTGGATTGCGCTGATTGCTGCGCTCTTATTGGTTCTGCTGGTGGCGCTGATATTGCCTCGAGGGGAGACCCCGACCACCACGGCGGGATTGGCAACCTTCACACCTGTGCCTGTAGACGCGACGGCAACGGGTGTACAGGTTATTCTGGAAGTATCCCCATTGGCTGTTGGAGAGACTGAAGAAGCTGGTTTACAGGCGACGCTGCCCGTAGAAATTGCTGCGACCACCAGTGTTGAAACTACAGTTGTTTTGCAAGTGACACCACTGGATGCAGTGTCCGCAGATTTGACAGCCACCGCCGGGGCGGTTGTTGTTACCCCGGAAGTACTGGCAACAGAAGATACTAGCGGTGGCGAAGCTCAGCCTACGAGCGAGAGCGGCAATGTAATAGTGCTGCAAGTTACCCCGTTTGATGCCGCGGCCACTGAACAGGCAACGGCCGCTGTGGGCGAGGTCGAGCAGACTTCGCAAATAGAGACTGAAGCGGCGGGCGATCCGAATGGGAATGGTGGCACGCTGCTGCCAGAGCAATCTGTTACTAGCGAGACGACTACTGAAGTAATTGCTGCCACGGCTGAAGGTGAAACTGCCACACCGATCGCTGAAACTGCGGAGGCCACAACGGCTGAGGCAACAGTAGAAACTGGTGTAGAGGTTATAGATGACGAAGCTACCCCAACAGCTGAAACATTTGTCGTTGAAGCAACTCTGACGGAAACCACTGATGAAGCCGGTGGTGGAGAATCTACTGAGCCTGCGCCAACGGTTGCACCGGGGCAAGAAGTTGGCGGTGAATTAACCGGATTGCAATCGCTAGAGCAATCCCTGACTGAGGCCGGAATTGCGAATTATGCCATTACGGGATTAGTTACTGAACCCGGTAATGCGTTGATTGTTTCCGTCTGCGCTGAAGAAGGCCCTGAACTACGTGCGATTCTAATGCCTGTGATGAGTGTTGCTGCACGGAACGCAGCGGGACAGGATGCACGGTTTGGCGCAGTTGGCGTTGAGGTCTTGAGTTGTTCGAACCCACGCCAGACACTGCGCCTGATTATTGTTGAACGCCCAGTTGCCGAGGACTATGCCAACGGCAGCATTACCGAAGAAGAGTTCCAATCCACGTGGATGTCGCTCTAACGCAGCTTGAGTTCTTCAGATATGAGTAAAGGCCGGTCACTGATCGGCCTTTTCATTTGGTTTGGTAAGGCAGTTTTATCGTGAAAGTTGTCCCCTGATCTAGGGCGCTTTTCACGTCAATGGTACCATTGTGCGCCTCAATAATGCCGTGGCTAACAAACAGTCCTAAGCCTGTGCCAGTGGGCTTGGTGGAGAAGAACGGATCGAAGATTTTATTCATGGCCTCCGGTGCGATCCCTATGCCTGTATCTCTGATCTCGGCAACCACGAAATTCCCTTCGGTATAGGTTTGTATCGTGAGCCCCCCGCCAGAGGGCATCGCAGCTTGCGCATTTAGCACGATATTCATGAGTACCTGTTCCAGTTGATCTTTGCTGCCGAACACTTTTGGTAAAGACTGAAAGTTCGTGCTGATATCAATGCGCTCATGCTGGAAGAACTTGCTATTCAGCGAAACGACAGTTTCCAATACGTCATTCAGATCGAACAGCGCCAGCGTATCGGTATCACGTGAAAATTCGAGAAGGCGCGAAACGATCTTACGGATACGTTCGATGCTGGATTGGATGATCTCAACCGACATCCGGTCATAATCAATGTTGCGATCCTCCATATCTTCAACGATCCCCTCAAGCAGGGTGCGAATGGGCATGAGCGGGTTGTTGATTTCGTGGGCGATGCTGGCAGCAAGATGGCCAATGGATGCCAGTTTTTCGCTGCGCAGCAGCATTTTCTGCGCCGATTCTAGTTTATCTGTTCGCTCTGCGACCATCGTTTCAAGCTGTGTTGCATAATTCATTTCAACTTCGTAAAGGTGGGCGTTGTGCAGTGCCAACGCAATCTGGCGGATAATGCCGCCAAACAAACGGGATTGATTTTGTTCATAGGCTGCTTCGTTTCCAAATATAGCGATGCGCCCGATCAGGTTGGTACCGTGATATAATTCGGTGGCAATACCCTTCACGAAGTCGCCGATGCGAACAGTGCTGGCAGCATTCCAGATGTAAACCCCTTGATCCAGCGATAATGCTTCAAGATCATCAATCAGCTTACATTTGTCCTCTTCAGATAGGCTGATGTTGCGAGTCATGAGTACGGAGCGATCCCCGGAAGTATGAACATCAAGGCTGATGACCGCGACTTCGCCCGGAAGGAGATCCAATAGTAGGCTGGGAGACAGTTTAAGCAGCTCACTTTTGTCGAGGTGCTGGTTTAGCAGCTCACTGGCGCCGACAATCACTTCTAACTCGCGGGTGCGCTGTTGTAATTTCTCCTCAAGCTGGCGTGAGCGAATCTTAATTTGCGCGCGCGCTAGTAGTTCTTGAGGGGCGAACGGTTTATAAATGTAGTCATCTGCCCCCAGCTTCAACCCGCGCTCCACGTCTGCTGGTTCGCGCGCGTTGGCAGTCATCATTATGGTGGGGATATTGGCCGTTACGGAGATTTCACGCAGTTTTTGCAGGACATCGAAGCCGTTCATGCCGGGCATCAATATATCCAGTAAAATTAAATCGGGCAGAAGCATGGTTGCAGCCTGAACAGCTTCAAGGCCATTAGAAACATGTTCTACCCGGTAGCCTTCACGCTCCAGAATGTGGCGAAGCATGTATAGCGTGGTGGTATCGTCATCGGCAATCAGGACGAGCGGCTTACGGTTCATAGACATTTGCGGATCCCATTCCACAGGTAACGGGGCAGTGCTAGAATATATCGTAACCTGATTATCCTTCTCTGATGGTAAAGTGAGCAGAATAGAGTTTTTTGAATGAATTCGCGTTCACGAGTAATTGTGCGCTCGTTGCTGACCGGCATCGTTGCGGGTGTGATATTGGCAGCTGTTTTTGCAGCAGGGTTCTTTGTACGGGATATAGTCGGGGCATCGGGGCAAGCTGCGGATGCTGAAGAAGATGGCTACCAGCTTCTTGACGAGGTTCAGCGTCTGCTCGATGCTCATTTTGTTCGCGAGCAACCAGAGTACGCCCAGCGTGAGTACGGCGCAATCCGTGGTATGCTGAACACGTTAAACGATCCCTACACCTTTTTTATCGATCCGCCAGTTGCTGCCAGTGAGTCAGATGTGCTGGCAGGGACTTATGGCGGCATCGGCGTCCAAATTGTGCGCTCGGAAGCCGGGGAACTGGTTTTGTTTCCGTTTGATGGAAGCCCCACCATAGATGCCGGAATTGAAGATGGCGATGTTTTGCTCGCTGTGAATAGCGTGCCAGTGGATATTTCGATTCAGGCTGATGTGCTGGATCAGATGATGCGGGGTGAAGTACGGGATGGGAATGGCGTTGAATTAACCGTTCGCAAGGCAGATGGTCAAGAAATGACAGCTTTCGTGCCTTTTGCGGCGATCAATGTGCCGTCTGTGGTATGGCGAGTCCTTGCGGATGATCCGCAAATCGGCTATCTACAGGTGATGCGCTTCACCGGGCGCACCCCGGATGAAGTGCGCGCCGCCATAGATGGATTACGCGCTGAAGGAGTACAGGCATTGGTGCTGGATTTGCGTAACAATGCCGGCGGATTGCTGCAAGAATCAATTTCCGTTGCCGATGAATTTGTTGATGGCGGAGTGATCGTTTACCAGCGGAATGCGCGTGGGGAAAATGCGTTTCCGGCGGCAGATGGTGGCGTGGCGATTGATTTCCCTCTCATCGTACTGGTGAATCAGGGTACAGCCAGCGGCGCTGAATTAGTTGCCGGGGCTATTCAAGACAGCGGCCGGGCGAACCTGATCGGCCAGCGTACATATGGCAAGGGAACGGTGCAGCAAATTTTCCCGCTGTCTGATGGCTCGTCACTGCATGTAACATCATCCGAATGGTTTACGCCTGCGCATCAGGCGTTAGAACGCGCAGGGCTAACACCGAATACTGTAATGCAGCCTGATGCTGAAGGTCGGGATGTTGAATTAGGCGAAGCTGTGCGCCAGCTTAATGAGATGCTGGCATCTGGAACAACATCATGAGTGAGAGTGGTCGAAAAGTCGTTGCCCGTAACCGGAAAGCGACGTTTAATTATGCGCTTGAAGAAACTTTCGAAGCCGGGATCGTGTTAACTGGCCCGGAGATCAAGTCTATACGGGCGAATCGCGTCAACTTTCAGGACGGCTTTGTTGAGGAGCGCGGCGGCGAATTGTGGTTGATGGGCATGCATATTTCGCCTTATGAGCAGTCCGGAATTTATGGGCGTATCGATCCAGATCGTCCCCGCAAACTGCTGCTGCACCGTAAAGAAATCCGCCAGATTATTTCGCGTATCCGTGAGCGCGGATATACCTGCATACCAACGTCACTATATCTGGTACGCGGCAAGGCGAAGCTAGAAATTGCGCTGGCGCGGGGCAAGAAGCTCTACGATAAACGGGCAGATATTGCCAAACGGGACAGTGATAGAGAGATCCGCCAGACGATGAAAGAACGCTCTCGAGAATAATGTTAAATTGTGCCGGTTGACCGGGCGGTGAACTTCGCTACAATTAGGGTCCTGCGCCCATAGCTCAGTGGATAGAGCATTGGTCTTCGGAACCAACGGTCGGGGGTTCGAATCCCTCTG
>JACSRP010000036.1 GCA_014879665.1 Anaerolineae bacterium | reverse complement strand
GAGAAGAAATTGGTGCGCCAACCGCCATCCTCGCAGCGAATGTACCCGTAAGCCGTGTTTTCTGGCTGCCGATCCGTCTCGTAAAAGCCGCTTCCGGTCATCCCGAATGGCTCAAAAATGCTCTTTTGCACATAGTCGTTATAGGCCATGCCGCTTGCCTGCTCAACAATCAGGCCGAGAACGATATACCCCGAATTGTTGTAGGCAAAACGCCCGCCTGGCGCGAACTTCATGGGGAGGTGTTGGAACAGCGGCAAAAAGTCAGCCGGTTTGCGAATGTTGTACATCGGAATTTCCGCCCACAGCGCCCCATAATCGTCCATTTCATCCTCATCGAAATAATCAGGGATGCCGGACGTGTGTGTCAGTAGGTGATGAACCGTCACTGCCGGATCAAACTGCGGAAATAACCCCGGCAAACAATCGCTTAGAAGCGCATCGAATGAAAGCTTGCCATTATCAACCAGATAGCAGATGGCCGCCGCCGTGAATGTCTTGGATCCGGAGGCAACGGCAAATTTTGTATCGAGGTTGTTGGGGCGGGCGTTGGCTTTATCGGCAAAGCCGTAGGCACGGCTAAATATGGGGGCGCGACCCTCGCGAATGTGAACCACGCCAGAAAATGGTTTCTCGTCAAGTAGATAATCTATTGCCGCTTCAAGGGCTTGAACATTGATGGTCATCGCGTATTCCTAAGGTAGAAAAATTATTGAAAATAGCTTTCCAGTATTGCCCTACAACCCCACCAGTATAGCCTGATATGCCTGATTGATCCGCCGCATCATGTCGGCGGCGTCCGCATGCTTATTTAAATCGGGATGATACTGCCGCGCCAGCTTACGATATGCCCGTTTCACCGCAAGGCGCGTCGCTTCCGGCGTGGCTTTACGTTCCACCCCTAGCAGCGCCAGCTGTGCATACAGCGGATCGTGAAGCGAAATCCGCCCATTTGCGGGCTGCGCCCCGGCGCGGCTTTCAAAATCGGCCATGCGCCACACACCTTCCAGCCCCGGTGCCGTCACTTTGACCGAATGGCAGGTCAGCTTACCCGCCACAACCGGATCGCCATAACGGATATAGCGGACGTGGCGGCCATGTTCGCCCTCGAAATGCACCGGAAACACCTGTTGATCCCCACCATACGGGTCAAACGCATAAATCTTCTCGCCATGCAGCGCCAGCAGCCCTAACATATAATCATGCGGCTTATAGCGTGTGCCATGCGCAGGCATCAGTAGTTCAGCCCACAAAATGAACATGGTATAGAGATGATCGGCGGTGTTTGTCTCCACTAGATAGCGTAGTTCACTGGTTGGCAGCGCGGTTTCAACCAGATAGATCGCCGCCGTCTCTCCCGTCACCGTCCGCACATGCTTCAAGTCGCCGTCATCAATCAGGACGTTTAGTTTCGCTTTTTGAAATTCTTCGACCAGAAATGCGCTAATGCGGTGCGTGTCAAAACGCATGGGGCGGTAAATAGCCAGCTATGAGGAGTGAGAGCTTCGATTATATCACCGGGACATCAACAAAGGCGGCCAAAATTGACCGCCTCTGCTCTTTCGCTGAGTAATATCTTCCCCTCGATTGCATGGAGAGGGGATTGAGGGATGAGGGCTAACTTACTCTTCCTTTGGCTCGTCGCCCCCGCCTTCATCTATCGGCAGATCATGATGCTCTGCTGCTGGCGGCATCTGCTCCGGCGCATCAGGCGCACTTTCCACAGCGGAACCAGGGCCGCGTGAGCGCAGATAGCGTGCGCCGAATACCACCCCGACTAAACCAAGCACCATCAGCGCCAGCACACCAAGATTCGCGCCGCTGCTCACCTCATCGAACAGGCCAGTTTGTGGCAGCGTAGATGGAGTCGGCACCAATGTTGGGAAACCCACTGTTGCTGGAATGCCCGGATCTACTGTCACCTCCGGCGCCTGCTGCGTCAGCAGTTGGAAGGCTTCGGCAATCGCCGTCGCGGTCAGGTTAATGCCGCTCAGCGGTGGTGCGGTTGGCGTTAGCTGCAGCGCAATCAGCGTGCCGCTCAAAGCCTGCTCCACCAGCGCCGCGCGGGTTTGCAAAGCCACCTGTGTCGCAGCGCCGCGCTGTGTGGCGACCAATCCCGGCAGTTCCTGAGCATACTGCGTAGCAAAAGCGACCGCCGTTTGAACAGCGGGAGAAAGCACCGCAACTTCCGTTCCCGACGGCTCAGTGGTAACGCCCGCTTCCGGTGATGTTTCAGGGGCAGTTGTCGCCTCAGCAACCAGAGTCGCAATCGAGGCCTGCGTTTGCTGCGCGTCAACCGTTGCATTCGCCACAAACGTCCCAATTGCCGCCTGCGTTGCTAAGCCTTCTGGCGTAATCTGCGCGATCTGCGTGGCAATCGGCGCCGCGGTCAGCGCGAAATTACCCAGCCCGGTGTCTACTTCCGCAATCGCCGTCGCAACATCATTGATGCTGGCATCCAGCGCCGCCTGTGTCGCCTGAATGGCGATGTCAGCAGCGTTGATCGTTTCTTGTACCTGCGCTGCGCCTGTTGCCGCAGCGACCTGCGTTTCTTGCAGCGCAGTTGCAACTGCTTCCTGCTCGCCGCCCGCATTCACCATTGCCGCTTGCGTCGCTAGAATGGCTTCATTGATGGCTTGCTGAGTTGCGGCGCTGTTGTCCAAAATTGCAACCTGCGTACCGAAGAACACCTGCTGTGCCTCGCCTTGCAAAGTCGCAAAAGCAACCTGTGTGGCGAAAAATTCTGCCAGTCCAGCGCCGGTAGTCGGGGTGTTGGTCGGCAGCATCGTCACTGAAGGCTGGGCCAATGCTGTCGCGGTTTGAGCAAAGGCAATCGCCTGCGCAGTACCCGCCAATTCCGTTGGATCAAGCGTCACCGTCGGCGTGCGCGTCGGTGGGCGAGTCGCTTCTGTAGGCGAGGCAGTAGCGGTAGGCGTATCGGTAAACGCATCCACCGTCCGCGTCATATTGTCAAAAATCACAGCCTGCGTTTGCGTTTGGGCAAACTGCGCTTCAACCGTCTGATTCAGCATGACCACCTGTGTAGCGGTCAATTCAGCGTCCGTGGGACCCGTCGGTCGCAGCACCAGCACAATCACCAGCGCCAAACCGCCGAGGAACAGCAGCACCATCAGCAGCGCAAGTAAGATGAACGTCCGGCTGGTGCCGCCCGAATCTAAATCCTCTTCGAGAGTCGGCATATCCGAATCGAGGTTGTCTCCCAACCCCGGCGGCAGCGCGGTTTCGTCATCACTAAAATCAAATTCGGGAACTGGCGCTTCATCGAAATCATCGAAATTAAATTCGCTGAAATCGTCGGGCGGGTCATCGTGTCCGTTCCCATTTCCGTTTCCGTTAAACGGGTTGTCATCTCCAAACGGATCTTCGTCAAAATTGAAGTCGTTCGGTCGGTTGGTCATGCTTTTCCCCTTGCCAGTACCGGCGCAGCCATACTTCCCCCCTGCGGACGTTCAAGGGCTGCAAATGATAAATGGGTGTTGAAGTTGTCTACGTCCCATTTGTAGCAAGACATTATGACATGGGTAAATATCTGCTGCAAATCGCTCTTAGTCCGCATCTTGCTCACAGGACTAACGTCCGGGTATTTCAATATTGGAAAGCGGGGCAAAAATCCGCTCACCAGACACGGTTTCGATCTGTGCGCATTGTAATTTTAACCCGTTTTCCAGCATCACCGGGTTTCTTGGCACAGAAATCACCTTGCCAAATATGCTAACGCCATCGGCACGGGCAACCCGCACCATCATCCCCAGTTGCAGGCTCAAATTCAGCAGCGGCGGAGAGGGGCGTATATCCGTCAGCGGCACATTCACGATCAATTCCGGGCGAGTGCTGCCGCCTTCTTCCCACAAAGCATCCAACGTCGCCTGACGCCCTTCCATGCCCTCTAGAAACTGTGCCACCAGCAGGCTCATCCGCATCGAGCCGATGCCTTCAGTGAGCAAAATCGCCCCCGGCGCGCGCATCGCATCCGGAATCAACGTCGTTTCAAGGCTGGGGGCGATCATCCCGGCAAAGCTTTGCTCGGCCATGACCATCAGGCTTTTCAGCGTAAGCGGCTGTTTAGTGATAATGATCGCGCCGCGATAGTCAAAATCCAGTTCATCGGTTTGCAGCGTCTCCAAACCAGCCTCTGGCGCAAAACGCAGCGTGGAGATAGCGCGTTTTCCGTTGCCCCAAACGCCTTGAAACAGCGCGCCCATGGTTTCGATCACCACGCCGCGTTCGGGGCGGATTTCGATCACCTGACCATTTACCCCCGCTTCCAGCTCTACCGATGAGGACTCTTCCTGTAGCAGGATGTTTGCCCCGTCAATCAACACCACCCGGCCAGTCACCGGCGATTGTAAACGCCGCCGCCCTTTTTGCGCGAGCACCTGCATACGTTCTACAAAATCGCCCGGCTGAACTGCCAGCAGAGGATCAAGCTCTGATGCCTGCTTGAGGCCGAAGAAGCGCCCTGCGTCAACCAGCGTATACGGTGCCGGCGCATAGCCGCGCGCAATCACATCTTTCAGGCCAACGCGCGCCCCAACGCCAACCTCAACCTGCGCCTCATAGGTATCATCCGGCAGCAGCCTTGGGCGGCGAATCACCGCCGCGTTCAGCATTTGCCGCTGCTCAGGATAGTAAGTTTCGAAGCTCATCGTCGCTCCCCTGAGACTGATTTTCTTTATCAAGCGTCCTGATGCCTCGTGATGATCTGGAAACAGGCGGCTCCAGATCAGTCAGGCTCGGCATTTCGATAGGCTCAGGTATCGGCGCGGTCTTGCTGCGCTTTCGCCGCCCTTTCTTCGACTCTTGCGAAGAGTCAGCAGTCTCTATGCCGGCGATGTTTTCCGCCATCATGTTTTCTAGCCATTCCATTGCCACCTGACGAATCGGATCGCCCGTCGCCTGCGCATACCACGCCGGCAGCTGCGCCGCCAATTCCTGCGCGCTGCTTCCCATCACCAGAGGCCTACCCCGCGCATCAATGATGATGCCCGCTGATCCGCCCGCAGTCGTCAGCTTTACCCGCTTCTTGCCACCAATATTCAAGCCGCGCCCCGCGCTCACGGTGATTTCCGCGGTCAGCCCTGCATCCAGCTTATAGATCAACAGGCTGCCCCCATCCACATCGCGGCGCTCAGTTTTGCCGTTCGCCAGCTTAATTTTCAACGTTGCAGCTTTGCGCCCGGCGCG
>JACSRP010000185.1 GCA_014879665.1 Anaerolineae bacterium | reverse complement strand
AGGAATGGCTCGTCCCCTGCGTAGTCCCCCCATGCGAATTGCAGCACCTTCATTCCCGGCAGGCGGTATCTATCCCGCAAAGCCTCAACTGTTGGCGTGATCACCCCTAGGTCTTCAACAATGATCGGCAGTTTGCCTAACGCAGACTCTACCACATTGAAAAAGTCTTCCCCCGGTCCCGGCACCCATTGGCCGTGAATGGCAGTAGATTCAGATGCCGGTACTTCCCAGTAAGCATCAAATCCCCGAAAGTGATCGATTTTGATGATATCAACCATCTCAAGCGTGGCACGAATACGTCCCAACCACCAACCATAGTTATCCTGCGCCATCATATCCCAGCGATACAGCGGGTTCCCCCAACGCTGCCCGGTTGCGCTGAAATAGTCAGGTGGCACCCCGGCGACAACCGTCGGTCTGCCGGTTGCATCCAGAAAGAACAGTTCCCGGTTTGCCCATACATCGGCGCTGTCATGCGCAACAAAAATCGGAATATCGCCCACTAAGCGAATATTCTTATCCCCGGCATACCGTTTTACCTTTGCCCACTGGCCGAAAAATACCCACTGAATCCACTTCAATTCCAGCAGCGCGTTGCGATGGCGCTCGACCGCCAGTTTCATCGCCTCAGGGTGGCGCAGCGCGTCGGCTTCCGGCCATTCCACCCATGGGCGTCCGCCATTTTCGTTTTTCAGCGCCATAAACAGGGCGAAGTCATCCAACCAATGGCTATTTTCAGCACACCATTGGTGAAACTCTGTTTCCGTCTCTGGGCTATGTGATTGCGCAAATTTACGATAGGCAAGGCTTAACATTCCAAATCGGTACGGAATGACCCAACCATAATCTATACGATCTAACGGAAAATCTGGCACAGAGGCAACATCCTCCATGCTTAACCAGCCTGCTTTAACCAGTTCATCAAGGTTGATCAGCAGCGGGTTGCCGGCGAACGACGAAAGACATTGATAGGGTGAATCGCCATAACTAGTCGGGCCTAGCGGCAAAACCTGCCAGATATGCTGGTAACTTGCCTCCAGCAAATCTATAAAACGAAAGGCCCACTCTCCCAGATCGCCCATGCCATAACGCCCGGGTAGTGAGGTAGGATGCAGCAGCACACCGCTGGAACGCGGAAACATAGAGGTTGTATCCATAGGGAACTATCCTCGCAAAAGACAAAAGCTAATTGCAGATAACATACCACGCCACGATGCAAAGTGCATGGAGTATGGTATTATTTCGCTGAGAGGATAATGCGAACTGATGTTCAATACTGAAACCATCACTGGTACGATAGAACGTATCACCTACTTCAATTCCGAAAACGGTTACAGCGTACTCAAGATCAAGCCTGAAGGAAAATTTCCGAAGGCTACTGCCCACGATGGCACAATAGCAGTCGTTGGCAGTATGCCCGAACTTGGCGTAGGCGAGCGCGTTGAATTTGCAGGCTATTGGATTGAGGATTCACGCTATGGCACTCAGTTCAAGGCCGAGCGAGTCACCCCCCTTCCCCCATCTACGAACGAAGGCATCATTGCTTTTCTAAGCAGCGGCCTCGTCAAGGGGCTTGGCCCCCGAACGGCTGAGCGCATCGTTGAGGCTTTTGGCAAAGAAACGATTCACATCTTAGACCATGAGCCAGAGCGCCTATTTGATATGCCGAACTTAAAAAAGAAAAAGAGAGAAATCGAAGAGTTAATCACCGCGTGGCGCTCGAACCAATCTGTGCGCAATACGATGATCTTCCTTCAAGGCTACGGCGTTTCAAGCAAGATGGCCGGTCGCATTTATGAACATTATGGGGCTGCGACTATCAGCAAAATGCAGGAAAACCCGTATATGCTGGCTGATGAGGTTTACGGTATAGGCTTCATCCGTGCCGACGAAATTGCGCGCTCGATGGGTATGCCGCAAGATTCCCCCGAACGTTTACGCGCAGGGCTAGTTTATGCGCTCAGCCAGCTCACCCGTGAGGGGCACACATTTGCGCCGCGGGCTGAACTCGTGAGCAAAGCTGCTGAATTGTTGAAGGTAGATAACCTGGCGCGCATTGAGGCTGCACTCAGTCAAGAGCTGTTTACGGGCGGGCTGATGCGCGATGAAGAGGTGAAGTCTGGTATTCGTGAAGAAGCCATTTACCTTCCTGAATATCTTATTGCTGAAACCAGCGCCTCCGAGAAACTACTGGCGATGACTAAAGGCGAGTCGCCTATTCAAAAAGCCGCCCGCGATGTTGAATGGCGCAGTTTCCTCAGCGAATTGGCACAGGCAAATCATGTCGATCTAACGGATCAGCAGCAAGGTGCTGTAAAAGCCGCCTTAACCCAGTCAATCTCCGTTCTGACTGGCGGCCCCGGCACGGGTAAAACCACAACCCTGCGAATGGTGATTAATGCGTTAGAAGCACTTGAATTTGATTTTGCGCTCGCCTGCCCCACCGGCCGTGCTGCAAAACGTATGAGCGAAGCCACCGGCCATTCTGCCAGCACGATTCATCGCCTGCTCGGTTTCACTCCCAGCGAAGGCGGCTATCAATTCGATGAGGGCAACCCGCTCGATATTGATATGCTCATCGTAGATGAATCTTCGATGATTGATCTGCTGCTGTTCAATGATCTGCTCAAGGCATTGCGTCCTGAAACCCATCTCATGTTGGTTGGCGATGTGGATCAGCTTCCCAGCGTGGGTGCAGGCAGCGTATTGCAGGATGTTATCTATAGCGAGCAAGCTTTTGTCACCCGTTTGGAACTTATCTTCAGGCAGCAAGAAGACAGTCAGATAGTGTTGAACGCGCACAGAATCAACCACGGAGAGCAGCCTAATTTAACCAATAAAGCCACCGACTTCTTCTTTTTCAGCGAAGATGACCCTGCTGAAGCGGCAAAGCTGGTTGTGGATATCGTCAAAAATCGGCTGCCGGCAAAATTTGGTGTGAATGCCGTCACTGATGTACAGGTTATTTCGCCCATGTATCGCGGCCCGTCCGGCGTAAATGCGCTAAACGAGATGCTGCAGCAGGCGTTAAATAGCAGCGATCACGCTGCCGCCGAAAAGAAAATTGGCTCGCGTGTCTTTCGCAAAGGCGACAAAGTCATGCAGACGCGAAACAATTATGATAAAGAAGTCTTTAATGGCGATATTGGAATTATCACCGGCATTGACTTTGACGGCGGCGCGATTGAGGTCGCTATTGATACCGGCTATGTCTACTATGAGTGGAGCGAAACTGACGAGCTGATCCATGCATACTGCATCAGCACCCATCGCAGTCAAGGTTCAGAGTACCCGATTGTAGTCATGCCAGTCATGACCCAGCACTACATGATGCTTCAACGCAATTTAATCTATACCGCTATCACCCGCGCCAAACAAGCAGTAGTGCTGGTAGGCAGCCGGAAAGCGGTCGCCATGGCCGTGAACAACAATCGCGTAGCAACACGCTACAGCGGCTTATTAGATCGGCTTAGGCCGCTAAAATAGCGTATTTGGATATGGCGCAAGCCCGATACTGACGCTAACATTCAGCCGCGTATTTAACCTGCACACTATCACAAAAGTGTTGATATCTCATGGCAAACACGCCGGCTGAATTTCCCTCAACAGCAGATGTCGTCATTATCGGCGGAGGCCCTGCAGGCACGGGCGCTTTATGGGCGCTGGAACGCGCTCATCCCGGCATTAAGGCCGTCCTGATTGAGCGTGCGCCGCAGCTTGGCTCTGGCGCATCCAATGCTTCCCTCGAAAACTTTCGTTCAATTTGGAACGCGCGCTGCAATATTGTGATGATGAGCCGCAGCATTGAAGTATTCAAAAATCCGGATGAATACTTTGGTGAAGGCACGCAGTTGGGCGTAAAACAGCGCGGCTATTTGTTTTGCGGAATAACAGAAAAACAGGCCGCAAAATTACGTGCAGATGTTGAGCATTTACAACAGATTGGCCTGAGCCATGCCGAATATCTGGACGAAGCGGCGATTCGAAGCCGGTTTCCGTGGTTAAACCATACGGTTATTGCCGGAAAATATGACCCTCACGCAGGATGGTTGGATTCATATGCGCTGATCAGCGCCTTCGCCCGCGCTGCCCAAAACGCCTCGATTTTGCTGGACGTTGCGAAAGTGGAAATTCGCGTTAGCAGCGGAAAAGTTGAAGGCGTTCAAACTCCTTCGGGCTTCATCACTTCGCCTAACGTATTGATCGCAGCGGGAGCAGACTCGCGCAACATTGGGCGCACGGCGGGTATCGAACTACCCATTGTGATGCGCCCTCGCCAGAGCTTCACCTCGCCATGGCGTCACCCTGAATATCCCGAAGATGGCCCGATGTTAATTGGCCCCGCACCCTTCCCGCATGTTCGGCCGGAAGCGCAGACCGGCGCAATTTTCGGCTACGAATATTCATGGAATGATAAAAAGTTTCGTGAGCAAGGCGAACCGGCTGAGCGCGAATTAATCGATCCGATATATCCGGCAGATGTTTGGAAAGACCCGCGCTTTCCTTCCGTAACTTTGTATCTCTTCGCGCGTAAATTTGGGGATGTGAGCGGCGGCTTCGCCAGCCCACAGTATCTACGGGGCATTGACCACCGCGCGGGATACTACGTATACCGCGACGAAACGACTGCTTATGAGCTAATGCCAGATGGCACGCACCTGCCCTACGAAAGCCAGCGCGCAATACTGGATAGTCATCCCGAAATTAACGGGTTATTCCTCTCCGTAGCGCACGTCGGGCACGGCATCATGTCCTCTCCGGCAGCAGGCGAGATCATTGCCTCAAAAATACTCGGCCAGCCGCTTGCCGATCCTAGCTATGCCGATTTTGGCTACAACGTCCATTTTGTCGAACATGATTCCAGCGGTCTCGCCTCAGATGAAGCTGTAAATCTCCAGCTTTAAGGCCAATCGGGAGTACAATGCAACCAACCTCACCCACCGCCATACTGCTTATTTCCTGCCCCGACCGTACAGGATTGGTAGCAGCGGTCACCCGCTTCATTTTGGAGCATAACGGTAATATCGTCGCACTAGATCAGCATGTTGATATTGAAGAAGGAGTCTTCTTCATGCGTGTTGAATGGACGCTCGACTCGCTAGATATTCCCGGAGATGCAATCAGCGCCAGATTTAACGCTGAAGTAGCCGCCCCGCTAAAGATGCAATTTGCCCTTCATTTTTCGGATCACGCGGAGCGCATGGCCATTTTCGTATCCAAACAAGGGCACTGTCTTTATGATCTGCTCTCTCGCTGGCAAAGCGGCGAATGGCGCGTGCATATTCCGCTCATCATCAGTAATCATCAAGATTTAGAACCAGTCGCGCGGCAGTTCGGTGTCGAATTCCGCTATTTTCCGATAAACGCGGGGAATAAGCGGGAGATGGAAGATAAACAACTTGCCCTGCTCAGTGTCGTGAAGCCAGATTTCATCGTGCTGGCGCGTTATATGCAGATTGTGTCTCCTAAGTTTGTGGAACAATTCCCAAATCGTCTTATTAACATCCACCATTCGTTTTTGCCAGCATTCATCGGTGCGAAACCCTACCACGCCGCCTACGGGCGCGGTGTAAAAATAATTGGCGCAACCAGCCATTACGTGACAGCTGAACTCGACGCCGGGCCAATCATCGAGCAAGATGTGATTCGCGTAAATCACAAAGATTCCGTTGACGAGTTGATCCGCAAAGGGAAAGATGTGGAAAAACTGGTGCTTTCGCGTGCCGTTCTGTATCACCTGCGCAAGCAAGTGCTGATTTACAAAAATAAGACGGTGGTATTCGGGTAACAAAAAAGGCGGTCCGTAAACCGCCTTTTGAAAATACTTCAGGATATTACAGGCACAAGCCAGTGCCCCTCAATTCCTAGCCTTCAACCAGCAGCGTTTCCGGGTCTTCGATCAATTCTTTCACGCGCACTAAGAAGGTTACTGCTTCGCGTCCATCCACGATGCGGTGATCGTAACTGAGGGCGACATACATCATCGGGCGGATGACCACCTGACCATCCACAGCAACCGGGCGCTGTTGAATCTTATGTAGGCCCAATATCGCCACCTGAGGTGGGTTCAATATTGGCGTGCTCATCAATGATCCGAACACTCCGCCATTTGTGATAGTAAACGTACCGCCGCGCAGCGCTTCCAATGAAAGCGTGCCTTTTTGAGCATCCTGCGCGAAACGCTTGATAGCAGTTTCAATTTGCGCGAACGACAAACGATCAGCATCGCGCAGCACCGGCACGACCAGCCCTTCTTCCGCGCCAATGGCAACGCCAATGTCATAATAGTGCTTTAGCACCATATCATCGCCCTGAATCTCAGCATTCAGGCGCGGATTCGCTTTTAACGCGCCAATGGCCGCCTTGACGAAGAATGACGAATAGCCCAGCCCAATACCATACTTATCTCTGAACGATTCTTTGCGTTTCTCGCGGATCGCCATCACCGCGCTCATATCAATCTCATTGAATGTGGTCAGCATCGCCGCAGTTTGCTGCGCTTCTACCAACCGCACGGCAATAGTGCGACGGCGACGGCTCATCTTAATGCGTTCTTCGCGCCGTGATTGGTCTCCGCTTGTCACTGGATACGGCGCACTTGCTTCAACACTAGCAGCAGGCGGGCGCGGCGCAGGTTCATTACGTAACTGGATGAACCGCTGAACGTCCTGCTTCTTCACACGCGTACCTTCCGCAGGTACTTCGTGAATATCCACCTGAGCGTCCTCAGCCACACGCCGGGCGACTGGAGTCGCGCCAGATTGAGGAGCAATCTTACTTTCTTTAGAGGCAGCCCCAGAATTTTCAGCTGTCGGGGCAGGTTTTGCTGAGGAAGTGCTTTCCTTAGCAGATGCCGATTCAGGGCGACTTGCGCCCTCTTCAATCACGCCCAATACCTCGCCAATCTTCACATCTTCGCCGGCTTGTCGAGTTACCTTAGAAAGCACGCCATCTTTTTCCGCGCCAACTTCAAGATCAACTTTTTCAGTCTCAAGCACAACGACAGCCTCGCCAGCCTTGACAGAATCGCCCTCATTTTTTAACCAGCGGGCAACCGTCGCCTCAACAATCGACTCGCCCAACTCTGGCACAACAATTTCAAACGCCATGTTTCACCTTGCTTTCGTTGACGGCGGTTACCTGCTGAGGCAAGCCAAGCGCCTGTTCGATCAGTTTCGCCTGATTAATAATATGCCATGCGGAAGAGCCTTCTGCTGAACTGCTGTTGCGCGGTCGCGTAACGCCCCGCAGCGTCCAACGCCCTGAAGCCAGCCCGGTAAGATAAGGCCGCGCAAATTCCCATGCGCCCATATTTTCCGGCTCTTCCTGCGCCCACACCAGGGTTTCGGCTTGCTCGTAATGCATCATAATGTCGGCAATTTCGTTAATCGGGAATGGATAAAGCTGTTCTACGCGCACAATCGCAATATCTGAGCGATTCTTGTAACTTTCGCTGCTCACTAGATCAACATAGAGTTTTCCGCTGACTAGTATCACCCTGCGAATCTCGCCAGCATTAGCCCTTGCAGATACATCATCTATCACAGGCTGCCACTTATTGTGTACCAGCTCATTCACAGACGAATTGACCATTGCATTACGCAGCAGGCTCTTAGGGGCCATCACTATTAATGGCAGTGGGTCACTTTTCAGCAGCAGAGCCTGCCGGCGCAGCAAATGGAAGTACTGTGCAGAGGTTGTAGGATTGGCAACACGCATATTGGTTTCAGCAGCCATTTGCAAGAACCGTTCCGGCCTTGCGCTGGAGTGATCTGGCCCTGCCCCCTCATAGCCATGAGGCAAAAGCATCACCAGCGAAGGGGTCTGGCCCCATTTCGCCCGCGCGCTCACTAAGAATTCGTCAATGATCACCTGCGCGCCGTTATCAAAGTCGCCATACTGCGCTTCCCAAAGCACTAAGCGCCCCGGCTCCTGCACGTTATAGCCATATTCAAAGCCCAGTGCAGCGGATTCAGACAGCGGGCTGTTGTGTATTTCATATGAAGCAGCTGCCTGTGGAAGCGCTTGCAAAGGCACATACTGCGCATTGGTCGTATGATCATGAAATACTGCGTGGCGCTGGCTAAAAGTGCCACGCTCAACATCCTGCCCCGTCAGGCGGATTGCGATGCCATCAGCGAGGATGCTCGCCATTGCAAGATCTTCCGCATGCGGCCAATCAATCGCTTTTGTCTCCAGATCATTCATCGCTTCTTGACGGCGCTTGACAACACGCTGCAATTTCGGATGTATGCTGAAGTTATCAGGAAAATCCAGAAGCGAGTCGTTCAACTCTTTAAGTCGCTCCGCAGATATCGCTGATCGCGTGCGTTTAGCGGCTCCCGCAGGCGGCGCCGCCGGTCGCTCATTAATCAGGTCTTTTTCCAAATCCAGCTTTTCAAGAATGGATTGAAGCTGATCCATCTGCCTGCTCAGGATGGCATCAGGCTCGCCAGCTTCAAGTAGGCCGCGTTCAACCAGTGTACTGCCCCAGAGCGCGCGCACCGTTGGATGCTGCTCAACTTTTCGATAGAGAGTCGGCTGCGTAAAAGCGGGTTCGTCGCCTTCGTTATGGCCGTAACGGCGATACCCTACCAGATCAATCACAAAGTCACGCTGGAATTTGGACAGGTATGCAAAAGCGATGCGTGTCGCTTCAATCGCGCCTTCCGGGTCATCAGCATTGACATGAATCACCGGAATTTTGAAGCCCTTCGCCAGATCGCTTGCATATATCGTGCTGCGTGAATCAACCGGCTCGGTAGTATAGCCAAGTTGGTTATTGGCGATGATATGAATAGTTCCCCCGGTCCAATAACCGGGTAAACGCGATAGGTTCAACGTTTCAGCAACAATGCCCTGCCCCGGAAATGCCGCATCTCCATGTATCAGAATGGGCAGTGTGATGTTCGGGTTAAATACCGGAGCGCCGCCGCGTGAGGTACTAGTACCCGCCGCGCGCGACATCCCTTCCACAACAGGATTTACAAATTCCAGATGGCTGGGGTTCGGTGCCATCGTGAGCATCATGGCAACCGGCTGACCATTCTGTAATGCACGGTTTGCCCCAAGGTGATATTTTACGTCGCCCGTCCAGCCAAGGTCATCACGGAATTTACCTTGCAGAACCGGATCCTTAAATTCAGCAAACATCGCAGCATAAGGTTTACCCAGAATATGCGCCAGCATGTTCAATCGACCGCGGTGCGCCATACCGATCAAAATATTGCGGACGCCAACTTCTGCCGAAGCAGCGATGATTTCGTCCATAATCGGCACCATCACATCCAGACCTTCAATCGAGAAGCGATGTTTGCCAGGGAAAATACGGTGGATAAAGCGTTCGAATGCCTCTACTTCGGTCAACCGCTTTAGAATTGCAACCGGGTTTATCGGGTCTTGCGGCGCGCGGAACTGCCCGGATTCGGCGGCATACTGCAACCATTCCCGTTCTGAAGGCTCGCGCACATGCTCATAATCAAAGCCTGTTCTGCCAATATACACTTTCCGCAGCAATTGCACCGCCTGATAAGCATCGCGGCTTTGCGTGGCAATTGGCCCGCCGATCATGCTCGCCGGAAATACCCGTAGTTCCTCTTCTGTAATCCCGTGAGTAGTCGGGTTCAGCGTCGGATCGCCTACATTATTTGTCCCCAGCGGATCGATCTGCGCCATCAAGTGCCCATATTGGCGTATAGCTTCGGCGTAATGCACCCCGCCCACCACCTTTTTGATGTCAACCGCAGGTCTAGCGGTTACGCCTTCAGCCGATTGTACGGTCAATGGCGGCTGCCAATGCGCGAAAAGGGCGCGCGTTTCTGCGTCCACGCTATCAGGATCGCTTAAATATTTCTCGTAAAGCTCCTGTACGTAACCAGCATTCGCGCCGTGAAAAAGCTCCCAAAATGTCATTTGATACGAACTATCCCCGATCTATACCGGACAGAGAAAGACTAATGAAGCCCAACAACAGTATGTATAGTCTACAGTAAATTTGAGGCTGATTGCGATTTTTAAGGCAAATCCCGACGTTCATCCATATCGTTGCACTCTTTCAGGCGCCAGTAAAACCGGGGATGGCTGGCTCAATTTATCGGTTCAGCCTGCTCATTAAAATGATGCTGGTACAGTTCGGCATAGGCGCCGCCGAATGCTAACAATTCATCATGCCGGCCCTGTTCGATAATGCGTCCACGCTTCATCACCAGAATCCGATCAGCATCACGAACCGTGCTCAAGCGATGCGCGATAATCAGGCTGGTACGTTCCTTGACCACCTGTGCCAGCCCTTGCTGAATTAGCGCCTCGGTCTCGGTGTCTATGCTGCTGGTCGCTTCATCCAGTATCAGGATGCTATG
Organism: Anaerolineae bacterium; assembly: GCA_014879665.1. GTDB lineage: Bacteria > Chloroflexota > Anaerolineae > Aggregatilineales > Phototrophicaceae > Flexifilum. The sequence continues at coordinate 13,265 of JACSRP010000185.1, read as the reverse complement.
AGGATTGTGAATGAGCGCGCGCGCAAGCGCCAAAAGCTGCCGCTGCCCCTGAGAAAGATTGCCCCCGCCGGGTAACAGTCGGAAATTGTAGGTATCTGGCAGCTTTTCAATGAACGGTGCTGCGCAGGCAAGCGTGGCTGCCATCGCCATCTGCTCATAAGTCACATCCGGATCAAAAAGGCGCAGGTTGTCCGCAATCGTACCGTCAAAGCAATAGGGGTTTTGCGGCACAACGGTCACATATTTGCGCAAATTTTCCGTGCTAATATCGCGCACATCAACGCCATCAATCAGAACGCGCCCACTGTCCACATCATAGAAGCGCGCCAATAAACCGGCTAGTGAAGTTTTACCCGCGCCCGTGGCGCCCACGATAGCAATACGCTCGCCCGGCTGCACAGCGAAATCTACGTCCCGTAAAATCGGGTGTCCCTTTTCATAGCTAAACGTCACATGATCGAATGCAAAGCCATGCCGGGATTCTGAAAGCTCAACGGGCTGCGCAGGTGACGGCAGTTCCGGCTCAATACTCAACATTCGCGCAATACGTTCGCCCGCTGAAAGCGCGGTTTGAATTTGCGCAATCTGTTCGGCCAGTTGCAGAATTGGGTCGAAGCTGCGTCGCGTATATTCAATGAAAGCGATGAGCATACCAACGGTAGCAAATTGTGCGAGTACGCTGTAACTACCTCCATACAGCATAATTGCCAGCCCTAAAGTCGTCAGCAGTTGAAGCATGCTCACGTACAGCGTATACGCATCACGCATACGGCCGTGCGTTTCGCGGTAGCTCAGGTTAATCTGATCAAATTCCTGTTGACTTAATTTCTGCCGCCCGAACAGCTGTACAATCAACATGCCGTTGAACTGCTCGTTAAGGTAGGCCAGCATCTCGGCAACCAACTTATGCAGGCGGTTTGATGCGGCGCGTATCTTCCGCCGCCAATATACCGTCGCTATGACCATCACCGGCAGTACGCAAACACTTAACAGCGCTAACCGCCAGTTAATAACGAACATCACCACAATAATGCCCACCAGCGTAACCAGATTGCTGGCAACCAGCACGATACTGGTCGAAAGCAGTTCGGTCAGCGCCTCAATATCATTGGACATGCGCGAAACCAACTGCCCGACTGCTGTAGTGTTAAAAAAACTCATATCCTGTTTCAGGATATGATCAAACAACTGCTGGCGTAAGTTCACCAGCGCGTTTTGCCCGATAGTTTGCAGCAAAAACGTATGGGCGAACCGCAGCACAAAGACGATAAAAATCGAAGCAAAATAGACAATGCCGTAAGGGATGAGTCCTTCAAGGTTTCCAGCGGTGATCGGGCCATCTACTGCCTGCTGTACAAGATAAGGCGGCAGCAAAGAGATCGCCGTGACTGCAATCAGCATCAGAAATACGATCGCAATTTGAAGCTTATATGGCGAAAGAATGCCGGTCAGCATCGCGATCAAAAATCTATCGGTGATTTTATTCGTTTCACTGTCAGCACGGCTTTCTAGCCGCGTTGGTGGCTTGCGGGCCATATCAACCATGAGTCGCAGCTTCTCCTAACAGCTCCCGCTCAATCATGCGACTGTACAAACCGCCGCTTTTGATCAGGTCAGCATGGCTGCCATCTTCAACAATTCGCCCCTGATCCATCACGATGATGCGATCAGCATCTTTTACAGTGGCAATCCGGTGGGCGATAATCAGGCTGGTGCGCGAACGAAGCACCACCCGTAGATCATCTAGAATATCGGCAGCAGTATGTGTATCTACGCTTGAAAGCGCGTCATCAAGTACCAGAATAGCTGGATCGCGCACGATTGCGCGGGCAATAGCGACACGCTGCTTTTGACCGCCGGAAAGCATTACGCCTTTCTCACCCACCAACGTTTCCATGCCTTGTGGTAACTGAGCAAGGTCATTGCTCAAGCGAGAAATATGGACTGCCTGATTGACCTCCGAATCCAACAGATCGTCCAGCCCCATACGAATATTGTCTTCAAGCGTTTGGCTGAACAAAAATGTAGACTGAGGTACATAAGCAATCGCATCACGCAGCGATTCCAGATCGTAATCACGGATGTCCCGGCCATCAATCACGATTGAACCGGAAGTTGGATCATTCACCCGCGCCAGTAAATTCGCCAGTAGTGTTTTACCGCAACCGGTTGGCCCAACAAACGCCACAACCTCCCCTGCTGGTATCGTTAGCGAAACCCCATGCAGAAGCTCGGTATCATCCAGTGATAAATGAACGTTTTTGAATTCGATTGATGCTTTGCTTTTGTCCAATAGTCTGGGTGCAGGCGGATCGTAAATCTTCGCATGGACTAGAAGTGGCGTTAGGCGCGTTAATGCCCCGCGTCCCTGTTGATAGCGCTGATAAATGGTGCCAAGCTGCAGCAGCAAGTTACTGATCATGCCGAGATAAATCAAGAACTGCGCGAAATTGCCAATGGTCAAATTGCCGTTGATCGCCTGAATGCCGCCGAACAGTACCACAACGCCCATCGTGAGCTGGCTGATCATGTTCGGCAGCATGCCAACAGGTTCGTTGCGCCGCTTAAAGTAGATCCAGCGTTTGCGATACTCTTCGTTTGCGCGGGCGAAATTTTCACCGGCGCCAGATTCGCGCCCGAATGTCTTCAGCGTTTGAATACCGCTGGCGGCATCCTGTACCAGCGCAGCCAACACCCCCGCCTGTTCCTGAACACGCTCAAATTTGGGCGCGAGCGAAAGCCCGGCCACAACCTGAATTGCCGTCGAGATCATCAACACGATAAACGCAACGATAGTCAGCGTGATATTAACCGACGCCAGCAGCACAAAAATAAAAACTAACCCGGTGAACGCACTGAAAAAACGCAGCGAAGTCAGCGTGACCATACGCCAGACCATATCCACATCGCTGTACATACGCGAGATGAGATCGCCTGTTGGGAAATGTGCAAAGAAGGATTGATCGAGGGTCAGCAGATTATCGAACAGGACACGGCGAATATCGTAATTCACTGAATAGGAAAGTTCACCGCTGTAATATCGCTGTCCGTAAAATGCGAGGACTGTTAGGATACCGAAAAATATCAGAAGAAGGACATCCTGCCCGATCACCCCCATATCTGCTCCGCTTCCCACATGGTCAATAATGGCGCCGATGAGGAACGGTTCCATAGCCAGTGAGAGGCCGCCTAGCATGCCAAAAATAATGCAGCCTAAAAGTGCCCGTTTATGACGACGGGCAAAGTTAAATACCCACCGGATATTGGCCTGCGGCGCATTGCCATCAGCCGCGTTACGCCGGCTGGAATGCGAAACCATATTCTAAACTTTGCCTATTTTTATTCTTTTGGATGGTTAATTTATGTTAACAGACACGTTTATATCCAACGCAGACCATTCTAGCTTAGCACGACAGGCTTGTTCGCACCCTCACCACTCGGTAACGTTTCACCGATGGTTAGCCTATTTCACCACCAACGGTCTAACCATCTGAAAAACCTCACCAAGACGGGCATAAGCATTTCCGCCCAGACGTGCCAGCGGATCAAGTTTATGAACATCAATCAGGCCATCTGTCAGAACCGCATCGTCCACATGGAGATAGAGTATCCTCCCAATGACCACCGAAGCCCCACCGGGTTCCTCGCTCACATCAACCACCTGTGTGACCTGACATTCAAAATGCACCGGGCTTTCGGCAATGCGCGGCGGTTTTACTCTCGCGGATGGCACTTTCGTAAGGCCAGCCATCTCAAATTCATCAATTTCAGCATCCAATTCCGCGGATGTTAGATTCATTTTTTCAGCAAGCGTATAAGTAACAATGTTTACGACGAATTCGCCCGTTTGTTTAATGTTCTGATAGGAGTCTTTTGTCGAACTATCCCTCCCGCGCCGGGCGGCACACCATAAAACATGCGGCGGGTTTCCACAAATCGCGTTGAAAAATGAAAATGGCGCAAGATTGGCGGTTCCGTTCTCGCTCACTGTTGAAATCCAGCCAATCGGTCTTGGCACAACGGCGTTCACCATTATGCGATACACATCCTGCCACTTCATGCTATTGACGTCTAATTCCATCTATTCACCGTTCCCGGTCACTCAACCAATTCTAGGCTTACTGAGTCTGCTATTGCGTTACTAAAAAAGATCGGTTATGTTTTCGTCTGCATTTATATTACACTGTTCGGTCTTATTGTAATTGATCCATATGCGCATCGTATTTATCAACTCAATAAAGGCACCATTATGTTCGGCCCGCGTAATACAACGGTTTCTGCAAATTCAATCCGATTGAGTGCTGGCGACAAGAAAGTCCTCGTGCTTTCTCATTGGTCAAGCTATCGCCCCGTATTTCTGACCCGCCAGCCAGAGCTTAAAAAACAGGGGTTAATCTATTTCATAACCCCCGCGGATATTGAAACCTTCCATGACCTCGCTCATCAACTTTCCAGCTTTATCAACGCCCAATACCCGAATTTTGGCAAACATCTTGCCTCCTTGCCAGCGGGTGAAAACACTGCTGCGTTAGGCGAGGCGTTGGCACGCGATTTAAATGATCTTAACATACCTGTCGTGTTATTTCTCGACAATCTAAATCCTGAAGCAGTTACAGACTCTTCCGATGGCTGGAACGCGCTAATTCAACACATTGGAGACGCCGTAAAAATTGGATTTAGCTCACAACTTCTACCCTATCCTCTGATGCAGCAGTGGATAAGTGATGATACTGCGGTTCAATTCGATATTGAGCGTCACCGCGGTGAACTGACCTTCCCCAAAAACGGAAAATCGAAACCTCAGCTTGAAGTTCGTGGTTTTGGGCCGGGAACCGCGTTGATAGATGGATTAGAAGTAACCCAGTGGGAAGGTATGCTTCCCCGAACTTTATTCTTCTACTTGATTGATAATCCGATAGCATCCCGCGACAATATTTTCAGAGATTTCTGGCCGCAGCCAAGAATCGCCGTCAAAGATGCAACGGATATTTTCCATGTGACGAAACATAAAGTATCCGAAGTGCTAAATCGGCGCTTAGGGACACCAAATGCAATCGAGCTTACAGCCTATAAACAGGGCGTTTATATTCCGGGAGAACGGTTAGTTCGGCATTATGATGTCGCGCTGTTCACTGATCTTTTGCAGCAGGCAGCACGCGATGAAGCACAGCGCAAAGTGCTGCTAGAAGGCGCAGTAAGCCTATATAAAGGCCCGTTCTTGAGCGCGCTAGAGGCTCAATGGGTCATCAGACGGCGGCGTGAATTAGAGATCATGTACAGCGAAGCATTGATCGCGCTTGGGCGAATCAACAGCGAATATCATGACTACGGCGCGGCTATCCAACAATTCAGGGAAGCATTGAAATATCAACCTGAGCGCGAAGACTTACACCGCTGCATCATTTCACTGCTGGCGCAATCAGGGGACGCTGCGGAAGCTGGCAAACAACTTTTGCAGCTTATTAGAACGGTCTATAAGCCGCTGGAAATGGATTTAACCCCTGAGACGCGGCAGCTAATAGAGAAATATGGGTTAACAGATCAATAAAGCCTGGTCAGCCAGCGATTAGGCTGTCTATCAACAGCCACGCCAGCCAGCCTAGAGCTAGCCACAGCCCAAACGCGCCGTGCAAACGTGCCGTGCGTCCTTGCGCCTGATGCAGCAGCTGCGGATCGGTATTTTCGGTCACAAGTCGGATTAAACGAAGCGCCTCTGGAAAAGTGACCAATACGACAGCGGCTGTGGCCGGCATTACGCCAACAAGTATAAGCAGCGCAACGGCAGCATATGCCCCGCTAACCAGCACCGCATACTCGATGCGCGCCGCGCGCGGACCAAGCACTACGGCCAGCGTCCGTTTGTTTACAGCTGCATCTGACTCAATATCCCGCACATTATTGGCATGCAGAATAGCTGCCACCATCAGCCCCACCGGAAAACCCACAAGCACCGGTGTCCAATCGAGTCGGACGGCCATCACATAATATGCGCCGAGAATCATCAGCGGTCCCATGAAAACAAAGACCGCGGCTTCGCCTAATCCATGGTAAGCTAGCGGATATGGGCCTGCCGTATAGGTGATAACGACCAGCACGCCCCCAAGGCCAATCAATAACAGCCAGATTCCAGAATGAAATAACAGAAATAGGCCAATCGCTGCTCCAGCCACGACAGTTATAACTGCGGAAGTAAGTATTTCTCGCGGAGATAACAAGGCATTTTTGAGGATCATGCCCTGCCCTGCCTGTTTCTGATCTTCAGCGCCGCGTCTAAAATCATAGTATTCATTAATCAGATTCGCCGAAACTTGCAGCAGCACCGCCGCAATCAAGGAAAGGATGAATTTCGGCAGATCGAATACACTCTGATCCAGCGCAATCACACCTGCAAGCGCCAATGGAACATAAGTTGCTGTGAGCGTGCGTGGGCGCGCAGCGCGATACCATATCTGCCATTTCGATGGCGGCGGGGTTTCAACCGGAGCCATAAATTCTTCCTAACGAGCCTCGATATGCGCCAGTTGGCTGATATAATTCCGGCAAGTCCCCGTTAGAATTTGGGGTATTCGTCATCAGCACAGTTAACCTATCTGAAAGGCATTGCTCATGCGCATCAAAATCCTTGCTGCAGCTTTAGGTCTTGCGCTCATCGCCGCCGCGTGCCAGCCCGTTGAGCAAGCGCCACTTCCAACGCTTCGCCCCACCGCTGAACCCACAGTTGAATCCACTCCAGAGGTTACCTCAGAAGCCACAGTCGAGATGGCTGTTGAAGCAACCATCGAAGTTGAAGCGACGATGGAAAGTACCCCCGAAGTGACCGCTGAAGCGACAACCAACTCTTAATCTCTACTCAAACTTATCTGTCAGGGGCATCGTTGCTGATGTCCCTGATGAAGCACTACGGTGGCGCAGCAAGAAATTTCTGACGATACCAACAACGCCTAATAGGATGAAGAGCATTCCGGCGGTCAGGCTAATAACACCCCAACCGCTGCTTGAGCCAGCCATCATCTTCACCTGATTTGACAATGCTTCATACTCTGTGCCCACCCACACACGCGGCGTATTGATCTCAATAGCGATAATCCGTCCAGCTGCTCCGTAAAGAACATTGCCGGCAACCATGAGCACAATTCCGAGCACAATTGCCCCGAATGCGGGCCAGTTTCTCCTGCGATTCCGCGACCAATCCCGGAACAGCAGCCCCGTGGCGATGCTCCCCAATACCAGCGCAGTGACTATCGTTGTGATCAGAGTTGTGCCGGAGTCGTTGAACAGATCGGAGGTGCTGAGCAGTGTTTCAATTTGTTCCGGCGTAGGTGTATTCATGATTCGTGCTGCGCCGTTTTAATCACTTCAAATACTGGATCATAGAGAACGCCGTTGGTAGCGATAGATTCTCCGGCATTAATGGTGTTGATCCCTGCCCAGTCTGTAAAAGTCCCGCCTGCCTCAGGCAGGATAACGCCAAATGGGGCGCAGTCCCAGAGATGCATTTTCGGATCGAGCATGATCTCAGCGCGCCCCGTCGCCACCAGCGCATAGCCATAAGAGTCTCCCCACGTCCGCTGGATGCCAGTTCGCGCGACCAGTGCCTCAAATGCGTACTCGTGCTGGTCATAATGGGTAAGTTCGCTGCACAATAAGGTTGCGCTGCCCAGCGAATCCACTTCTGACACGTTCGCCCTACGTCCGTTCCAATAACAGCCGCTGCCTCGCGCAGCATACACCGTTTCATTGAGCGCCGGAAAATGCGCAACGCCGACCAATGTGCTCTGATCAGGCGGTGCGCTCCGATCAATGAGCGCCAGCAGGCAGCCATAAATTGGCACGCCGTGAATGAATGATTTAGTGCCGTCTATCGGGTCAATCACCCAGCAGTAACGTTCGTGTGCCCGCTGTGCGCCAAATTCTTCCCCGATTAAACCGTGATCAGGAAAAGTTCTGCTCAAGGCATCTACGAGAAATTTCTCAGCAGATTTGTCAGCGATGGTTACTGGTGTGTGATCCTGCTTACGTTCAACTTCGACTCCACTCTGGAAATATCCCAACGTGATCCGTCCGGCTTTCCACGATAAATCAAGTGCAGCCTCAAGTAATAGGTCTAATGATTCCACGGCTCAGCTTCTATCTCTCAAAATTCAAGCGGCGGCGCTGTCATCGTATTTGGAATGGGAATATTTAGAAGGTTGCAAATCGTTGGCGCAACCTGAAGCTGCGATACCTTCTGCCCGGTATTTCCCAATCCCCCGCCGCTTGTTGGAATGTAATAAAGCGGAACATGCCGCACTTCAGGCAGTGAGCCGCCGTGAGTGGACGGATCATCGCTCATGCCGTGATCAGAAGTCACAATGACGTTATATCCGGCGGGCTGTAGCCGGGACAGCAGATTGGCGATAATCGCATCCTGTGCGATTACGGTACGCCGATATTGCACAGAATCACCGCCGTATGTTTCTCCAATGTCATCCGCCTGCATCGGGTGAATCAATAGATAATCCGGCTGAAAACGGCGCGCCAGCATAGCGCCTGCGCTAAACACCTCAACATCAGGCTGAACCGTATGCAAAGCCGGCACGCCATAGAAACGCCCATGTTGAATATTCAATGTTTCGTCGTCAACTTCATGATGCATCACTGGATCATAAGGCACTGTGCCATTATAAAGCTCTGAATACCAGTAAAACGCCGAAGCCGCCGTCGTCAAATTCTGCCCGCGTGCCAGCGAGAAAAGATTTGGCATCTTTGAGGGGCGAATCTCGTAATTACTGGTTATACCATGCACACTGCTTGGCACACCCGTATGGATCGTTTCATAATTGGGGCGCGACATAGTTGGCATCTGCGCAACCACAGTGTAGCGGCTTGCAATATTTTGCTCCACCAGATGTTCTAGATAGCCCATCTGTGCGGCAGCAGCATCATCGCGCAGCGCATCACAAACAATGAGTACAAGTTTAGCCATTACCTCACCTTAGAGCGTTTCTAAAGGTTCGCGCCGGTTAGCAACTGTGATTTTCGGGCCATTGGTCGGTGCTGCCCAGCGGACCGCATTCGCCAATACTTTCCGCACATTTGGATCGTAATAGGTTGGATACGTTTCATGGCCGGGGCGGAAATAGAATACTTTCCCTTGATCACGATACCAGCAGCAGCCGCTGCGGAATACTTCACCCCCGGCAAACCAGCTGACAAAAACCAGCGAATCAGGCTCCGGAATACCAAATGGCTCGCCATACATTTCCTCGTGCTGAAGCTCAAAATGATCATCCAGACCATCAGCAATCGGATGCGCTGCATTCACCACCCAGAGGCGCTCCTTTTCACCAATCTCACGCCATTTCAAATTACCGCTGGTACCCATAATGCGCTTGAAGATTTTTGAGAAGTGTCCCGAATGCAGCACAATCAAACCCATGCCGCCAAGCACGCGCTTGTGCACACGCTCAACAATCGCATCATCCACCTGATCATGGGCAATATGCGCCCACCAGATCAGCACATCAGTTTGCTCAAGGGCAGCTTCGCTTAAGCCGTGTTCCGGTTGATCAAGGGTTGCCGTTTGTACCGCGTAACCAGCCTCTTGCAGCCCTTCGGCAATCGCGCCGTGAATTCCTTGCGGGTAAACTTTCTGTACTGCTTCGTGTTTTTTCTCGTGCTGGCCTTCATTCCACACCATCACACGTATGCTCGACATCCTGAAATGTTCTCCGCACTATAACTTGAGCCATTGACGCTCTATTGTGCCGTAGATAAGCAAACCCTTCCAGATCTGCATAAGACCATCGGGCAGCAAAAAGGGCGAGAATACGCTCGCCCTTCCCCAATCTGAGGCCTGCTATTCGCTACATCTCGCCCAGATAGGCCTTCCGAACAAGTTCATTTTTCAACAGGGCTGACCCTGTATCTTCCAATACAATTTCACCCGTTTGCAGCACATAACCACGGTGGGCTACTTCCAGCGCCATTAACGCATTCTGCTCAACCAACAAAACCGTATTGCCGGCTTCATTGATACGCTTCACGATATCAAAAATCCCTTCAACCAGTACCGGCGCAAGCCCCATCGAAGGCTCATCAAGCAGCAGTACCGATGGTGCCATCATCAGCGCCCGCGCCATCGCCAGCATTTGCTGTTCACCACCGGAAAGCGTGCCGCCTTTTTGATTAATACGTTCCTTCAATCGCGGGAACATATCAAACATCTGGTTCATCCGGTCGCTAATAACACCACTGCCCCCTTTGACGCTCCAGGAGCCAACTTCAAGATTTTCACGTACCGATAACAGCGGGAAAATTCGCCGGCCTTCTGGCACATGGGCAATGCCTTGTTTCGCAATAAGATGCGGCGGCATATCGGTAATATCCCGTGCGTTAAACTTCACCCTTCCTCGCTTGGGGTGCGTTATACCGCTAATCGTCTTCAGCGTGGTTGTTTTACCCGCGCCATTCGCCCCCACCAGAGTCACAATTTCCCCCTGATCGACGCGAAGATTCAATCCCTTCAGCGCATGGATATGTCCGTAATAGGTATGTACCTGAGTGAGTTCAAGCAGCACTGTCATTGTCGGCCTTTCCGCCCACGGCGCGCCTTCCAAGATAGGCCTCAACGACACGAGGATTGGTTCGGATTTCTTCAGGCGTGCCTTCAGCAATTTTCTGCCCGTAGTCAAGCACGTTAATATGCTCGCTAATACCCATCACCACCCGCATATCATGCTCGATCAACACCACCGTGACTCCAAGTTCATCGCGAATTTTGCGGAACAGACTCATGGCATCAGCGCTTTCTTGAGGATTCATGCCCGCAGTCGGTTCGTCCAGCAAAATCAACTTCGGATCGCTGGCAAGCGCCCGCGCAATCTCAATGCGGCGCTGGTCTCCATAAGGAAGATTCTTGCTCAGCTCATCGCCTTTTCCGGCTAACCCAACAAACCTCAACAGCATTCCAGATTTCTCATGAACAAGCTGTTCCTGTCTCTTGAAGTGACCCGTCCGCAAAAGCGTGTGCCGCAGCGAAATATCCAGACGGGAATGCATACCCACCATGATATTTTCAATCACCGTCATATTATTGAACAGCCGGATGCTTTGAAACGTCCGGGCGATGCCGGCTTTATTCACCTGATCCGGGCGCAAACCAATCAGTGAGCGCCCATCAAAATTGATAGTCCCCGCGTCTGGTTTATAGATACCCGTTAGCAGGTTAAAGAAGGTCGTCTTTCCAGCGCCATTCGGGCCAATAATCGAACTGAGGCTCCCTTCGGGAATCCCAATGCTCACATCGCGCACCGCGCGAATGCCTCCGAAGGATTTGACAAGGTTAGTGACTTCAAGCAGCATGTTGTCTCACTCCTGAGGCACTGATTCGTCCACAAGTACCGCATCGGTCAGCGGTTCCTCTGTGGGCGGATCATCAATTTCATTCTGTTCCATCAATTCAAGTTTGCGGCTCTTTTCGGGGAGCAACCCTGCCGGACGGAACAGCATCATCAGCACCAGCACCAACCCAAACACTAATGGTTGATATTTTGCAGGGTCTAGCTGGGTGGGAATATTCACCAGCCCTGCAGTGCGCAGCGCGTTCAACTGCAGCGAAAGATTTGGCAGCGTGTGCAGTTCAACGATTGTGATAATCATTGCACCGAGAATCACCCCTTTAACATTGCCCATTCCACCCACAATGACCATCGCTAGAATGGTGATTGACTGCAATAGAATGAAACTTTGGGGGTCTATAAATGTTTGTTTTGATGCATACAGCACGCCAATAGCCCCTGCGAATGCCGCGCCGCTGGCAAATGCCAGCAGTTTCATCTTTACCAGCGGAACACCCATAGCGATTGCGGCAATTTCATCCTCGCGAATAGCCGTCCATGCGCGGCCGATCGCGGAATCTTTCAAGCGAATGCACACGAGAACAATCACAAATATTAAAAGCAAGCCGATGGTGTAGAACAGAAGTTGTTTAGCCAATGCTTCAGGGTTATCAATACGTAAACCCAATGTACTGGCTATGCTCTGCGTGAAACCAACATAGAAGCCCGGCAAAGGCGGCGCGCCAATATTCCGTAATCCCTGCGCCCCGGCCGTGAAATTTATTGGCGCATCAAGGTTACGGGCAAATATTCGGATCACTTCGCCAAAACCAAGCGTAACGATGGCAAGATAGTCGCCGCGCAGCCGCAGTACCGGTAAACCAAGCAATATACCAACCACTGCCGCAACCGCGATGGCAACGAACATCGCCAGAAAAAACGCCCCGCTTTGAACGAAGCCCACAAATGTGGCTGCCAGCGGCGATAAATCGGGGTTAGCAGCAAGCCAGTTGCTAACCGTCCACGCATTTTCGGTAAAGATAGTGTTTGAAGGCGATGTTGCCATGCCCCATAAATATGCGCCTACGGCGAAAAAGGCGACATAGCCAAGATCCAGCAGCCCTGCAAAACCAACCACGATATTCAAGCCGAGTGCCAGCCCTGCAAAGATAGAAATTTGAACGGCTAATTCCAGAAATGGCGGGTTAGAAACCCCCACAATCGGCATCACCACCGCAAACATCACCACCAGCAGCACAATTTTGGAAATACGCGGCATATTGAGTGAAACAACCACTAGTGGGCTAACTAGGAAGATTGGTGCAGCGATCAGCGAAGTCAGCGGATACCACAGACTGCGGCGATCAAGCAAAATTACCAGGAAGATTGCTGCGGCAACATAGATGAGGGCAAAGGCCACAGCAACGGCGGGGCGATTTAACATTTCACGCCATCCAGTTTTTACAGGGGCAAATGCAGTAGCAGTTGTCATATCCCCTACACCTTCTCGTCCACACGTTCGCCAAGCAAACCGCTAGGGCGGAAAATAAGCACGGCGATCAAGATTCCAAACGTAATAATGTCTGTATAACGTATACCAATTGCAGGGAAGTACGGCAGGAGGCCGTTCAAAAACGACTCGATTAAGCCAATAAGCAGTCCGCCGAGCAGCGCGCCAGTGATATTGCCAATGCCGCCGAGAACCGCAGCTGTAAATGCTTTGAGTCCCGGTATAAAACCAATATATGGCGTGACGTTGCCCACGTTCAGCCCAAACAGCGCGCCTGCAGCGCCACCGAATGCCCCCCCGATGAAAAAGGTGAGCGAAATCATCAGGTTTACAGGGATGCCCATCAGGCCAGAGGTGGACTGATCCATCGAAATCGCCCGAATGCCGCGCCCTGCTTTTGTGCCATTTACGAAGTAATTCAAGGCCAAAAGCATAAT
>JACSRP010000165.1 GCA_014879665.1 Anaerolineae bacterium | reverse complement strand
GACCACGCCATGAAAATATCGCCGGTTTCTTTGATGCGTTTCAGGACTTCGCGGTTTGCGCCGCCGCGTATTGAATTGGTAGCTAACAGTCCGGCGCGTTTGGCTTTTCCCTGTTCAATTTGCGCGCGCGCTTTCTCAAACCAGTAGGTCACAAGATCAGCTTCAGGCGGGACGCGCTCTCGATAGAGACGGAACAGATCATCTACGTAGTTGCCAAGTTCGCCACGCATGCGTTTGCCGCCCAAAAACGGCGGGTTGCCGACGATGACATCGACTTCCGGCCATTCGGGTTCGTAGGGTTCAGCCCTCACCCCCGTCCCCTCTCCCTCAGGGAGAGGGGGGAAAGATGACAGGTCGTTGGGAGGACGATAACGCATGATCGCGTCGTCGTTGAGGAATGCTCCGGCGCGGTCATCTCCCAGTATCGGGTTGGGCAGCGCGCGCGGATGTCCGATCTTGTGCGGGTACACCGGATGCAGTATGCCTTCTTCATCGAAGCGGCACTGCAAATAGCCGATCCACACCACCACATAAGCAAGGCGGGCGGCGAATTCATCTTTTTCAATGCCGTAAAGCTGGCGCGGCGTAACCACATCGCGGAAGGGAAGCTGCATGGAAGCGAAGAATTCACGAATGCGGGCTTCCATCTCTTTCATCGCGCGCAGGCTGACATAGAGAAAGTTGCCGCTGCCGCAGGCGGGATCGAGCACGCGGGTATTTGCCAGCGCGTCCATCATCTGATTATGCAGCGCGATCAGCTTTTCGCGGGCTTCCTGAACCGCACGCGGCGGGCTGGCGGGATCATCAAAAATTTGCTTGAGTGGCTCAGCTTCAGCGCGAATGGCGTCCCACTGGCGGTTGATCGGCTGCATCAGCACCGGCTCGATCATCAGACGGATGTCCGGCTCTCCGGTATAGTGCGCGCCCAACTGCGCCCGCTTGCTCTCGTCCAGCGCGCCCTCGAACAGTGTGCCAAAGATGGCGGGATTGACCTCGCGCCAGTTTTCTTCGCTTACTTTCGCCAGCAGGTCAATCGCGCCGGGGATCAGGGTCATGTCCAGCACTTCCATGCCGTCGCCAGCGCCGGGCGCAGAATCGGCAAACAGGCTGCCGTCGAAATAGGGCACGTGCCATAACCGGTACAGTTCGGTGCGCCCATCCAGCGCCTCGAACAGCGCGCGCATTTCGGACACGAACGCGCCAGGCGCTTTCTTGAACTGGTTAGTGAAAAAGCGGAACATTGGATCTTCGCCAATCCTGGGCAGCAGATCCACATCTTCGGCGAAGAGCAGGAACACCAGTTTGGTTAGGAAGCGTGCCACCTGCATCGGCGTCCACAGCGGCGCGCCGTCCGCGCCTTTATGGCCGCGCATCAAGCGGGCAAGCTCGGCGAACTTGCCCGCCAGTTCCAGCGTCAGCGCGTTGCGCTGTTCGAGTTCCGCCTGACGGAGATTCTTGAACTCTTCAGGTTTTTCCAGCAACCAGCGAATGTAGCGCAGTGCATCTTCGCGCAGCAGGTCTTCATTCTTGAAGATGAAAGGCCGCCCGCTCATGTTCGGCCACTGCGGGTGAATGCGATATTCGAGGAAATCGCACACTACTAGCAGCGGCGGATTGCCCAGCGCGCCGCGATAGTTGGATAGCTGCGTGTAAGCAGCGTCAAGGTCTTTGTGCTTGCCCTTGTATTCCCACGCGAAGCGACCTTTGTACCATACGTCAGCGCGCCCGCTGCCACCGGTGGCTTTGGCGACGTTTTCCTCGAAGGTGAAGAACGTCCCCTGCGGGTCTAGCTGGGTGGGGGTTTTATGATAGACGAGCTGGCACAATTCGTTGAAATGGCTTTGCGCGGCCTGCTGTTCGCGCAGCGCGCTTTGCCCCCAACGGTTGACGAAATCCTGCACGGTCAGCATAGATGAGACTGCCTTTGTGGATGTGACATGCGTGATCGCGAATACATGTTAAAAGATCGCGTGGATGTGAATACGCCGATGATACCGTGTGAGCGGGGATACACAAACCCTCATCCCCGCCCCTGCTGCGCTGACGGTAAAACAAAAGGGCGAGCCATTGGCTCGCCCTTTTGTAGATATTGATGGGATTTCGATTAGCTGCCGGCTTCGGCCAGCGCTTCGCCTTCAGATTCGTCCTCAATAGCTTCCAGATGCAGATCATCGTCTTTGACGGCGATGCGCACTACACTGGCCATCTTAAACTCGCTGGAAAGGATGCCATCGGAGAGGCGATCTTCGACTTCGTTCTGGATCAGGCGGCGCAGTGGGCGCGCGCCAAATTCGGGATCGTAGCCTTTAACCGCCAGCCAATCACGGGCTTCATCGGTGAGATCGAGGGTGATCGCGTGTTCCAGCAGGCGCGTGCGCACTTTGTCCAGTTCGAGGTCAACAATGATCTTGATCTCGTCGCGGGTGAGGGCGCGGAAGAAGATGGTGGCATCCACACGGTTGAGGAACTCAGGCCGGAAGACGCGGCGCAGTTGATCGTTAACGCTCTTCTTCATCTCGTCATACTGCTGCTTGCTATCCACTTCTTCGCTGCGCGGGGCATTGAAACCGAGATTGTTACCGCGCTTGATCGTGTCTGCGCCAACGTTGCTGGTCATGACGATGATCGAGTTACGGAAGTCTACCCGGCGGCCGCGCGCATCGGTGAGCGTGCCTTCTTCCATGATTTGCAGCAGCATGTTGAACGCTTCAGGATGCGCCTTCTCAATTTCATCGAACACCACGATCGAGTATGGGCGACGGCGGATAGCTTCGGTCAATTGACCGGCATCTTCGTAACCGACATAGCCCGGTGGCGCGCCAACCAGGCGTGCCACCGAATGGCGCTCCATAAATTCGCTCATGTCTAGCTGAATGAGCGCGTCTTCACTGCCAAACATGAATTCGGCCAGCGATTTGGTTAGTTCTGTTTTACCGACACCCGTTGGGCCGAGGAACATAAACGAGCCAATGGGACGGCGCGGGTCTTTCATGCCAGCGCGGGCACGGCGAACAGCGCGGCTGATGGCGACGATGGCTTCATCCTGACCGACGATGCGCTTGTGCAGCGCGCCTTCCATCTGCATCAGGCGTTCGCTTTCCTCACCGGCAATGCGCATGGTGGGGATTCCCGTCCACATGCCGACGACTTCGGCAATGTCTTCAGAGATCAGGCGCGGCTGGTTGGTATCGGTATTCCAGTTGCCTTTGAGCGCGCTAAGCGAACTTTCTACGGTGTCGCGCTGGCGCTTCAGGCGATCTACTTCTTCGCCGCTATCGCCGTCTTCTTCGAGGATGCGTAGATCATCTTCAAGCTGGCGCAGTTCCTGTTCGGCGCGGCGCACCAGCACCGCTTCCGGGCTTTTGTACATGCGCAGGCGGGCGGCGGCTTCGTCAATCAGGTCAATCGCCTTGTCCGGCAGGAAACGATCCGGCACATAGCGCGCGCTCAAATTGGCGGCAGCTTCGATGGCATCGTCGGTGATTTCGACGTTGTGATGCTCCTGATAGGGCACCTTAATGCCTTGCAGGATTTCGATGGTTTCTTCGATGGTCGGTTCAGAGACGAGGATCGGCTGGAAACGACGTTCGAGCGCGGCATCACTTTCGATGTGCTTGCGATATTCGTCGAGCGTGGTTGCGCCGATACACTGAAGCTCACCGCGAGAGAGGGCAGGCTTGAGAATATTGGCGGCGTCTACGCTGCTGCCGGCAGAACCGGCGCCAACCAGCATATGCACTTCGTCTATAAACAGGATGCTGTCTGAAGATTTCAGCTCTTCGATCACGCGCTTGAGGCGTTCCTCAAACTGACCGCGATACATCGTACCGGCGACCAGCGAACCGACATCCAACTGAAGCACGCGCTTGTTCATCAGGGGTTTAGGCACTTCGCCGTTGATGATGCGCTGTGCCAGCCCTTCAACAATGGCGGTCTTGCCGACACCGGGTTCACCGATCAGCGCCGGGTTATTTTTGCGGCGGCGGCTGAGCACTTGAATGACGCGCTCAATTTCAGTTTCACGGCCAACGACAGGATCCAACTTGCCTTCCTGCGCTAAGGCGGTGAGATCGGTTGCAAGCTGATCTACCAGCGGGGTCTTGCCGCCTTCGCCGCTGGATTTGCGGCTGGAGCGGGGGCGCGGCTCTTCAGTTTGTGAAGGGTCTTTCGACTGCACCGGGCTTTCCTGCAAGACGCGGCGGGTTTGGCGGCGCACTTCTTCAGGGCTGATGCCGGTGCGCTTGAGAATGTCTATAGCGACACCCTCATTGAGCCGTACCAAACCGAGCAAAAGATGCTCGGTGCCAATATAGTGATGCCCCATGCGGCGGGCTTCATCCACCGCAAGTTCAAGTACACGCTTGGTTCCGGGCGAAAGCTCCGGTTGGGTGGTGCTGCTGCGCGTGGTGGCGCGGGTCATGCGTTCGACCAGTTCTTCCACCCGGCGTTGATCTAAACCTAATTCCCGCAGTACGCGGCCTGCGACGCCGCCTTCTTCACGAATCAAGCCAAGCAGCAGATGCTCGGTCCCGATATAGTTGTGCTGAAGACGCTCCGCTTCTTCCTGCGCGAGGCTCAAGACCCGGCGCGCTCGCTGGGTAAAGCGTTCCATCTTATTCGCCACTCTGGCTTCCCTCCGCCGGTTCGATTACGGATCGGATCAAACTCCGGCTAAAGAACTCTGGATGACAATTTCCGTTGGTGGATAATATGAACTCCACCTTCTAATTATAGCATACTGCTATACCACAAAAAGTGCCGCCGCATAAATATTGCATAAACATTGGATGATATATCTGAAAGGGATGTACAGCGCATATCTTACACCGGCTTGGCAGGGCGAGATACTGACCGTATGGGTAGGGGAAGGTCAAAAAACAGTTAAAAGTTAAAGGAAGTGCTGAGTTCTGAGCGAGGGAGAAGGACGGTTAAAAGGAGGGATGAAAGGTGGATGTTTTGGTAAACAAAAAGGGCGAGATCATCAGATGACGATCTCGCCCCATATACTGACTGCCGTTTGGCCTAGTCTATCATCTGATCCTGCGTCAGGTTTAGGTAGTCGGTGCTGGAATTTTCATGCCAGTCGAATACCAGCTGCCCGTCAATTTCATCAATCACCACCATATCGCCGCGCCGGGCTTCGCCCTTCAGAATCATGCCGCTGAGGATGTTCTCAACATAGCGCTGCAAGGCTCTGCGTAAAGGCCGCGCCCCGAACTGCGGATCGTAGCCTTTTTGCGCCAACCAGCGGCAGGCCGGTTCGGTCAGGTGAACGGTGATTCCTAGTTCTCGCAGCCGCGCTGCAATTTCTTTCATTTGCAGGTCAACGATGTGTTCCACCTGCGCCAGCGTCAGCGGCTCGAAGATAATGATCTCGTCAATGCGATTCAGAAATTCAGGGCGGAACGTTTCGCGCATCGCCTTTTCAATCTTCTGATGATCGGCAATCGCCTGCTCATCCGTCGCCTGCACAAAGCCGAGCGCGCCGCCCTTACGGGCGTATTCAGTCCCAAGATTGCTGGTCATGATGATCACCGTATTGGTGAAATCTACTGTGTGCCCCTGCCCATCGGTCAGGCGGCCATCTTCGAGAATTTGCAGCAGCGCGTTCCATACGTCCGGATGCGCCTTCTCGATCTCATCGAACAGCACCACACGATAAGGTCGGCGGCGCACCTGTTCGGTCAGCTGCCCGCCCTGTTCATAACCGACGTAACCGGGAGGCGCGCCAAACAGCCGGCTGGCGGTGTGCTGCTCGCGGTATTCGCTCATGTCAATGCGGATCAGCGCCTTCTCGTCGTCAAAGAGAAATTCAGCCAGCGCCTTCGCCAATTCGGTCTTGCCCACGCCAGATGAGCCTAAGAAGATGAATGATCCAATCGGGCGGCTGGGGTTCTTCAGGCCGCTGCGGGCGCGGCGAATGGCATGAGCAATCGCGGAAACCGCGCCATCCTGACCGATCACCCGTTCATGCATCGCGTCTTCCATGCGGATCAGCTTTTCGCTTTCGCTTTCTAGTACCTGTGAAACCGGGATACCCGTCCACTGCGCCAGCACTTTGGCGATATCTTCAGCTGAGACAACTTCATCCATCGAGTTTTCTTGCTGCCATTCGTAGCGTTCGCCGTCAAAATCGGCCTCAAGCTGCAAGCGGCGGGTCTTATATTCAGCGGCGCGTTCGTATTCACGTGCCATGCCTGCCGCTTCTTCGTCGGCTTCAAGGCGGGTGATCGCGTCCTTCATCTCCTTAAGGCGAGGCGGCAAGCTGTACAACTGCACCCGCAGGCGCGAGGCGGCTTCGTCCAGTAGGTCAATCGCCTTATCCGGCAGCTTGCGATCATTGATATAGCGATCCGCCATGCGCGCGGCGCTGATCACGGCCTCATCGCTGATGGTCACTTTGTGATGGGCTTCATAGCGGTCGCGCAGGCCGAAGAGCATTTCAATGGTATCTTCAACATTCGGCTCTTCCACGTACACCGGCGCAAAACGACGATCCAGCGCCGAATCTTTCTCGATGTACTGGCGATATTCATCCAGCGTAGTTGCGCCTACACATTGCAGTTCGCCGCGTGCCAGCGCCGGTTTCATCATATTACCAGCATCCAGCGCGCCTTGCGCCGCACCTGCGCCAACCACCTGATGCAGTTCGTCAATGAACAGGATGATGTCGCCTTCGCTGCGCTGCACTTCTTCAATCGTCACCTTCAGGCGCTCTTCAAACTCGCCGCGGAAACGACTGCCCGCCAGCATCGCGCTCAGGTCAAGGCTGATCACCTTCTTACCGAGCAGAATTTCCGGCACATCAGCGCTGACGATCTTCTGCGCCAGCCCCTCAACAATGGCGGTCTTGCCCACGCCAGCTTCACCGATCAGCACCGGGTTATTCTTAGTGCGACGGCATAAAATCTGGATCACACGCATGATTTCACCATCACGCCCGACCACTGGATCGAGCTTGCCTTCCAGCGCCATGCGCGTCAAATCGCGGCTGTACTTTTCCAGCGTGCGATAACGGCTTTCCGCCTGCGGGTCAGTGACGCGCTGGCCGCCGCGTATCTCTTTGATGGCTTCGTAGACGCGCTCGCGGGCGATGCCTGCTTCGCTCAAAATACGTGAAGTGGCGGTGCTGCGCTCGCTCAAAATAGCGAGAAATAGATGTTCGGTGGAGATGTATTCGTCGCGTAAACGGTTGGCTTCCTCGTTAGCGAGGTCAATGATCCGCTTCACCCGCGGGGTGATGAATACCTGCCCCGCGCCGCCGCCGTAAATCGCGGCTTTCGGGCTGGCGCGCAGTACTTCATCAAGGCGTGTACGCATCGCTGTGGGGTCTGCCGATAAACGCTCCAGCAGCAGGGGAATAACGCCATCGGTCTGTTCCAGCAGCGCCAGCAAAATATGCTCGGTGTCCACCTGATTATGACCGTATCGCTGTAGAATCTCATAGGCACGTGCCGCAACATCTTGCGCACGTTCAGTAAAACGATCAAAACGCATCATCGTGTTTGTTACCTACCCTGAGTGTATTCAACTTGATTCTAACGCAAGTTACATTAATCCACAGTGGAATCTGTGTCTTGCGTAGGGTTCAGTATAGCCTGTTCGGCGTAAGAACTTCGTTTGCGCTGTGTAAACGCTCTAACAGAAGCCAGCGGGTTTTCCCAGCGCGCCAGCGTAACCACAAAGATTCCGCCAGTTGCCAGCGCCAGCGCCAGCAGCGCTTTAAGCGTGATGGTTTCGCCCAGAAACAGCCATGCCAGCCCCGGAATGAATACCAGCATCATGCTGTTAATGATATTAGCCTCGATAGCTGTGAGGGTTCGCAGCGCCCGATTCCAGATGGTGAAAGCAAAAGCCGTGTTCACCACCGAAAGCCAGAGGATAGAAAGAATGCTGATGAGGCTAAAGGTCGGCGTAGGTTCGAGGATAATGCCCACTGCCAGTAGGGCAGTTCCGCCGATGCCCATAGAAATGAGTGTTACGGTGATCGGTGGGATGGTTGCCATGCGATTGATCGCGCGGCCTAGAATAGCGCCAACAGCATTAGCAGTCAGGCAAACCAGCGCGGCAAGTATACCAAAAACTTCGTTTCCTGAGAGAGACGCCGGATAGAAATAGACCAGCGCGCCTACCAGATAAAGCGCCAATCCTAGCCACTGTACCCGCAAAGGGCGCTCGCGCAGGAAGAAAATCCCCAGTGCCGTCACCACAATTGTTGTGAAGCTGAGCAGCAAATTGACAGTTACGGCGGGCAGGTAATTCAGGCTGACGAACTGCGCCCCCTGTGCCACGCCGATGAAGACCAAACCAAGCGCCGCCAGCATCATCCACTGCCGCCGTGACAGCGTGCGTAAGGGGGCGCGTAGCGATGACTGCCCCAGCACCAACGGCAGTAAACAGAGCGCGGCCAGCGTGTAGCGTGTTCCGGCAAAAGTGAGCGGCGGAATATTATCGCGCAGGCCGAATTTGATGATCACCCAAGAGGTGGCCCATAAAAAGGTGACGAATAAGGCAGTGAGGGTGGCGCGGGTATGGGGTGAAAGCGAACGAAACATAGGGGTGCCTCCATCGGAAATAGGCGAGCGAAAAACGCTCAACTTACTCCCTCTGGCCTTTTCTTCCAGCCGGTGAGGACTGTTCACACAGCCATCTGTCGCTCTTGGGCCAGCCCCGATGCGCTGACCGGCGGAACCCTAGCGACCCTTCAGTTGAAGTGGATTGCAGTATAGGAAGAATGTGGAGGATTTGCGAATTGGTGTGGACTTATGGAAGATAGCCCTCATCCCTGCCCCTCTCCCTCAAGGAGAGGAGAGGATCGCCTGTGTTGACTATTGAATTACGGAGTGAACACATCTTTCACCGGCAGCCTGAAGCCGGGGAGGATATCGCCACCGTCGAGGGGGTCATTGATGGTGAGGACGCGGGTAGGCTGGCCGGGGGCGTAGACTTCGATTTCCTGCGCATCTACATTGACAATCCAAACGACTGTGCCGGCCGCGAGGTAGTTGCCAAGTTTCAGGTTTAAACTGTAACAAGACTCTTGCGTTGAGGGGAAATCAACTTCAACGGCAAGGTCGGGTGGGATGGGGTTATAGCCGACCTTTGCCGGCTCTAGCTGCTTTTCTTTACGCACAACAGCAACATCTGGTGCATAACGTTCACCGAAAACCACATAGCCGCCCGCTTCTGTTGTCAAATAAGCGATATTGTTGGCAAGCAGATAGATAAAAATGTAGCCAGCGATGCGTGCAGATATCATAGAGGCGTAGGCGTTAGAAGGTACTTCGTAAACTTCTCCGGAGACGAATTCAAGTAATTTATCCGCGTTTTCGGGGAATTCGTCGTAATCCTCAAATTCATCTGCGGTCATGGCGCGAGAAGGCACAGCGACCATTTTACACTCCATGCAAGATGTCTGGCGATTGGATAAGCGGGCGAGCTAACGGCTCGCCCCTACAAATTGCGTTGATACAATTCAGATTATAGCAGCGAAAGGGTTTACTGCTTCACTGCTCCGGCGGTGAGGCCGGTCACGAAATAGCGCTGCAAGGCGAAGAAGACCACCAGCGGAACCGCCATCGAGATGAATGAGGCCGCGCTCATGATGTGCCATTCAGTGGCGTAAGTACCAAGCATCGCCTGAATGCGCACCGTCATCGGCTGGTTGATCGGATCGCTCATAAATACCAGCGCCACCAGCAGGTCATTCCACACCCACATAAACTGGAAAATCGCCAGCGAAGCCAGCGCCGGCACCGACAGCGGGATGACAATACGCCAGAAGATGGTAATTTCGCTGGCACCGTCAATCTTGGCCGATTCCATCAATTCTTTAGGCAGCGAAATGAAGAAGTTGCGCAGCAGGTAAATGCAGAAAGGCAGTCCATAGGCGGTATGCGCGATCCAGATACCCATATAGGTGCCGGTAAGTCCAAACTGGTTAAATAGGCGCAGCACCGGTACCAGCGTGGTTTGTATTGGGATCACCAGCAGCGCCAGCAGTATAACCAGTATCCAATCTTTCCCCTTGATCGGCATCCAGGCCAACGCATAGGCCGCAACCGCGGCAATTATAATCGGCAGCAGCGTGCCGGGAATCGTGATCTTGAAACTGTTGATGAAACTGTCGCCCATCCCCTGCGCGTTCAGCACTTCCATGTAATTTTCAGTGGTGAACTGGGCTGGCGAAAATGCCGTCCACCAGCCAGAGGTAGCAATCGCTTCGCGCGGGCGGAATGAGGTGATCAGCAGGCCAACAGAGGGCACCAACCAGACTACAGCCAGGCAGAATAGGATGATATGCACGAACCACTTGTTGGAAAAACGCAAGCCGCGCCGCTTTGTCGTGGTAGTAGATACCGCAGTAGATGAAACTGCCGTCATCGTTCTCGCTCCTCTCGCCGGTAGCGACGTATGTTAATGATGACGAAAGGTGTCACCAGAATCAGCATGATCACCGCAATCGCCGCGCCATAACCGGGCTTCCCGTTTTGAAAGGTTTCCCAATACATGGAGAAACCGATGACACGGCTGGCACCGCGCGGGCCGCCTTGCGTCATGATATATACAAGATCGAAGGCCTTCAGCACATTGATGATCATGGTGGTGGTAATCACCAGAATGGTCGGCCACAACATCGGGAAAGTGACGCGCCAGAAGGACTGCCACGGGTTTGCGCCGTCCACTTTAGCGGCTTCCAGTACTTCGGTGGGCAGCCCTTTCAGGGCGGCAGAAATGATCACCATGCAAAAGCCCGTCCACAGCCAGATGCCAGCGATGATCAGTGCGTAATTGACAATGTCAACCCGGCCAAGCCAGGGGATCGGGGTGGCGGAAGGGATCAGCCCAACCAGCAGGGCGTTGAGGATTCCGGAATTGGGATCGGGGCTGTAAACAAACCGCCAGATGATGCCCGCCGCGGTGAAGGAAATCGCCATCGGCACGAAAATGATGGTTTTGATCAGCACTTCGTAGCGCACGGAATTTGCCAGCACCGCCACAAACAGGCCGACGCCCACCGTACCAAAAGTGAACAGTATTAGCCAGAGAATGGTGTTGAACACCGCGCCGCTAGGCGGCCAACTGCTGATGTCGAAAAATAGGCGGTCACGGGTGAACAGATTGACGTAATGTTGCAACCCGACAAACTCGGTTGTGGTAAATCCCATACCCGTGTCGAAACTAAGCTGGATCGTACGGATCGTCGGGTAGATCAGGAAAAAGACGATCAACACGACAGCGGGAAGGATGAAGAGATAGCCTAGCCATGTTTTTTGAGACATTAGGAAAGTATCTCAGGAATCTATGAAACAGAATTTTTAGAGAGAAAAACAGTTGATAGAAATGATGAGATAGGGGCAGGGCATCCGCCTTGCCCCTACGAAAAGCTAAAGCTTAGTAATTGGCTGCTGCTGTATCTTCCAGAGCTGAGAAGATACTGGCGGCATCGTCAGGATTGGCGACGAAATCTTGCAGGGCGATGCTGAATGCTTCAGCGACCGCGCTGGGCATCAAGTCAGAACCGTCGAACACGAAGGCGCTGGCGTTGGCAACCTGAGCCGCGTCAATGGCGGCTATCGGGCTGTAGACGCTGAGGTCAACATTGATGTTCGGCGAAACGACTGCGCCAGCGGGCGCGCTTGCCCAGAGGGTGTTGCCATCAACACCGGCCATCCATGCAACCAGCGCCGCAACTTCGGGGCGATCTGAGAAGGCTGCCAACAGGTCACCACCACCTACTACGGGGGCGCCGTGTTCTTCACTGATGGCGGGGAACAGGAAGGCATTGAAGTCTTCCACCGGCACCAGATCCGGGAAGTTGGAGGAGATGATGCCACCCATGAAGCCGCCTTCGTAATACATCTCGGCTGCGGGATCGGGGCGGAAGACCATATTTGCAGCGGTGATGAAGTCGGTGGAGAGGGTGCCGTCTACGCCGCCAGCGAGATTGGTATCTGCCGGGTCAACAATCTGGCGGAAGGCATCCAGCGCAGCGGTGACGCTGGCATCAGTCCACGGAATTTCGTGGGTCACGAACAACTGCTGATAGGCTTCGGGGCCATTCTGGCGAACATAAATGTTCTCGAACCAGTCGGTCAGCGTCCAGCTATCGGCGCCGCCAATGCTCCAGGGGACCAGGCCAGCATCCACATAAGCCTGCTGAATGGCGATCAGTTCGTCCCAGGTGGCCGGTATTTCCATACCGATTCCTTCAAGCGATGCGGGGCGATACCAGATGGTGCTCTTGGAATTGGCTTTGGCGAGGATGCCGTACTGGATGCCGTCCACATTACCGAGGTCAATGATACCCTGCGAGTAATTGTCGGTCAGCACAGCCGCGTCAATCAAGCCGGCGCTGCCGTCTTCGTTGACCAGCGGGACGAGATAACCGGCGCGGGCAAATTCAGCCAGCAGGCCGGGCTGCGGAATCAGCGCCAGATCGGGCGGGCTGCCGCCAGCCAGACGGGTACGGAGAATAGGTACGAGTTGGCGATTGCTTTCGACGATAACCTGAATGCCGGTTTCAGCAGTGAAAGCATCCAGTGAATTACGGAGGCCGTCCAGTTCGGAGCCGCCGAAAGTGGTCATGAATGAAACGACAGGCACGGTATCCTGAGCACCTACCGCACCCACGACCATGAGCAGTACAGCGAGCAGTACAGCGAAGATAGTTTTTCTATTGACCATTGTGATTTTCCTCTAATTTTATGTCGTCGAAACAATTCACGCCGTGGAACCTTTTGATGGAACAGACTCCTTTCAATTAGCCACTCTAGAAAAGCAGCGTGATTAACATGAATTATCCCTCACTAATCTATGACATGCAACAAAATGTCCGGACAGGTCGCGTCAAGTTTGTTTAAGTTGACAGAAATTGTGGAATCTAGAGGAGTATTGTGAAAAACAGCCATTCTCTCAGGGTGTGTTTATGAGGTGATCCCTGCTTTTGATCCCTGCCCTGCTGCGCTTTACTTCGCTCTGGCGGGGGATGGAAATTCGAACAAAGCGGCCATTTAATGCGCCCCCGTTTCATGACAAATAACCCCATTTTTTAGTGAACTCTTTCGGAAAATGACGCTCATAACCGTGCTATACTTAACTGATTAAATTGTGAAGGGATGTACAAACAAGATGGCTGAAGTCCACATCGCAATCATCGGGGCGGGGCCAGCGGCCTTTTACGCCGCAGAATATCTCCTGAAATCCGGCGCTGTCGTCTCCATGTTTGAACTTTTGCCAACGCCGTATGGGTTAGTGCGCGGCGGCGTTGCCCCCGATCACCAGAAAATAAAATCGGTCACCAAAGTCTATGACCGCATTGCCGCAAATCCCAACTTTCGCTATTACGGCAACGTAGAATTTGGGCGCGATTTGCTGCACGAAGATTTGCCAAATTATTTCCACGCGGTGATTTATGCAACCGGCGCGCAAAGCGACCGGCATATGAATATCCCCGGCGAAGACCTACCCGGCAGCCATGCAGCCACTGAATTTGTGGCGTGGTACAACGGGCATCCCTTCTATCGCGATTCTAAATTCGATCTTTCGGTGAAGGCGGCGGCAGTTATCGGGAATGGCAACGTGGCGATGGATGTAGCGCGGATTTTGGAGCGCACGCCGGAAGAACTGGCTGCCACCGACATTGCCGACTATGCGCTGGAAGCGTTGAGCCACAGCCAGATTGAAACAGTGTACATTCTAGGGCGGCGAGGGCCGGCGCAGGCCGCCTATACCACCCCGGAAATTAAAGAGTTGGGCGAGCTGGCAGCAGCCGAGGTGATCGTCTCGCCACAGGACGCCGAAATTGATCCCTTGAGCGCGGAACTCATCCAATCGGGGGCTGATCGCACCATGATCGGCAACGTAGAGGCGATTCGCCGTTATGCCGCGCATGAACCTGAAGGCAAGCCGCGCAAGATCGTGATGCGCTTTTTGGTGTCGCCGCTACGCCTGATCGGGACGGATCACGTAGAGGGAATTGAGATCGTCAAGAATCGGCTGGTCGCTTCTGATGATGGATCGCTGCGGCCAAAATCCACTGGCGAAACTGAAATTCTGCCAGTGGGGTTGGTGTTCCGCTCGATTGGCTACAAGGGTACAGGGCTGCCGGGCGTGCCTTTCAACGAACGCGACGGCGTGATTCCCAATGCTGCCGGGCGGGTGGTGGCGCAAGATTTACAGATCATCACCGGCGAGTATGTAACCGGTTGGATCAAGCGCGGGCCAAGTGGCATCATCGGCACCAATAAGCCGGACTCGGTTGAGACGGCGACCAATTTGCTCAAAGATGTGAACGCAGGCAGAAGCTGGCACCCAGCCAACCCGCATCCTGAAGCAGTCGAGGCACTGCTAGAAACCCGCGCCGTAGATTACGTGACCTATGCCGACTGGCGGGCGTTAGATGCTGATGAAGTGGCGCGCGGCAAGGCATTGGGCCGCCCCCGCCTGAAATTTACCAGCATCGAAGAGATGCTCGCCGCTATCCGCGAGCGCCGCCAGCAGCCCACGGCGGGGGATTAGAAACGTTATTTTATAGGTTATATTATGTGGTGACGTTGAAAAGGCTATAAAGTGATCGGGTTACCACGACCATTTCATGATGAATATCCAGCTGCTTATGCCTACCGTATTGGGCAGTGGTACTTATCATGGAATAAACAAGACAAATCTCTTGGGCAGTTCTTTACTCCATTAACTATCGCCCGCTTTATGGCACAGCTTGTACCCCGACAACATAAGCTTACACGGGTTCTTGATCCTGGGGCTGGGCTTGGGATTTTGTCTTGTGCGTTATGCGAAACGTTGGATAGTGATATTGAGCTTGAGGCTTATGAGGTTGATTTAGAACTTGTTGATTGCCTCAACGCCTGCCTTTTATACACTCAAATTTGGATGGAGGCACGAGGCCGTTATTTAAAGTACAAAATTGTTTGTGATGATTTTGTTTTAAAACAAGCCGATACACTCTATTGGTCAACTAACAACCCATTTGACATTGTTATCTCTAATCCACCTTATTTTAAGCTTTCCAAATCTGATCCAAAAGCTAAGGTAGCGAATATTGTGGTGCATGGTCAACCCAATATTTATGCTCTTTTCTTGGCAGTGAGTGCTGCCCTGGTCCGACCTGGTGGATATGCTGTTTTTATCACCCCACGAAGCTTTGCGGCAGGACAGTATTTCAGTCGATTTCGTGAATATTTTTTTAACCGTATGAAACCACGCGCTATCCATATATTTGAGTCAAGACGTGATGTATTTGAGGATGTATTACAAGAAAGTCTGATTATGCTGGCTGAACACTCAGTTCAGCCAGCTGATGTTGTTTTATCATCAAACGTCGGCAGTGTCGATTTCAATCGTATAACTCGACGTAATATTCCAATTGATGATATTATAACTAAAGATAATATCTTGCATTTGCCGCTATCTGAGAACGATGACGCTATCGCAGAGCTTGTACGTTCTTGGACAGGTAACTTACAAAGTTATGGGATGCAAATTTCTACGGGACCAGTTGTGCCTTTTCGCGCCGAGAAACTTGTACATTCTATTGGTAGCGTTCCCTCCACTCACGCTCCTTTATTGTGGATACAAAATGTCAAGTCCATGTGCTGGGAATGGCCGCAGCCCCGAAAAGGGCAGTATCTTCTTTTAAATGGCGCCGATAAATTATTACTTCCTAACCGAAACTATGTACTGCTGCGTCGGTTTAGCGCAAAAGAGGAACGAAAGCGCCTTACAGCAGCACCATATTTAGCCAGTATTTACACGGATGTTATAGGCGTGGAAAATCATCTTAATTATATTTACCGCCCTAATGGTTGTCTGTCTGAAGACGAAGCACGAGGTTTAGCTGCATTGTTCAATAGCAACTTCATGAATTCATATTTCCGTATTTTTAGCGGTAATACTCAGGTTAATGCTACTGAGTTACGTAAACTGCCACTTCCTAATCTTGATGTGATTAATGAACTGGGACGGTTGGCTTCAAAATTGAATGCAGATGTTGATACTATCGCCGCCGAGGTGTTAAGACTATATGCCTGAAATCGCTGACGCCCAACAAATTCTCGCTGCATTGGGTATGCCACATGCCCAGCAGAATGAAATGGCGGCACTTACGTTACTTGCGCTATGTAATCTTAAACAAGAACATGGTTGGTCATCTGCACAACGGCACAGCATGACGATATCTAAAGGGATAATGACATTTATCAGGGATCACTATGGAAGAATATACGCGCCAAATACGCGTGAAACCTTTCGCAGACAAGTGCTTCATCAATTTGTTCAGGGGCGTATTGTCGACTACAACCCAGAAAGACCTTCACTTCCAACTAACAGCCCAAGATCGCATTATGCTGTAAGTGAAGCTGCACTCAAAGTCATAAAAACTTATGGGACAAATTCGTGGACAACGGCAGTTGCTGACTTTGTAAGTTCTTATAATAGTTTAATGAATGTCTATCAAGCGTCGCGTCATGCGATAGGTATAGCAGTTACACTACCTAATGGTATTACTCTCACACTTTCCCCTGGTGAACATAATCAGCTTGAGGCACAGGTAGTTGAGCAGTTTGCTCCAAGGTTTGCATCCGGAGCGATTCTGCTATATCTAGGAGATACCGCCGACAAGGACTTTTACATTGCAACTGAACAACTAATTGAACTTGATGTTCCGATTAGTGAGCATAGCAAATTGCCGGATATCATCCTATATACTCCGCAGAAGAACTGGTTGTATCTGATTGAAGTGGTTACATCACATGGGCCAATGACGCCAAAGCGGATAGTAGAATTGAATGAAATGTTACACGCTTGCCCGGTAGGCAAAATCTTCGTTACTGCTTTTCTTTCTCTAACGGAGTTTCGTAGATATCTACGGGATATTGCTTGGGAAACAGAAGTTTGGATCGCAGAAATGCCAGATCATCTCATACATTTCAATGGAGATCGATTCTTAGGTCCAAGATAGTATAAGATAGCCAGACCTTAAGTTGAATTTATCCCAATCGCCCTGCCCAGACTGCGCCAGGATTTGCGCCGGTGAGTAAGTAATCGACAGCGCGTTCGGCGGTGGCTGCGCCGGTTGCTAACCCATGCCCGGTGAAGCCCACCGCAAAACCCACACGCGGCATCTCTGGCAAGGTGCCGACCAGCGGCACACCATCTACGCTAAAGCCCATGATTCCCGCCCAGCGCCGATCTACCTTTGCCGTCACTTCAGGGAAGAAGCGGCGCATATAATCATCTAGATGGCCTTGAACCCGCGCTGTCGTCCGATCATCAGTCGTATCGTTTTCCTGATCAAAAGCCTGATTGCGCGCCCCGCCAATGAGCAGGCGGTTGTCAAATGTCATGCGGTAGTACATATAACCATAATCGCTGTAGCCGCACACCGGAATAGCCGTCTCTGGCAGCGGCTCGGTGACCATCACCTGCGCGCGCATCGGCGTCACTTTATCGCCAAAGTAGGCGGCGATAGAAGGGGAATAGGCGTTGGTGCAAAGCAGCACATGCCGCGCTTTGAAGATGAACTGGCGGGTAGAGACGGTCACGATTTCAGGCGCGGCCTGCTCAATTTTATAGACTTCGTTGTTGGCGATCAGCTCGGCGCCGCTCAGGCTCAACACTGCGCGAGCCAGCTCCATCGGCTGAACCGCGCCATCCCATGGCTGCTCAACAGCGGCAAAGTAGCCGCGCCTGAGCGGATCGCGGCTGTGATAGATGGCTTCGATGCCGTCGGCATTTAGCGCGCGGGCGTCTAATTCCAATTCTTTCGCTTCTTCGGCGCTTTCGGCCAGCAGCATGGAGCCGCGCTGATCCATCTGTACGCCGCCAGCTTTGGCGGCAAATTCGCGCCAGTAATTATGCGTTTTCAGGGAAAGATTCCAGAGATCACGGGCGGCATTATGCCCGTAACGTTCGATGCCACGATGGTAATAGGTATCGAGGCCGGTGATCATGAATCCGGCGTTACGGCTGCTTGCGCCCAACGCCACATCGCGCATTTCGGTGATCACCACGCTGCGACCGGCCTGCCCGGCAAACAGCGCCGCGGTACAGCCGACGATACCAGCGCCGACTACCAGAAAATCTACTTCACGAACTGGCTGCGTGCCGTTCGCCTGCCAGATAGATACGGTCATTTAGATTGTTCTCCAGAAAAACTACCCGACCAGTATACAAATTCTCGCCATCACTGCCTAAATATCTCCCTGAGAAGCGCGCCAATTGGGTCAAATGGATGATTGACGGTTCCTATTAATCCAGGACAATAGAAATATAAATAGTAATTTTTGAAAGGACTGAAATGTTCGCGCAAGCAACGCTGATCCGTGTTCCAGTAGGTGCCATGCCCCAATTGCGCCGCCTGATTATGGTTGAATATTTACCGGTTGTGCAGGCGCGCGAAGGGTTCGTTTCAGCTCAATTTCTTGAACAGATAGATGATCCTGATACTGCTTTGCTGATTATTTACTGGGAAAGCCAGCAGGTGGTCGAAGCTTTTCACCGTACCGGAATGCTGCAAGCCTCAATCCAGATGCTGGCTGCGGTACAGCCGGGCATCAGGGTAGAGCGTGAAGGCTATCTGGTGACTATTGATACAGACGATGAGGTCAAGGATTTGCCATACGCCGCCGCGGGGCAGTTATAAGGCCGAAATCCACCCTCACTCCCACGTCAGCTTCACATCGCGCTTCCAGTACTTTCGCACCTGTGCGCCGCCGGGAAAAGCCGCGACGATCCGGTACAGTAAGTCATAATCATCGCCTGCCAATGCGCCTGCAAAGAGCACCCCCGCCGCGTATACCAGCACCCCGCCGATCATGCCTAGTACTGGCAAAATCGCCCCTAGCGCCAGCAGCGCCAGCAGGCTCGCCGCGCATACCAGCGCCAGCCGCGCAAACTGCCGCAGCCGCGCTCTCCAGTTCAGCGGCACCATCCAGCCTAATGCCAGCATCACGCCCGCTTCTGCAACCACCGAAGACAGTGCCGCTCCCACCACGCCCACGCGCGGCAGCAAAAAGATCGCCAGCGCCAGCTTCACCACCAGCCCAACAGCCCGCACCACCACATAGCGCCCCTGCTGGTTGGCAGACATCAACGCCTGCGCAAACACGTTGGCGATCATCGTCAGCGCGGCATACCAGATCATGATCCGCAGCACGTCCGCCGTTGGTCGGAAGTTTTCGCCAAAGATCGGCACGGCCACTTCTGCCGAAAACACCGTCGCTGTCAGCGCCACCGGCAGCCCGATCAACAGCGCGAAATAAGCCAGCTTTTGCACTAGAAAATAGAATGATTCGTTTTCGCCCCGCGTTCCGCCCGGCTTGTACAGCCGCGCCATCAGCGGGAACAGCGCCACCAATATTGTGGTGTTCAATATCTCAACCGTGCCGGTCACGATCACGAAAGCAGCATTGATGTGTGCGGTATCTTGTTCGGTCAGAACGCTGGTCGAAACCAGACGATCAAGGTGAGTATAGGCGCTGTTGATCACTGCCGAAAGCGCCAGCGGGGCTGCCGCCAACAGAAGCGGGATGCCAATGCCCCAATTAGCAGGCCAGCTCGGATGTACGCCGGTACGCAGCATCAGCCACCACAGCACCATGAGCCGCCCAATCCCGGTGATCAGCGTGGCAATATACACGCCCATCAAGCCGAAACCCGCGCTCACCAGCAGCAGCGCCAGCGCGATCCGGATCAGCATATGGGCAATTTCTATCACTGACGCGCCAACCATCTTTTCCTGCGCGATCAGCTGGTCATAGGCCATACTGCCGGTCAAATCCAGAAACAGGCTGATGGCCGCAATCGCCGCCAGCGCGCGCAGTTCCGGGGAATAACCAAGCGCCAGCCCGGCAAGATTAAGACCAATATAGGCGATCATCGCAAATAGAGTTTGTATGAGCAGCGTCACCGACAAATATTTGCCGGCATTTTCCGGTTTCCGCGCCACTTCGCGGATCACGATCACGCCGATAGAGAAACTGGCCGCCGTCGCCGCGATGGTATACAGCGGCCCGATAGTGCTATAAATGCCAAACTGCGCTTCGCCTAGCAGCCGCGCCAGCAAAATTTGCCAGATGAATAAAGCGCCGCTGCTAAGAATGCGGGCTATTGCCAGCGCGCCGGCATTCCGGGCTGCCCGTCTCGCCTCAACGCCGGTCAGCGGCAATAAGGCGATGCTGGCTTCACCAACCTGTTCAGTCAACCGTGATCCCTATCGCGCCAATGCCGTTTGCGGGTGCTGGCGATGGCTTAAATTCAAATGGCATTTCGATTATTTTTTTCCATACGTAATTCATATGCCGAAGGTGGCGGCTTTCAAAAAAAAGCATTTCAACCGGCTGCCAGATGATCACCCATAGAATGATTGTCAGTACCGGGTTAAGCACCATCTGCGCCAACTCGCTGCCAATTATTAACGCCAAACCTGTACTTACCAGTATGACCAGCGCCGCCAAAACAATGCTGTAAACCACCATTCGCATGCCATCTCTCTTGTTCGCCAGCATCTCATTCTGATTAGCGATCACCCTGCGATTCTTAAATCGTTGTAATGCTTCCCGAAACTGTGCGGGCAATTCCGGTGTGATCTGTTCTTGCGGTAAATAAATTGTGGCACTGGCAGAAGCAGTAGACAACTGCGCCTTCAGGTAACTTGCGATGATATCCAACCCCGCAGTTTCATAACTGTTTTTGTCAAACGGATCATATTCCGGCGCAGCAAATAAATCTTTGATCTGATTAAATTCCAGCGCAATACGCACAGATTCAGCCATGATGGTCCCTTTTGAAGGCTTCTAAAATCGGCGTTAATGGTTACGATTCACTGAACAGTTTTACACTAGAGATCTCAGTGTGTCATTAGCGAGAGTGCCAGTCCATGTCTGTAATGCGCCGCTTAAACGATCCTTCCCGTAAGCCTAATGAAACGCCGGACATTAATTACGGTTCAGCGTCTGATACCCCGGAACCACCGCCACAACCCTCTGTTACTGCCTATACCGGCACTATGAACAAGATCATTATGCCGCCGAAACTGGTTAATTTGCGCAAGCAGCTTCGCGCCCGTGTGCTGCGAACCCCGGATGAAGCCGATACTTGGCAGCGTGGCGAGGCCGATAAAGTGGCGCTGATTGCTGAACGTCTGCGCCAGATCATTGAAAAATTAGCCAGCGAGAAACCAGAGTTTCGCCTAAATCAGGCTGAACTGACCCTGCTGCGCGAAGCCATCCTTGATGATGTGCTCGGCTTTGGCGCGATCCAGCCTCTGGTGGATGATCGCTCTGTCTCCGAAATCATGGTCAACGGCCCACAGCATATCTGGAAAGAGCAAAAAGGTGTCATTTCCGAAAGTGAGCACACCTACGACGACGAAGATCACGTCCTCTGGACGGTGCAGCGCATCATCCGCCCGATGGGACGTCAGTTGAACCGCGAACATCCAATGGTAGATGCCCGCCTGCCAGACGGCTCGCGCGTGCATATCGTCACCCTGCCTTCGGCGCTCAATGGCACCACCATCACTATCCGCAAGTTCCCCGAAAGGCGCATGACCGTTGAAGACCTGATCAATTACGGTTCATTCACCCGTGAAACGGCTGAATTCCTCAAGGCTTGCGTCGTTTCGCGCATGAACGTGGTGGTTTCGGGCGGCACTGGCTCTGGTAAAACCACCCTCCTGAATGTGCTTTCCGGCTATATTCCCGATGAAGAACGGATCATCACGATTGAAGACTCGGCAGAGCTTCAATTAAACCAGCGCCATGTGGTACGGTTGGAAACTTCCCCGCCCATACCTGATGGTGATGGTAAGATCGGCGCTCTGACCGTGCGCGATCTGGTGCGCGGTTCACTACGTATGCGCCCTGAACGCATCATCATCGGTGAATGCCGCGGCGGTGAAGCGCTGGATATGCTCTCGGCCATGAATACCGGTCACGATGGCTCAATGACCACTGTTCACGCTAACAATCCGCGCGACAGCGTCGCCCGCATTGAAACACTGGTGCTGATGTCGGGCATGGATTTGCCGCTGATTACCGTCCGCAAGCAGATCGTTAGCGCGGTAGATCT
The DNA here is from genome assembly GCA_014879665.1 of Anaerolineae bacterium. GTDB lineage: Bacteria > Chloroflexota > Anaerolineae > Aggregatilineales > Phototrophicaceae > Flexifilum. Next base: position 1,578 of record JACSRP010000165.1, on the reverse strand, counting down.
CATTGTACAGATCGCCCGCCTGCGCGATGGCAGCCGCAAGATTACGCAGGTCAGCGAAATTCAAGGCATGGAAGGTGAAAATGTGATTTTGCAGGACATCTTCATCTATCGCATGCCCGGTTCTAACTCCAGCAGCCCCGCAACTGTTGGCGGCGGCAAATTAGAAAGCACCGGTTTCCGCCCCAAGTTCATCGAACGATTGGAAGAAAACGGCTTCCGCCTCAGTGGTCGCATCTTCGGCGCAGGCCAGAATACGTTTGTGAAGACCAACCTATAAATAAAAGGGCGAACCCTATAGATTCGCCCCTACAAACTCTGTCATAGATCCCACGCCTAAAGGCGGGGAGAAGGGTCAAGGGTTGAGGGGTCTACTCCTCCTCAAACACCCAGTCTTTCAGCATCGCCGCAATCAGGGTGCAGCGGCGCGGCATACTATTCAGCACCACGTGTTCATGCAGCGCGTGCAGGCCGTCGCCCTGCGGGCCTAGCCCGTCCAGCACCGCCACGCCCAAACTGGCAACTGTATTGCCATCAGAGCCACCGCCGCTGCTGGCTTCAGTGATCGTCAAGCCCTGCGCTTCGCCCAGCCGCTTCGCCTGCTGATAATTGCCAACCATTGCGTCGTTGCGCTCCATCGGCGTATGGCCGTTGATGCGCTCGATTTTCAGTTTTGCGCCCGGCACTACAGCTTGCAGTTCCAGCAGCATTCCTTCGGTTTCCTCAAACTGCTGCACGCTGATCGCCCGTGTGTCCACAAACGCGGTCACATGCGCTGGAATCACGTTAGTGGCGCTGCCGCCTTCCACCATCGTCACTGAAACGCTGCGTCCGTTCTTCAAATCGTTCATCCGATTGATGATCAATGCCTGATTCGCAAATTCGATGATCGCGTTCACGCCCTTTTCCGGCTGGTTTCCGGCATGGCTAGGCAAGCCTTCAATATCTAGACGGTACGTCGCCACGCCTTTACGCATGGTTTTCAAGGCTTCGTCAATCGTCGCTGGTTCCATCACCAGCACCAGCCCGACCTTCGGCGACTCCGCCTTGATCGTGGCGTTGGAATATACGCTGCCCACTTCTTCATCGCTGGTCATCAGCACCCAGATCGGGCGATCTGGCATCTCACCACGGTCCTTCAGCCCGCGCAGCGTTTCCAGAACGATAGTGATTCCGCCCTTCATGTCAATCGCACCCGGCCCGAACAACCGATCTTGATCGTCAATATAGGTTGGACGTTCTGCCAGCGTCCCCAGCGGCCACACTGTATCAATGTGAATCAGGAACATGATCGGCTTACCGGGCGCGCCTTCATTCCACTTCGCCAGCAGTAAATCTCCGACTTCCGTCTGCGGAATACGCGTAACCGATGAAGCGCCCAGTTCGTTGAACCTGGCTTCCATGAATGCGCCCATCTTATCTACAGAGGCTTTGTCGCGGGTGGGGGTTTCGTAGCTGACCAGCGTTTTCAGAAGCTCGACCATATCGCCGCGCCGGCCTTGAAAAAACGTAAGCAATTCAGACATGCTTTGACCTCGAAGAATGTGGTTATATAAATCACTTTTGCCGGAGATACTGCCG
>JACSRP010000037.1 GCA_014879665.1 Anaerolineae bacterium | reverse complement strand
TAAATGAGTTCGGAAAAATCAGCCGCCGCCAAAGCCGCCGCCGCCCGCCGGGCCAGCGAAAGCAATGGCCGTGGGAAGAAGCGCCAGAATGGTGGTCACTGCAACCGCGATAGCAACCTTAACGCGAGCGTTCATTATTTCTCTGCTCCTAATTGATTGATCTATTGACGATGACATTGACGGAAAGATAACAGAGGGGGTGCAACAAAGTGCTTACCAGCGAAAAAACAGGGGTGGAAGTGGGAAGATTATAGTTTTGAACCGTCAAGAAAAGCGTTTTGAACCACAGAGATGCAGCGGGACATGAAGGAAAGAAGTTTGAACTCCTAAAGAGGCGGGGGGTGCAGCGTTGGGTTAGCTTAGCAAAGAGCGAGCGTGTTGAAGGGTTTCGCGGGTGAGTTCGACGGAGAGATCATCGCGGAACAACTGCTGAATTTGCTTGAGATGAAGATAGACCTTCTGGCGCTCGCCGCGTTCGGCGTAGCAGGACATGATGGAACGGTGAACTTCTTCATGATAGGGGTCTAGTTTTAGCGCCTGCTTGAACAAACGCAGGGACTGCTGCAAGTCGCGGCGCGCATGGGCGCAGCGCCCCAACCCGACCAGACTCTCTAAATAGACTTCCGACAAGTGCTCACGGTAGCCATCGAGCCATTCACCGTTCAACTGCGGCAAAAAGTCGCCCTGATAAAGATCAACAGCGCGGCGGTAGAGGTCTTCAGTGCGGGCGTCACGCGGGGAAAGCCCCTGCGCGCGCTCGACCAAGGCTTCAAATTCGTGCGCGTCACACCAGATATCAATATCCGGGTTAATTTCATAGGTATCGTTGTTGAAAACGATGACGTTCTCGCCCAATGCCTGCCGAACACGATAGAGGGTGGTATGGAAGTTGGAACGTACACGCGCTGCCGAGCTATCGGGCCAAAAATCAAGGCTGATAGTTTCGCGGCGCTTCGGGCCTTCAAAGAGTAAGTAGAAGAACAGTTCGCGGGCAGCGGCCGCGCGCCAATCGGCAGGGAGAACCGGCACGCCGTCACGCTCGATCTTCTCGCGCCCAAGCGTATGCACCCGGAGGTTATAAATAAATTCAGAGGATAGACGGTCTTCTAAGCGGATGACGACAGGATGCCCGAACTGGCTGCTGCGCAAGTGAGCTAGACGGCTCATGAACGTGGGCAAACGATTGGCGTTCGCCAGCGCGAATTTGTCTAATTCGGGATTGTGGATAATTTCAGCAATAAAGGGCTGGCAACTGCCGCCCTGATCCAGAAGCTGGACCGCGTAGTTCAAGTGCGCGGCGGCGGCGCCTTTGTCATTGAGCTGCAAGGCTAGATCAGCAGATATCGCCAGAATTTGCGCGGCCTCTGCATTCGAGTGTTTGCCATGCAGTTCCTGAACGATTGCCAAGAGTTCATCCAGCGCCTGTGCGGTATTTTCCTGATAGCCACGCGCCGCCCAATAGGCCGCCCGTGAAACCAACTGCTCCAATACCAGCCCGTGCGCTTCGGCCAGCGTATGCGCTTCTTCGGCCAACGCCGCAGCGTCGTCATAATTACGCTGCCAGCGGCGCAGCACCGCGCTGCCATTCAGGATACCGACGCGCAAGCTGGGTTCGCGGGTGCCGGTATATTCGAGTGCCTGATGATAATGCCGCAGACCTTCATGCAGATTGCCAAGGTCGCGCTGAAGATCGCCCAGACTCCACAAGAGGTAGCTTTCGATGCGCCGATTATTCAGCGGCGCGATAACCTGAAAACCATCCTGAAAGGTGGCGAAGGACTGGGTGTAATCGCCGTGCTGGTGGTAATGATAGCCGAGGTCGTTCAGCCCAAGAGCGAGCAAACTACCACTGCCCAGGCCGCGCAGAATGGCGACCACTTCCTGCAAGCAGGCGGCGGCTTCGCCCATGCGCCCAAGCCGCAAGTAGACTACCTGCAAGTCTTGCAACAGGTTAGAGAGCGAAAGTTTATCGCCGTAACTGCGGCTTAAGGGAAGCGCGTTTTCCAGATAACGCACTGCAAGTTCGATCTTGCCCAGGCGGAAATAGGAAAAGCCGGTAATACGCAGCGCGCGCCCGTTCAGGTTGTCAGAGTCAAAATGGTTTTGGAGCACCTGATCTGCCTGCGCGATGGCTGCCAGATAATGCCCGCGCTGCAAATGAATGCGCCCGCGCCAGAGCTGCACTTCTGCCAGATGAATCGGATCGCCCTGTTCGGCATAAATGGCTTCTGCCCGATCCAACTCTTGCAGCGCAACTTCATATTCAAATTGTTCAACGTGGATGGCTGCCGAGTAATACAGCAGAGTCTGGTTGTAGATGCCAATCCGAGTGAGGGTATCACACCATACGAGAAGGGTTTCAATACGTCCCTGCGCGTATAAGGCCGGAATAGAAGACTCAACAACCTGCACCGCGGCGAGGCCGTCACCGGCGGCAATATAATGACTAAAGGCCTCTTCAATCTGCTCATTTCGCGCATACCACTCTGCGGCATGCCGGTGCAGCGCGGTGAAGTGATCGGGCTTACGCTTCTGAAGCTCGTCCTGCAAATAGCTACGGAAGAGATTATGGAAGATCAGCCCGCCAGAAGTGCGGCTGATGAATAGATTTTTGTCTACTGTATCGGCGATCAGCTCCGCGGCATTGGCAATCCCTAATACATGGGAGATCAGTTCAGGAACGATGCGAGTCAGCGTAGACGAAGCTAAGAGGAAGTTTCGCAGTCCGGGCGGCTGAGCGTCCAGCATCATTGTTGCCAGCATGCCGAACATGACCTCTGGCGCATCGTCGGCGCCGAAGTAGAGACGTTCGACATCGGCAGGCAGGGGCTGAAGGGCAAGCACCACGCCAGCAGGCCAGCCTTCCAATCGCTGCATCAGATCATGCTTAACCGGCGCGGTAGAAAGCGTCGCTGCCGCCAGTTCATTAATCTCATCAGAGGTAAAGCTAAGTTCTTCCTGCCCGACAGCCAGCACTTCCCGGCGGGCAACCATTTGCGCCAGCGGCAGCGGTGGGAGGGTGCGGCTGACTACCACAAGATGGCATTTTGAGGGCAGCATATTGACGAAATTTTGAAGCCATGCTTCACAGCGCCCCGAACCGGTCAGATGCTGCACATCATCCAGAATGAGATATAAATCTTCGTGTAAAACGGTTCGCAAATAAGCGGCGACGGCAGCAGCAGATTCGCCGGGTTCAAGGCTGATTTTTGACGAAGGGATTTCAAAAGCGGGAAAACGTTTTTGCAGTACAGCAGTCAGTTGAAGAAAGAAACTGGGGAAATCGCGTTCGCGTTCTTCGATGGTGTGCCAGACAGCGTTGAAGCCGTGTAGTTCGGCAAACTGGGCGGCGAGCGTGGTTTTACCGTAGCCGGGGGGCGCGCAAATCAAGATGAGCTTGTGCTCGTTTGCAAGCGCCAGCTTACCCATCAGGCGGTCACGGTGAATAACGCCTGAGCTGTGGGGCGTTTCAGAGACAGCGTGTGCAGCGGTCATCAATCAACAGCCATCGCTACTTTGACACGAAAAAATAAATTGAAAATTTAGAGTCGAGCGTCAAAAATACAGATTGCAAAGAATCGTAACGTATTCATTTACGATCTTCAACTACTAAATTACAGGGCGTAAACCGCACTTGCCGGAACTGCCGCGCTTTCAATACATCTATTTCAGGTGCTATTACTTCATTTAATGCATTGTAACACTCTTATAACAATTACGACAAACAATTTCTTGTCCGGGGGTTGAACCGCCAAGCCACGGAGAGCATCAAGGGAAGTTTTGAACTACAGAGAACGCGAAGAAAAGAATTTGAGTAAATTTTGATGCAATCGGCGCAGGTAACCCGGCCGGGAATGGGCAGGGCGCGTTGGTGGCGCAGTAGAATAGCGTTAAGCGCGAGAGGGCGCGGTGGGTGAGGGATAAGGAAAGAGTGAATAAATTTTAATGAATGAAACGTGCGATATTCTGATCGTTGGCGCTGGAGCAGCCGGGCTGATGGCGGCGATTTTTGCGGGGCGGCAAGATTCGGGGCGCAAGATTCTGGTGCTGGATGGCGCGAAAAAGCCGGGTGCAAAAATTCTGGTTTCCGGGGGAAGCCGCTGCAATGTGACACATGATATTGTAGAGGCATCGGCATTTGCCGGATCGTCACGTAATGCGATTGGCAAGGTGCTGCGCCGTTTCGATGTAGATCAGACGGTTAAGTTCTTTCAAGAGATCGGAGTTCCGCTTAAACGCGAAGTCACCGGCAAGCTGTTTCCTGTCACCGACAGCGCGCGGACGGTGCTGGATGCACTGATGCGTGAGGCACGGCGCACCGGCGTGACTTTTCAGTATCCATATCGTGTACAAGCGATCACGCGGCGGGGCGGCGGCTTCGAGGTTTTGGGCGAATGGGGCAGCATTACAGCACAAAAAGTGGTGCTAGCAACGGGCGGAAAAAGCCTGCCCCGCTCCGGTTCGGACGGGTATGGCTATACACTGGCGCGGGCATTGGGGCACAACCTGACTAAACGCATCTTTCCGGCGCTGGTGCCACTGACGCTGCCGCCAGATCATTTCGTCTGCGGCCTCAGCGGAATTACACTGCCGACTACGCTTACAGTGGTGAGCAGCACGGGCAAAAAGCTGGTTTCGTTCACTGATTCGACGCTGTGTACCCATTTCGGGTTATCTGGCCCATCTGTGCTGGATATTAGCCGCTACTATCTGGAGGCTGCGCCGAATGATGCGGCGTTATTGATCAACTGGCTGCCGGAGATTGATGCTGAACAGTTTGAGCGCGGCCTGCAAACTGAGCGAAGGCCTGTTGGGCGGATGCTGCAACAACAATTTCCGGAACGTCTGGCGCGGGCGCTGTGCGACTATGCGGGGGTGGATGCCGCTAATTCAGGCATGGCGCTGAGCAGGCAGATGCGGAAATCGCTGGCACAGACGGTCACTACGATGAACCTGCCGGTGACCGGAGATCGCGGTTTTACCTATGCGGAAGTGACTGCGGGGGGAATACCTCTGGCAGAAATCAGGTTGGAGACGATGGAATCGCGGGGATGTTCGGGGTTATACCTGTGCGGCGAGATTTGTGATGTGGACGGACGCATCGGGGGCTATAACTTCCAGTGGGCATGGTCAAGCGGTTATACGGTGGGGGTTTCAGTGTGAGGGGGTATTGATGAGAATGTACCGTCGGAGATCGATCAAGTCAGATGGCCGAGTTCACTTATGAA
>JACSRP010000038.1 GCA_014879665.1 Anaerolineae bacterium | reverse complement strand
TAATACGGTGCGCGATTTTCAGAAGATGAAAGCGGATGGCGTGCCGATCACGATGTTGACCGCTTATGACGCCAGCAGCGCCCGTCTTGCTGAGGCGGCGGGCATTCCGGTCATTCTGGTGGGTGATTCGCTTGGTTCGGTGGTACAGGGGCATGAATTTCCAATACCAGTCACGCTCGATCATATTATCTATCATGCGAGTATAGTGACACGGGTGACGACCACGCCATTGATCGTTGGTGATTTGCCGTTTATGACATACAGTGTTTCGCCGGAGCAGGCGTTGACCAACGCTGCGCGGTTGATGCAGGAAGCGGGTGTCAGTGCGGTTAAACTGGAGGGTGGGGAATTCATTGCGCCAACCATTCATCGCATGGTTCAGGCGGGAATTCCAGTGATGGCGCATATTGGCTTACAACCGCAAAGTGTATATCAGGTGGGCGGGTTAAAGGCGCAGGGGCGCGATCTGGATTCTGCGAAGCAGCTTCTGCGGGATGCGGAAGCTGTACAGGAAGCCGGCGCGTTCAGCGTGGTGATTGAAGCGGTTCCAGCGCCTTTAGGCGAAATGATCACCAAACGGCTGGAAATTCCGACCATTGGGATTGGCGCAGGGCTACATTGCGATGGGCAGGTGCAGGTGTTTCATGACATTCTGGGATTATTCGATGCATTCATCCCCCGGCATACCCGTCGTTATGCGACGGTTGGCGATACGATTAAATTGGCGTTGGAACAATTTCGGGCTGATGTGGAGGCGGGTGCATTTCCCACGGCAGACCAAAGCTTTAGTATGAAAAAGGACGTGCTGACGGCACTAGAATCAAATGAGGAAGGCGATCTCTCATCTTGAGAGTCACTGGCAGTCTATCCGAATTTCAGGAACTTCGGCAGGCCTTGAACGGGCGCGTTGGCGCTGTATATACGATGGGCGCGCTTCATGTAGGCCATTTATCTTTACTGAGCCATGCCCGTGAAGAAAACGATGCAGTTGTTGCCACGTTATTTGTGAATCCAAAGCAATTTGCCCGGAATGAGGATTTATCGCGTTATCCCCGTACGCTTGAAAGCGATTTACAGAAATTTGAGCGTGCAGGGGTTGATCTTGTCCTCACTCCTTCACCGGAAATGATGTATCCGCCCGGTTTTCAGACCCGTGTTGATGTAAAAATCGTGTCGCAGGGCTTAGAGGGTGAGAGACGCCCCGATCATTTTACAGGCGTGGTGACGGTTGTCGCCAAACTGTTTAACCTGACGCACCCCGATCGTGCTTATTTCGGCCAGAAGGATGCGCAGCAGGTGGTTGTTATCCGTCAGATGGCGCGCGACTTGAATTTCCCGGTGGAAATTATCGTCTGCCCGACTGTGCGTGAAACTGATGGGCTGGCGATGAGTTCGCGTAACGTATTCTTGACGCCGGAGCAACGGCAGGCGGCGGCAGTGCTCTATGGCGCGCTTCAGGCGGCTGGAGGGGCTTACGATCAAGGTGAACATGTACCGGCGCATTTAATTGAAGCTGTACAGGATGTGATCGCGGCGGAGCCGCTGGCGGAAATTGATTATATTGCGTTGAATGATCCGCGAACATTATCGCCAATTCACCAAATGACTAATTTGCCAGTTCTGCTTTCCCTCTCCGTGCGCTTTGGCGCAACCCGCTTGCTAGATAACTGTTTACTGCCGTTATCTTTGAATAATTTGATTGATTTGACACGCTTATTGGGCGTATAACCCCTATTTTTAGGTGTCGTCTTATCTATTTCTGACGTGATATACATAAACTCCAGCGTATAATAGCTATTGTCCCATTAGTTGCTCAGGATACCGAATAAGATGTTCTTGGATTCGAACTATCTCTTGCTTGTGCTGCTGCCGACGCTGGTATTGTCGGGTTTGGCGCAGTTATTTGTCCGTTCAGCCTATTCCAAGTGGTCAAAAGTTGGCAACAGCACCGGATTGAATGGCGTTGAAGTTGCCGCGCGTTTGAATCGCAGTACGATACTCAACCCGGTACAGATCGGTGAATCAATGCAGGATAGGGGCGCCTATCAGCCTGCTGCCGTTGCGCCTGTTCGTGTTGGAGAATCGCGCGGTGGAGAACTTTCCGATCATTTTGATCCGGGAAGTAACACTGTGAATCTTTCGAGGGGTGTTGCCACGCAGCCCTCGGTAGCTTCTATGGCTATTGTTGCCCATGAATTTGGACATGTGCAGCAGTTTCAGCAAAAATCGCCGCTTATTGCTGTGCGCCAATTTCTAGTGCCGGCTGTACGGTTTAGCCCGATGCTGGCAGGCGTATTGATCGTTGCGGGGTTCATTTTCCGGTTCACGGGATTGATCTATGTGGGAATCGCCTTTTTTGGCTTGACCGTGTTGTTTATGCTCCTTACGCTGCCGGTTGAAATTGACGCCAGTCGCCGGGGTTTGAAATTGTTGGCTGAAGCCGGCTTAATGCAGACTGATGAGGATCGATCAGGGTCGCGTACTGTGCTCACCGCTGCTGCGACAACCTATATCGCTGCCGCTGTTACTGCACTGCTGCAACTGCTGTACTACATTAGCCTCGCCCAGCGCAGCCGACGTTAAGCAGACTAACGTGATAGAAAAAACGCGCTCACATTGTAGGGGCGCGTTTTTGTTTGGCTAGTCGAAGGGGTATCGTTCTGCTTTGTGTTTAAGCCGATCCATGCGTCCCTGTGTTGGTCGTAGGCGAATGAAGCTGCTGCCAATTGAACGGCTTGCCCGCAGCAGCGCACGCCGCCATGCAGCCAACCGATAACTTAACTGCCGGCGCTGGCGGTTGATGAAACTGGGCGAACCCGGCGTAACTTCCGGCGAACCCCACTGTACAACCATGGAGGCCCACGTCAGGCCACCGCCGAAGCCAACGAAAGCGATGTAGTCATTGGCCTGTATGCGTCCTTGCTGAATGGCCTCGCATAATGCAATCGGAATGGATGCAGCAGAAGTGTTGCCGTAGCGATCAATATTGGTCATGAACAGCGATTCGCTAATTTTCAGGCTACGGGCAGCGGAATGTAAAATGCGCGCATTCGCCTGATGGGGCACAATGAGCTTGACATCAGCCAGCGCGATCCCGGCCTGCTGTGCGGCTTGTGTCAGACTGTCAGCAATGACGCGTGTCGCAAATTTGAAAACCTCGCCACCGTTCATGTGCATCTTGCCGAATTTATGCCCGTTGCTAATTTCGGTGACGCCATCAATATCGTGACTGCCCACCGAGGGAATGCCCAGTAGATCGCCGCCGGTGCCATCTGAACGCAGCACTGCGGAAAGGACACCGCCTTCTACATCGCTGGCTTTCAAGACCACCGCGCCCGCGCCGTCGCCAAAGAGGATGCAGGTTGACCGATCATTCCAATCCATCACCCGGCTCATCGTTTCCGCGCCGAGCACCAGCACCGTGCGGGTGCTGCCAGAACGAATGGCCTGAGCCGCCATGTGTACGCCGTACACGAAACCGGAGCAGGCGGCGCTTAAATCGAATGCGCCAGCATTATTTGCGCCTAGCCACGATTGTATGAGACTGGCAGCGCTGGGGAAAATATGTTCGGGGGTAGAGGTCGCGCAGATGATCAGATCAAGCTCAGCAGGCAGCACATCGGCTACTTCGAGCGCCCGTTGAGCGGCTTTTAATCCAAGGGTAGCTGTTGATTCACTCGCGCTGGCAATGCGCCGTTCGCGGATACCCGTGCGTGCTTGAATCCACTCGTCGCTGGTTTCCACGATAGCGGAAATGTCATCGTTCGTCATGACAGTTTCAGGAACTGCCATACCCCAGCCGACGATATGGGCATATTGAGCGGGCGTCATGCGCGCACCGGTCGTTGTGCGCGCATGTTGCGCCGCGGTATTAGTTGTGTCCATTCGCGTTGTACTTGCCGAATATCAGCACTGCATTGTGACCGCCAAAACCGAAAGAGTTGCTCATGGCGATGTCAATATTGCGCGGAACACCCACATTCGGCGTGTAATTAAGATCGCACTGGGGGTCCTGGTTCTCAAGATTGATGGTCGGTGGTACGAAGCTATTTCGCATCGCCATAATCGTAAATACAGCCTCAACCGAGCCGCCAGCGCCCATGAGGTGGCCGGTCATGGATTTCGTTGAACTGATCGGGATTTCATAGGCGGTTTCGCCAAGCGCTTTTTTCATGGCAAGCGTCTCTGATACGTCATTCAGCGGCGTGCTGGTGCCGTGGGCGTTGATGTAGTGAATACTTTCGGGGGTAAGGTCGGCATCTTGCATGGCGAGAATCATCGCTTCAGCTGCACTTTCACCGGTGTCCAGCGGCGCAGTAACATGATATGCGTCTGAGGTTTGCCCATAACCGAGAATTTCGGCGTAAATCTTGGCACCACGGGCCAAAGCATGATTCAGCTCTTCCAGAATCAGAACGGCTGAACCTTCACCGATCACAAAACCATCGCGATCCACATCAAACGGACGTGAGGCGTGTTCGGGGTCATCGTTACGGCGGCTGATAGCCGTCATATTGTTGAAACTGGCAATTGCCAGTTCAACCAATCCGGCTTCACTGCTGCCAGCGATAGCGGCATCAATCTGCCCCTTACGGATCATTTCTGTTGCGTGACCGATGCAGTCATTGCCAGTCGCGCATGCCGTCGAAATGGCAAAGTTTGGCCCGCGCACGCCATACGTCATAGAAATTTTGGCGGCGGGGGAGTCTGGAAGCATCATCGGCACCAACAGCGGGCTGACGAATTTTGCGCCTTTGGCGAGATAATCTTTAATCCCCTCAAACAGCGTGGTGATGCCTCCAATGCCGGAGCCAACGAGTACACCAATGCGATAACGGTTCTCGTTGGTGACGGCTAAGCCGGAATCTTTCCATGCTTGCTCGGCGGCATACAACCCCATTTGCGTCACCCGGTCAGTGCGGCGCGCTTCGCGACGCCCAAGGTATGCTTCAGGATCAAAATCTTTGACCTCACCGCCGAAATGGTTTTCGAGGTGGGTTGTATCAAACCGCTGAATAGTGCGAATGCCAGTATTTCCTGCGGCAATATTCGCCCATGCTTCTTCAACATTATTTCCGGTGGGGCAGATAATGCCCATTCCAGTGACGACGACGCGACGTGGCTCCACATTTTCCTCCAGACAACGTCTGTATTCGCTGCCAGTGATGTTCATGACCGTATAAGCGTAGCAAAAGCTGCTACTTTCACAAGGTTTAACACTTTTCTGCTATCAGGGTTACTCCGCAAG
>JACSRP010000073.1 GCA_014879665.1 Anaerolineae bacterium | reverse complement strand
TAGCGCGCCATGTCAAAATCATGGATGGTCATATCCACGAACATCCCACCAGACACCTTGACATAACTCAGCGGCGGCGGGGCTGGATCACGGCTGATAATATGCAGGCGATGCGGCGTGCCAATTTCACCACGCACTACGCCCGCCCTCACCCGCCGAAAATTCGGATCAAACCGACGGTTAAAGCCGATCTGCATTTTCACACCAGCCCGATCCACCGCCTCTAGTGCGGCATCAATTTTTGACAGGCTCAAGTCAATGGGCTTCTCGCAAAAGATCTGCTTGGCGGCGAGCGCCGATTCAATGATGATCCCGGTGTGTGTATCGGTTGCTGTACAGATCACGACAGCATCCACCTCTGGTTTTGCCAGCAGTTCGCGATAATCTGATGTTGCGTAAGGAATGTTCAAGTGTGCTGCCGTCTCTTCGGCGGCAGAAAGCTGAACATCTGCGATCCCAACAACCCGCGTCTGAGGAATGCGATAGCACAAATTCTCAGCATGTATCCGGCCAATGCGCCCCGCACCGATCACTACAACATTAAGCATGATTAAGCATCCTTCTTTTTAGATAGGTTTTCCACGGCTCATATCAAATGTGAATCTAGCGATAACAGCGGCGAAGCGAGCTACCCTGCGTGCGGCAAAATCCACAAACGTGTTTTTTCAGGGAGCATATCACGCGAGATATTCACCTCAGTTACGCACGGAAAATCAATTTCTTCATCAGCAAAATAACGCGTGAATGTTTCTATCCAATATGTATTCCGCGGGCGGTAGCGCAATGTGCGAAAATGCATTGGCACTACAATTTTTGGTGTCACATGGCGGATCAAAGTCATCAAATCATCAAGTTCAATCGTTGGATGCCCGCCTGCCAGTGCCAGCAGCACATCAACGCCCTCAAAAAATTTGAGCTGTTCAATGCTAAGCGCGTTTCCCATGTCTCCCATATGTCCGACGTGAATACCGTCTACCTCAAAGCGATACATCCCATTCTGATCAGGGTCATGCTCACGGTGATTCAAGGCTTCCATCGCTTCAACAGCGCGTACCTCGATGCCCTGTTCGATTGTTCGGCCATTTGCTTGTGCCAACGTCAGCGCGTTGATCACTACTGGTTGTCCCGGAACAAGATCGGCGCGGCAGTGAAAAGAGTCGTTCCCCGAAGAAATAATCACGAGCCGTGCTTCATCTGGAATCGGCAGATAGCCTGCGGTTTGCGGCGTATAGGGATCAGTCACAATTCGCAGCCCATTATTAGCAGTAATCAAAAAGCTTGCGTGACCATACCATTTTAGTTTCATGTCATCTTTACCCCACAAATGGCATAATTTCATTGACCACCATATCAATAACCGCTGGATCAGGCAGCCCTAGAATATCAATCATGAAATAGCTGCAATCAGCTTTCACAAAGGAATTCATCTGTTCGACGATTTGCGCCGGAGTGCCGACAAACGCATTATCACGATGCCATTGAGCGCCGCCTCGCGCTTCTGCTTCGGCTTCAGTGCGGCCAACGGCAACCCGCCCGAACCAGGTTTTGCGAATAGATGCCCAGTCTCGCCCGATAGACTCGCAGTGTGCTTTGAGAACGGCGGCCTTTTCAGTGAAGCGATCCAGCGTTGAATCTGAAATATTCCACATGTCTGCATATTTCGCCGCCAGCAGCATGGTCTTATTACCGCCACCGCCTACTACAATCGGAATTTTGGGTTCCGGCTTTGGCTGGCAAAAAGCATTGTAGACCGAATAATGCTTGCCCTCGTAAGTTACTGGATCAGGTTCCGTCCACATTCGCTTGAAGATCTCGAGCGTGTCCTCTAACTGCTCAAGCCGGATGCCAGCCCGCGGAAACGGGTAGTTATAAGCATGATATTCGTCTTCCTTCCAGCCTGCGCCAATACCCATGATGAAGCGCCCACCGCTTAAGGATTGTAAAGTCGCCGCCATTTTGGCCATCAACGCGGGGTTACGATAGCTTTGCCCTAACACCATTGGCCCAACTGCCAGTGTCGGAAAATATGCGGAAAGATAAGACATGACCACCCAAACTTCATGCGTAGGCGTCATGTCCCAGAAGAAGTGATCGGTCATCCAAAGGCTGCGGATATGCTCACCGAGCTGCGGCAAACTTTCAACCAGATCGCTTACAAACCGCTCCGGCTCACCGGGAGGAGGGCCGAACACGAGAGACAAACCAAAATCTACGCTCATTATTGCCTCCAGAAACTATATTCGCCGGGTTATGAAGCTGATGTAGGTGCTTTTGCTGTCTTGCGGCGCTTCGATTGCACCCAATCACGCCCCAGCCAGCCAACTGCGATAAGCACCAATCCGGCGCCGGAAAAAATCACGCTCTGGCTGCGGCCAGCTTCAATCTGGCGTAACGCTTCATTCGAGGCCATCAAACCCTGCGCCTCCGCCATCGTTTGTGGATCAACGTTCTGTGACTGCGCCTGAATCTGAAATGCAAGATTCTGCCCCATCTGATAGCTGAGCGTAAAATAGCGTATGACACCGAAGGCCAATAATAAGATTCCGATGATCATCAGCGCTAGAAATAAAGAACGAAACCATTCCTGATCAAGCAATTTTTGCATAATTCCACCAGCAGCACGGCAAGTATCATTCAATTGATAGCCTGATTTTAACCAATACCGATAGTTTCCCCTATATCCGATAAATATTTCCTGTTAATATAATTTTTCTCTATTCAAAAAAGCAATCGGGATAAGTTAGTGACTCTCAAGCGCGATGATATTCGCAATATCGCCATCATCGCTCACGTCGATCATGGTAAGACGACGCTGGTTGATGGCATGTTGAAACAGACCAAAGTTTTCCGTAACTCCGAAGCCGCCGGCGAGCGCATTCTCGATTCCAATGATCTGGAACGCGAACGCGGCATCACCATTCTCGCAAAGAATACAGCCGTCCACTATCAGGACGTCAAAATCAATATTGTTGACACCCCCGGGCATGCCGATTTCGGCGGCGAAGTTGAGCGCGTATTAAACATGGTAGACGGCGCGCTGCTGCTGGTTGACGCCGTTGAAGGCCCAATGCCACAGACTCGTTTTGTGCTGCGCAAGGCGCTTTCGCTTGGACTGCGCGTGATCGTGGTCATCAACAAAATTGACCGCAAAAATGCCCGCCCTGAAGAAGCGCTCAATGAGACTTTTGACCTATTCATTGAACTGGGCGCCAGTGATGAGCAGGCAGAATTCCCGGTTGTATACACCATTGGTATGGAAGGACGCGCTGGCTACGCCTATGATACTATCGGGGCGGATCTGTCGCCTTTATTTGAAACCATTATCAAGGAAGTGCCGCCGCCTACTATCATGGAAGATGAGGCTATGGCACTGTTGGTGACGACCATCGAATACGATAAATATAAAGGGCAGATCGGCATTGGCCGCTTGCACAGCGGCGTTATGCGCCGCGGCATGTCTGCCATGCGTATTACCCCAACGGGCGAGCGCAGCACCAGTAAAATTGACTATCTCTTCACTTTCTCCAACTTGTCAAAGCAAGAAGTGGAGGAGATAAAGGCAGGCGATATTCTCGCATTTGGCGGTTTCGATGAAATTGGCATCAGCGACACGATCACCGATCCTTTGGCTCCCGTTGAGTTGCCGCCGATTACCGTGGAACAACCCACGGTGCGCATGACGTTCGGGGTGAACACATCACCATTGACCGGGCGTGAAGGCAAAACCGGTTGGGGAACCTCCCGCCGCCTGCGTGAGCGCCTGTATAACGAAACCCGCAGCAATCTTGCGCTTCGGGTGGAAGATGGCGAATCGCCAGAGAAATTCAGTGTCAGCGGGCGCGGTGAATTACATCTCGGCATCTTAATTGAAACGATGCGCCGCGAAGGCTACGAGTTTGAGATTAGTAAACCGGAAGTTATCTTCCGCCGCGATCCTGAGACGGATGAGCTGTTAGAACCGGTTGAGGAAGTGCATGTTGAAGTGACCGACAATCTGGTTGGCACTGTGGTTGAAATGTTAGGCGTTCGTCGGGGACGCATGATTGATATGAGCAGCGAACACGGCATGACCTTCATGCGGTTTCTGGTGCCAACGCGCGGACTGCTAGGTTTCCGCTCCAAGTTCCTGACCGCCACCAGCGGCAACGGCCAGCTTCATTCACTTTTCTACGGCTATGAGCCAATGGCCGGCGCAGTGCCGCGCCGTCAATTCGGCAGCCTGATTGCCTACGAAGCCGGGGCAGCAACCACCTATGCAATGCTTGATGTTCAGCAGCGCGGCACTTACTTCATCGCGCCCGGTGATGAAGTTTATGAAGGCATGGTCGTAGGCGAACACATTCGCCCAGAAGACCTTGCGGTGAATCTTTGCCGCACCAAGCAGCTTTCAGCGGTTCATACCAAGACCTATTTTGAGGAAGAACGGATGCGCGGAGTTCGCAATATGAGCCTGGACGATTTCCTTGAATTCATCGCTGACGATGAGCTTCTAGAAGTGACGCCGACCAGTCTGCGCCCGCGTAAAAAGACGCTAAACAACGAGCTTCGGATGCGCGAAGTGAAGCGCCGCGAAAAGATGCTGGCCGAGCAGTAAACGAACTTCAAAACGCGATCTCAAATGAGGTCGCGTTTTTTTATTTTCATCCTGAGCGCTGTTGCCCCAAAACTTGAGCAGTTGTATAACCATTTTTAGCCAAAATCAATTACTGATACGCCGGAAGGCAGGTGGCGATGCCGGTAGCAAAAATATCCCTGCCCTGCCGCCCGCTACGCCAACTGAGACGGGGAAATGGCTGCTGGCGCTGGTTGGGTTCCCACAAAGGTAAACAAAATGGTAAAGCAATCTTCACAGGAAAGTGATTTTCCTAAAGGACTGGCACAACCTGCATTACGTGCCTTGCAAGGCGCAGGTATTCAAAACCTTGAGCAGCTGTCAAAATTCAGCGAGGTAGAAATCGAGGAACTACACGGCATTGGCCCAAACGCGCTCAATAAGCTGCGAGATGCGCTTGAGGCGAAGGGAATGGGGTTTAAGCGAAAATAAAAGCGCCCCAAACCTGTCAAGCAGTGGGGCGACTTGTGCTCC
Organism: Anaerolineae bacterium; assembly: GCA_014879665.1. GTDB lineage: Bacteria > Chloroflexota > Anaerolineae > Aggregatilineales > Phototrophicaceae > Flexifilum. The sequence continues at coordinate 184 of JACSRP010000073.1, read as the reverse complement.
ATACGGGAATCGAACCCGTGTTTTGGCCTTGAGAGGGCCACGTCCTGGACCGCTAGACGAATGGAGCGATTGGTAACACTATAGTAGTTTCCCCGCCCCTTTTCAAGAGAGAGTTGTGCGCCCAGAGGGAAGACGCCTGTATCCACTACCGAATGTAAGCGAAGATACACAAATACTGCTGCTT
>JACSRP010000200.1 GCA_014879665.1 Anaerolineae bacterium | reverse complement strand
GATATGCGAAGAATGAAGATCAACCCCGTTGTCACGAGATCTAATGTAATGGTAAACTGCGAAGAAGGAAAGTAATCGTCCTTATTATGCTTATCGCGCCCTATCCTTTATTTTTTCTTTATTGGCGGGCGCTTCCGGGGACAGAATACGTATGAAACGTCATATTTTAGTGGTGGATGACGAAACAGGCGCGCTTACACTCATCGGTATCATGCTGGAACATGGTGGCTTCAGCGTGTTGAAGGCTAAAAATGCCGGTGAAGCGTTGGATCAGCTTGATCAAAGCACGCCAGACCTGATCATTCTTGACGTGATGATGCCGGGAATGGATGGCATTGAGCTTTGCCGTGTGATTCGTGAGCGCGAAAACACCGGCAAGACCCCTATTCTCATCCTTTCAGCGCGGGGTGATGCTGAAAGCATCATCAAAGGTATGGAAGCCGGGGCAAATGACTATTTGCCGAAACCAATCCTGCATCACGATCTGGTCTCCCGCGTCCGCTCCATTTTGGGGCAGGGCGTTGAAGCCGGGTAAACGCATTCAGGATTTTTCAATGTTCATCATCGGGGCGTACACAGCGCCCCGATTTTATTTTATGGAAAAACGTCGCCAAAAATTTACTCAGTGATGAATCTCACACCCCATACAGTGTCCTGTAAATATTGTAGAACGTGTAAATCCGCTGCACATACATCCGCGTGCTGTTGATGCTGATCGTGGTCAGGAACAGGTCATGATCGCGCCCCGCAATTTCTTCCCACGCCATCGCTCGCCCCGGCCCTGCGTTGTAGCCAGAGAGCGCCGCGGTCACATCGCCACCAAAACGCTCAAGCTGTTCTTGTAGATAGAACGAGCCGAACTCTACGCTCATATACGGGCGCGAAAGCAGCGAATGCTGGTAGTTGGAAATTCCCAGCTCGCTCGCAATATATTCCGCTGTGCTGGGAATGACCTGCGTCAGCCCACGTTCGCCCGCCGCCGCCGTCGCATAAGTGTCGAACAGGCTTTCATGGCGGATCAGCGAAAATAACAGCAGCGGATCAAGGCCATAACGTGCAGTGATGTCCTGCACCACATCGAGGTAATACACCGGGTAGCGCATCCGTGCAATATACGCCGGGGCGTTCACCGTGCCCACGCCAGAGGCTATAATCACGTTGGCCGCCGCCACAATCGAATCTTGATATGCGGCCAGTCCCCGCAAATAGATCGCCAGTTGATACGACGCCAGCGGATCATCCTCAAATGAGGTCAGCAGGTCATCAAATTCGGCGCGCGCCTCGTCATAGGCCGCAACCGTCCACAGTTCCCGCCCTCGCACCAGACGCGGGTCTTGCTCAATCGTCGGTGAAAGCGGCCACAGCGGCCCTTCCTGCGTAATGCCAAACGTTGAGCGCAGCCAGTTTTCGGCGTCAGCAATCAGCGCCGCATCATCAAAGAAGAACTGCTCGCTGGATGGCCGGGCAAACGGTTCCACGCCGTTGATCACATCGCGGGCGCGGGCTGCGAAATAGCTGTCCGGTGCGGCAGAGGCCGCTTGCTGTAAAGCGGTTCCCGCCATCTGTCCATCGCCACGCGCCAAGGCCAGCCGGCCAAGCTGCAGCAGCGCCTGTGCCTGCTGTTCGCCGCTGGTTTTCACGCCCAATTCGGCGTAATAACGCTCGGCGGCGACAGCATCGCCGCCGGTCATCGCTTCGGTGGCTGCCAGAAACAGGCCGTCAATCGCCTGTGTGCTGTTTGGAAACGTATCCGCCAGCCGTTCAAAAATCCCCCGCGCTTCTACCGACTGGCCGTTAGTGGCATATAAGTAACCGGCGCGCCACAGGGCTTCCGGCGCTTCTGCTAGATAATCAAAATTGGTGGCAACCGCCAGATAATGCTCAATTGCACCGGGAATATCGTTAGCAGCAAAGCGAGTGCGCCCCTGTTCCAGCAGCGCCTGACCAAATAATGAGTCGGTGGGATACTGATCAACAATAGTCTGGAAGGCGGTCAGCGCCGCGGCCGTATTTTCCATTTCCCGGTAGGCGCGCCCCAGAAGCAAATGGACCTCTGCTGGAACTGTTGTCACCGGGCGTTCTGTGGAGTAGGCGTTCAGGGCTTCTATCGCCAGCGGGTAATCGCCATAGTTGAAGGCGATGCGCCCCCGCAGCAGGTTATCCAGTGGAACCCCGTTATTATCCAGAATCTGCATCGCCTGATACGCTTCCGCGCGGTCAGGGTAGGTGCCTGCGATCTGGGTCAGCCGCGCATAACCCTTTTCAAAATCTTCCGCCATCAGCAGCGTTTGCGCGGCGGTGAAGTCAATATAAGCGCGATAGGGCGCGTTCTGTGCGATGCTTAGAATGATCTCGTATTGTGAAAGCGCGTCATCGTAGCGCGTGCTGGCGATATAGAGCTGCGCCAGTCGTTCCCGCAGCGCCAATTGTGGCGCAAGGCTGCGGCCAGCATCCGCCGCCTGCTGGTACATCGTGATCGCTTCGTCCTGCCGGTTCAGCGCAATCAGCGCGTCACCAATGCGCTCCAACGCATAGCTGTCTAGCATGCCGGGGCGCGCATCCATATAGCCGCGGAAATCAGCAGTTGCCTGATCCCACATCGCCATCCCCATATAGGCATCGCCGCGCAAAAAGCGCGCTTGCCCGGCGCGGGGATCAGCCGGATATTGATCGAGGAACATCGTCAGCGCGTTCACCGAGTCCGCGAAGAATCCCTCGCGCAGTGCCGCCTGACCTAATCCGAATAGTGCCGCCGCGCGCTGTTCGGCGGGTACGCTGTCGCCAGCATCTACCACCATCCGGAACGTTTGCACTGCGCTTTCATAGAATCCGTTCAGTAAATAGCGGTCAGCCGCTCGCAGCAGCATTTCCGGCGTAACTTGTGTCGTGTCGTCCTGCCCGAATGCCGGAATTCCAGACAGCGCCAGCGCCACAAATGCGAATATGATCAGGGGAAGTTGTCTAAGTTTTTGTATCATGACTGCGATTATGCGAATTTCGATAGATCTAATCAAGGCAGGGAATATCTGCCGGCGGTGAATCGTCATTTGGGAAATTCAGATGGCACCAGCGATCCATCCAGCCATGGCATCCCAAAGCCAATCGCCAGATGCCCGGCCTCCGCCAGCGCTTTGCCTAAACTGTCGGTATTCTCAAAGGGCCACCAGTGCGGCGCGCCCGCTAAAATCGCGACGTTGAAATCTTTAACCACCAGCACCGAAAGATCGCGCTGGGCGAATCGGGGATGCTGGCTGCGCAGCGCGGGATGCGGCTGATCCGTGCGTGTCAGCATAACTCGAAAGCGCGAAGGCATGCCCGAACGCCACTCCGTATTTTGATACGCCAGCAGTTGAAATTCGATGCAGCCCGTTAATCCGTCTTCAAATGCCTTGCTGAAGCGGAATAACCCTGCCGCATGTTGTGGAGGGTGATCTCCAAGTTCATATCCAGCGGCGGCAAAAGCCTGCCCCGCCACCGTGATCAGCATCAACTTGAACGAATCTTGCGGCGTTTGCGCCAGCATCATCACCTGCTAATTCAACAAACCTTCCAGCGCGCCCGGCGTGGTCACCGGAAGCTGGCAGGCAAACTGACGGCAAACGTAAACCGTAGGCTCGCCATCTTGCATTGTTCGGTAGCTCAATAACGGGATCGTGTGTTCACCTTCAACATCGGTTGGCGAAAGCGCCGCCACTGCGTTCGGGCGGTAATCGGCGAAAATTTCGGTCAGCAGCACTTTCGTGCGGTCATCATTCCAATCGCCAACCACCGCAATTTCTTGAATACCGCGCACCAGCATATCCGCTGCTGCAAGCGCCTCGCCAAAAGCCTGCGGCACCTGTCGCATCGCCGCATCCAGCGGTGCCAGTGTTTCCCGCGCTGCCTGCTCATAATCGGCGCTGCCGCTGAAGGCCGCCTGCATCAGCAGTGCCTTCGCCATGCTCGAACTGCCAGCCGGAATTGCGTTGTCTTGCAGGTTTCGCGGGCGCGCAATCAAACTCTCTCCATCATCGGGCGTGTCGAAAAAGCCGCCGTCCGGTGCGCGAAAATGTGCTAAGGCATTATCTATCAGCATTTGTGCCAGCACGTACCAATGCGGGTCAAACGTAGACTGGTAAAGTTCCAGAAAAGCTCCAGCAAGGCAGGCATAATCTTCAAGAAATCCGTTGATCCGCGCCAGCCCATCCTTATATGTGCGGTATACGCGCCCCTCGTCCGTCACCATCATCTCGCGCAAGAACTGCCCCCCGCGCAGCGCCGCCTCCAGATAATCCTGCCGTTCTAATACTCGCGCTGCTTCGGCAAGGCTTGCCAGCATCAAGCCGTTCCATGAGGCCAGAATCTTGTCATCCAGCGCCGGATGCGTCCGCTGCGTTCGCGCAGCGAACAAAATATCGTTGATGGTTTCCAGTTTTTCATGCAGTTCTTCTACGCTCATGCCCAACCGTGCGGCGGTTACTGCCTCATCATTCGGGCGATATAAAATGTTCTGGCCATCAAAATTGCCGCGCGCGCTCACGCCGTAGGTTTCAATCGCCACGCGCCCGTTATCTTCGCCTAACAGCGCCATCAGTTCCTCTCTCGACCACACGAAGAATTTGCCTTCTTCTCCTTCGCTGTCGGCATCGGTGGCGCTGTAGAACCCACCTTCCGGCGCGGTCATCTCTCGCAAAATATAGTCGTAAATCTCTTCAGCCATCTTCTTGAAGAACAGATCGCCTGTCACCTGCCATGCGTGCAAATACACCCGGCTCAACAGCGCGTTGTCGTACAGCATTTTCTCGAAATGCGGCACCAGCCAGATCGCGTCCACGCTGTAACGATGGAATCCGCCGCCTAGCTGATCGTAAATTCCGCCCATCGCCATCTTCTTCAGCGTTAGCGTGACCATCTTTAGCGCCGTTTCGTCGCCGGTGCGGTCATAAAAGCGCAGTAAATATTCCAGATTCATCGCCTGTGGGAACTTTGGCGCGCCTCCAAAGCCGCCGTAATGAGCGTCAAATTCGCGCTCAAATGGCTTCAACGTGGCATCCAGCAGTCCTTCATTCAACTGGCTGTTCTGTCCGATCCCTAACGATGCTCGGTTCAGTCCTTGCGTGAGCTGCTCAGCAATCTCGTTGACATCATCGCGGCGATTCTGGTAGGCGTCATTCACCGCCTCCAACACCTGTTTGAACGAAGGCATGCCCTGTCGTGCTTCTTTAGGAAAATACGTGCCCGCATAAAATGGGCGGCCATCGGGCAGCAGAAACACCGTCATCGGCCAGCCGCCATGCCCGTTAGACAGC
>JACSRP010000139.1 GCA_014879665.1 Anaerolineae bacterium | reverse complement strand
TCCAGTCAGGTGCTGGTAAATACGCCTAGCGCGCCGCGCGCAGCATTTATAGCGACGCCGGAATCTGGCAATGCACCTTTGACCGTGCAGTTTACAGATCAAACGACCGGCACTGTCTCCAGCTATTTCTGGAACTTTGGCGACGGCCAAACCAGCGCTCAACGCAGCCCATCGCATACGTTCCAGAACGTTGGCACGTATACCGTGTTTCTCACTACTTCCGGCCCCGGCGGCGTGTCTATCGCTTCGCGCCAGATTACGGTGCAAAGCCCGCAGATTCCTCCTCCGCAGGCTGGCTTCGCCTTTAACCCGGTCAGCGGTATTGCTCCGCTATCTGTGCAATTCCTGAATCGGTCTTCCGGCAATATCTCATCCTACAGTTGGAACTTTGGCGATGGCTCGCTGAGCACAGAACAAGATCCAACCCATGTTTTCACACACGCTGGAAACTATATTGTTACGTTGATAGTGACTGGCCCCGGTGGTCAAAATGCGGCGCAGTCATCGCTGGTGGTCGTCGCTCCGAGCGCCACTCCAACGCTGACACCTTCACAGGCGCCGCCCACTGCGACTTTCACAAACACGACGATTCCGCCGACTGCAACCTTAACATCTACCGCCACGTTAGTGCCGCCCACTGAGACAGCTACAGAGACGCCGACGCTTGCCCCCACGATGGAGTTAAGCCCGACTGAAATCGCGGTAGTTCCGACGAATACTGAAACTCCACTTCCGCCCACTGAGACAGCTACGGATCTGCCGACTGTAACTCCAGTGCCGCCCACTGAGACGGCTACGGACACACCCACTGAAACCCCCGTGCCGCCAACTGAGACAGCTGCGCCTGAACCGCCCATAGTGAATTTCACTGCGGTGGTAACCGATCCAGTAGGCAGCCCATTAACCGTGACTTTCACTAATCTATCTACAGGTGAGGGAATTAGCAGTCTATTCTGGGATTTTGGTGACGGCCAATCAAGCGGTGATCTTAACCCCGTTCACACCTATCCTGCGGGCGGCGCATATACTGTAACTTTAAGTGTTACCGGTGCTGGCGGTACTGGTGCCGGGCAGCAGGTCATCAACCTGATCGTGCCGCCGACGGCCACCTTTACGCCTGAACCGCCGGTAGTGAATTTCTCTGCAATTGTTGCTGACCCTGTGGGCAGCCCGTTGACTGTCGGTTTCACAGATCTTTCGCTGGGTGAGGGGATTTTCAGCCGCCTATGGGATTTTGGCGATGGCCAGACCAGCGGCGAAACGAACCCTATTCATACCTATGGGGCAAGCGGTACCTATACCGTGACATTGACTGTTACTGGCACAGGGGGTGGAAATTCAGCCCAGCAGCAGGTGACAGTTACGCAGCTGCCAACGGAAACGCCAACTGTCGTTCCACCGATGGCAAACTTTAGCGCCACTATTCCCGATCCATTGTCTGGTCCGCTGACCGTGGTATTCACCAATCTCTCAAGTGGTGACGGTATCAGCGGCGTAGCATGGGACTTTGGTGATGGTCAGGGAAGCAGTGAGACGAACCCGACCCACACTTACGCATCCGGCGGGATCTATACGGTCACGCTAACGGTGTCAAATGCGGGTGGCTCAAACGCGGCGCAGCAGCAGGTCTCTGTGATTGCGCCGGTTACTGCCAATTTCAGCTTTGCGCCCGTACCGGGCAGCCCGCAGAGTATCCAGTTTACAGATATGTCTACCGGCCCGGTGGTCGGCTGGAGCTGGGACTTTGGCGATGGGCAGGCTGGTATCGAGCAGCACCCGCTGCATAACTATGCTGCGCCCGGCAGTTATCAGGTGACGCTAACAGTGTCCGGGCAGCCGGGTTCTATGCCGAGCAGTATTTTCTTCACTGTGAATATTGAAGCACCCATTGTGGCGGCCTTCACTGTGATACCGGTGCCCGGCGATCCGTACAGCGTCCAATTTGCGAACGCCTCGACTGGCCCGATTGGTCAGTATGTATGGGATTTTGGCGATGGGCTGACCAGCAGTGAAGCACAGCCTGTCCATACTTATGGTACGGCTGGAAACTATCTCGTGACTCTGCAGGCTATCGGTACCGATGGCCTGACGCAGAATGCGGCAAGCGACACTGTTGTTATCACTGCGCCAACCGCCGAACCAACCGTTACTACCGAGCCGGTCATTGCGGGCTTTAGCTTTACGCCTGATCCCAATGATCCTGCAACAATTAACTTCACGTCATCATCAACCGGGCCAATCGCTTCCTACTACTGGGATTTCGGTGACGGCGCATTCAGCACGGATGCAAACCCGCAGCACATCTTTGCGACGGGGCAGTATCTGGTCATCCTCACCGTAACCGGCAGCGATCCGTTGAATGAAAACTCAACCCAGCAAACGCTAGATATTGCCGCACAGGCAACGCCTGTCCCGGCAGCACCGACCCCCGTCTTTACACTGGCTGGCGTCAATGCGAATAGTATCATCTGGTCACCGGGTGGTTACCGTATGGCTTCTGGTAATGCTAACGGTACTGTCACTATCTGGGACGTGACTACTCAGTCGCAATTTACAACTCTGAGCGGGCATACTGCCGGCGTAAACGCAGTTGCATGGCGCTCGGATGGCGCTTATCTCGCCAGCGGAGGCAGTGATAATACAATTATCATCTGGGAGACAAACGGTTGGCAGCCAGTCACTACGCTAACCGCTGCGGGCAGTGTAACCGCGTTGGCGTTTAATCCATCCGGGACAACATTAGCCAGTGCGGGCGCCGACGGAAGCATCATCTTCTGGGATATGGCGAGCTTCCAACCTATCGGGCAGCTGCAGGCGAGTGACTCTGTTAATGCGATTGCGTGGAAGCCGGACGGCTCGCAGATTGCCTACGGCGCGAACGATGGCACTGTGAATATCTATAACGTCTCTACACAGCAGCCGTTCTTTAACTTCTCGGTAGGTGGCGCGGCGACTGCTCTGGCGTGGAGTATAGACGGCGCGCGATTGGCGGTAGGCAGCTCAGATTCTACAGCTGCGATTTACGAGACGATTGGCTGGTCTACCGTGGCCGTATTGATCGGGCATTCACAGGCGATTACCAGCCTCGTTTACAGCCCGAACGGCATCACCATCGCCACCGGTTCTGAAGACGGCGAGTTGAAATTGTGGGACGCTTTCTCTGGCAGTGAACTGCCCCCCGCACTACCGGCGGGACAGCTTATCACATCAGCAGCGTGGAGCGCAGATGGCGTATATGTCGCAAGTGCCACGACTGGCGGCAATATTCTGGTGTGGCAGCCTTAATTACTGACCATTGAAATAGTGGGCATGCTTCGGCGCGCTCACTATTTCGAATCAACAAACTGTATTAAAAAGCGGCGCGCTCTTGTTGGGTGCGCCGCTTTTTAATACAGTTGTGATTGTACACTCTGTATATTTATGTGCGTTTGTAAATGATGAATGAGGGCACAATTGAACCGCCGCCAGCCGTTACATTAAGCAGGGAGGAAGACGATAAGCGGGTCAAGCAGCCGCTGGTAGTACGCCCGAAAAAGATGAACGGATCGGCATCTACCATTCGCTGGCTAATATCAACACGCCCATCAATGAATGAAGGGTAATCGTCGTAAGCAATTTCGACCCGTTCCTGTACGACATATGAATTAGTCAACGCTGACTTAATGGTTTCATCCCATATCTCTTGCGTCGCGTCCCACCCGAGGATCACACCCTTACCCCCATATTCATCGTTAGGCTTCAGCACCAGTTGATCTTTGTTTTCCGCGATAAACGGAACGAGATCAATGCTGCGGCCATGAAAATGGGTAGTACGCTCGCTAACTTTGCGCGTCCACGGAATGTGTGCTTCGATGACCCGCAGTTCCTCCGCCGTGAATATCGAATGGTTGCGTTCGTCGCTAAGTAGTGAAAAGCTGGCTTTCTTTGCCATCAGCTTGGCGCTAAAAGCGTTGGACATACACACTTTACGATCTCTTACCGCATTTACAATCGGGTTTTCGACGCCCAGACGCTCGATCAATTCGCTGGAAAGTACTCGCTTGTAGATTAAGTCAATCGGAAAGCCGTCTTGTGTAAACAGCCTGCCAGAATGGTATTCGAGGCTGCGTGGATCTGCTAGCACAACCGCTGAACCTTCAGCTTCAAAATGCTGCTTGCACAGCTCATGCTCATTCAGCGTAGGAACATCCGACCAATCTACAATCGCAATATTGGGTTGGTTAGTGCCGCCCCACTGACGATAGGCTTCAGCAAGTGAGGTGTACAATCCCTGTCGAACCGGGAATGTACGGGTGTGGTAATACTCATTGAATTGTTTGAACACATCTAATTCGAGAAATGTATCGGCAACGGCATCATCATAGGCAATGCCAGCGGGCGTTTCGGCATTATATTCGACAAACTTGAGCGACATATTCTCAAGGATGAAGAAGGAATCCAGCCGCGAAGTTGTCCACGGGGCTTCAAACCCGATATCCAGATTAAATAACATCTCCTCGTAGGGTTCAAGGTCAAGCTGCACCCGAAATTCAGGATTTGTCATACACGCATCATGTGCTTTTTGAAATGCGCTCAGCAGAATTTCAGTCTCAAACTTAAGAAATGCCCACTGTTCTGGCGTATAGAAATTGGGACGCAGCACCGTGCACAGCGGGCGTTCTCCGAAGAAGCATTTTCGTTTTTTCAGCCCGGCATTCATCTGCTCGACCGCATGAGCCGCAGTCGTGTCTGTTAGCAAACTGTGATAGCGTTCAACAACTTCACTTGACATGAGTTATTTACCAGCTTTTTGTGCGAGTTCGCCCCAAACATAACGCTCGCGGGTTGAATGGTCGGATTTTGCCAGCTTAATGACCAGATCCGCCATATTTTCCACCATCCATTGGAAATGACGGTTGCCCAGCGAATTAACGTCCATATCCGGCGCAGGGTTCATAAAATCAATCGCGTAGGGAATGTCATCACGTACGGCAAATTCAACCGTATTCATGTCATAGCCCAGCGCGCGGCACAATGCCAGTGAATCTCGAATGATCCGCTCTTCAAGCTCAGGCGAAAAATCATGTTCCTCGTGATAATGCCGCTGTCGCGGATCATATTTCATCACATGTACTTTTTCTTGACCCAGCACCATGCAGCGAGCGTAGTTTTCCCATTCAATGAACTCTTGAACGATCATCGTCAGCAGCCCGGCTTGATCGTACTGTGCTACCAACTCATCAATAGAATGCACAACATATACATCGCGCCAGCCGCCGCCATGTGCGTCTTTTAGGATGCAGGGCATGCCTATATAGTCGGCA